>JBLNGH010000506.1:0-2596 GCA_050264575.1 Acidobacteriota bacterium | reverse complement strand
GGCCTTGTATACGCCGGCCGGACTGAGGCTCGGCGTGTCCGCGGCCCGCGGGGAATGGATCGAGGATTCCGTCCTCGTGCTGATCCCCGAACGCGAGCGCGACAAATCAGCGCAGACCGTGATCGGCGCCGACGCCGAGCTGGGTCTCGGGCACTGGCTCGTACGAGGCGAAGTCCTTCGTTCGGCGTTCGAAATTCCCTTCGAGTTTTCGCCTGCGGCGTCGCCGCTCGTCGCGTGGTCCAGCTTCGTGTCCGCGCGATATCGCTGGCACCCGCGCTGGCAGGTCGCCGCGCGGGCGGAACGTCTCGATTTCACCTCGCTGACCGGATCGAACGGCGTCCCCGTCGAGTGGGATGCCCCCGTGACACGTGTGGAAGCCGTCGTCGGATTCCGCGTGACGCGGCCGATCGAAATCCGCGCGGGCTGGCAGCACAACTGGCGCGATGGCGGCCGCGTCCACGAGCGCGGCTACCCCGCTCTCCAGGTCCTTTATTGGTTCTGAGCGCTCCGCCAATGTGCCGTCCGCTCGCGACGCTCGTGCTGGCAGGTCTGGTCGCAGGAACGGCGGCTTCGCCTGCGGGTGAAGTCGGGATCATTCGCGGCCAGGTGATCGTCTCCGCGCCGCCGAGCGCGGCGACGCGGCCCGCGGTGTCGGACCTCGCCGCCGCCAAGCTCGAGCCGGTGGACCGCCGCCGCTCGGTCGTGTATCTCGACTATCCGCCGCCGCGGCAGGCGTTCGAAGAGCTTCGTTCCGGACGCGCGAAGATGGATCAGAAGGGACAGCAGTTCATTCCGAGAGTGCTCGCGATCACCGTCGGGACGACGGTGGACTTCCCCAACAGCGATACGACGTTCCACAACGCGTTCTCGCTGTCGCCCATCGGGATGTTCGATCTCGGCCGGTACCGGCCGGGCCGCACGCGGTCGTTCCGGTTCGAGCGTCCCGGAATCGTGCCGGTCTCGTGCGACATCCACTCGCACATGAGCGCGTACATCCTCGTCTTCAATCACCCGTTCTTCGCGGTCACGGATGACGACGGGCGGTACACGATTTCCGGCATTCCGAGCGGCACGTATACGCTCGTGGTCTGGAGTGAGATCGGCCGTCCGGCGCCGCGGAAAGTGACCGTCATCGACGGCGAAGCCGTCGAGGCGAATTTCCAGGTTGGGCGCGGCGGCGAATGAGCGTCCTGTCCTCACTGACCAACCGCATCTTCCTCGCGAGCGCTCTGCTGCTCCTGGTGTCGATCGGCATCGCCGTCTACCGCGTCACGGATTCCGTCTCGCGGCGAGCGGAGGTCGAATTGCGGACGGGGCTCGCCGAGGCCGCGTCCTTCGTCAAGGAATACAGTCAGACGCAATTCGCGGACTTCATTCGCAACGGCAAGCTCATCGCGGATTTGCCGGTGCTCAAGAACTCGACGGCGACCGACGATCCACCGACCGTCCAGCTGAACGCCAACGTGTATCAGCGTGAAGTCGAGGCGGATCTCTTCGTCGTGCTCGGCCGGACGGGCCAGCTGCTCGCGCGCGCCGGCCGCGTGCAGCCGGACGAGCCGGCGATCAAAGCGATCGTCGCGGCCTGCCGGAAGAGTCCGGACGGCTCGACCTTCTGGCCGTACACCGCCGGCGTGCTGCATGCCGCGGCGCTGGTGATCGAGCCCGGTCCCGCGCCGATCGGCACGCTCGTCATCGGCTTCAGCCTCGATCAGGATGCCGCCCGCCGCTTCAAGAAGCTGACGAACAGCGAGATCGCCTTCGCGCTGGGCCCGCAGATCGTGGCCTCGACGCTCGACCCCGAGCGCACGGCGGAGCTCGGCGACCTGGCGAGTCAAACGGGGATTTTCCGGCGGAGGATTGGCGGCGAAGATTACGTCGGCCAGGTGGAGCCGCTCGGCACGACCGGCGGGCTCGGCGAGCCGGTCGCGCTCGTGCTGCGATCGCGGACGGAGCACTTGAAATTCCTGCCCGAGCTGCGCTGGCAGATTGCGCTCACGGGTCTCGCCGCCGTGCTGCTGGCCACGCTCGTCGGATACGCCATCGCCCGGACGGTGACGCGTCCGCTGCGCGCGCTCACAGCCACGATGCGTGAGATGGCCGCGACCGGGGACCTGGCCCGGACGGTGCCGGCGGTCGGCCGCTGGGACGACGAGGACGCGCGGCTGCTGTCGACGACCTTCGGGCAGCTCACCGGCGCGCTCGATCGCTTTCAGCGTGAGGCGGCGCAGCGCGAGCGGCTGTCATCCCTCGGACGGCTCTCGACCGTCATCGCCCACGAAATCCGGAACCCGCTGATGATCATCAAGTCGGCGGTTCGCAGCCTGCGCCAGCACGCGTCCACCGACGTCACCGACGTCGCCGCCAACATCGACGAGGAAGTGCAGCGGCTCAATCGCGTCGTGAGCGACGTCCTCGACTTCGCGAAACCGATCCGCTTCGAAGTGGCACCGGCTGATCTCGGGGACATCTGCCGCGCGGCGGCGCAGGCGGCGCAGATTGCGCCCGATGCCGTGCCGGTCACACTCGAGTTGCCTGCAGCGCCGATTCCCATGACGACCGATGCCGAGCGGCTCCGCGCCGTGCTGGTCAACGTGCT
>JBLNGH010000505.1:0-4787 GCA_050264575.1 Acidobacteriota bacterium | reverse complement strand
GCGCGCCGTCGGGAGAATCTCCGTGGTGCCCCTGAACCTCGCTGGCGGGGGGCTCGCCGGCCTCCGGCTTCGCGGGCTGAACCTGCCGGCGACGGCCGCGCAGATGGAAGCGTGGGAAGACCTGGTCGAGCGAATTCAGAACCCGACCGACGAAATCACCATCCACTTCGTCGGGAAGTACGTCGAGTACGAAGACTCATACAAGAGCATCAACGAGGCGCTCTATCACGGCGGATTCCGGCACCGGCTGAAGGTCCGGCTCAATTACATCGAAGCCGAAGCGCTCGAGCAGCCGGATGGGCTCCGGAAGCTCGAGAACGCCCACGGGATTCTCGTGGCGCCCGGCTTCGGCGATCGCGGCAGCCGCGGGATGATGGCGGCGGCGGAATTCGCCCGCACGCGAAAGGTCCCCTATCTCGGCATTTGCTACGGCTTCCAGTGGGCAGTCGTCGAGTTCGCCCGCAATGTCGCGGGGCTTGCCGGCGCAGACTCGACCGAGGTCGTCGAAAACGCGCCGCACAAGGTGATCTACAAGCTTCGCGATCTGCTGGGGGTCGATGACATGGGAGGCACCATGCGGCTCGGCAGCTACGCCTGCCGGTTGACCCCCGATTCGCTGGCGTTCAAGCTCTACGGCGAAGAAATCATCCACGAGCGCCATCGCCACCGGTACGAGTTCAATTGCCTGTATGAGAAGCAGCTCGTCGAGCACGGCCTGAAGGTCGTGGGGCGGTCTCTTGACGGCAAGTTCGTCGAGATCGTGGAGCTGCCCGGGCATCCGTGGTTCCTGGCGGTGCAGTTCCATCCCGAGTTCAAGTCGAAGCCGCTCCGTCCGCATCCGCTCTTCGCGGGGTTCGTGGAGGCCGCGCATCGCCGGAAGATGGCGGTTGAAGGCGGCGTGGCCACCAACGTCACGGCTATTGGCGATCGGCGGCGGTAGGAGAAGAGGTCATAATTAGCCCGTGCCCACTCCGGTCCGCGAAGTCCGCATCTCCGAGGGAGTCGTGCTGGGCCGGGACGAGCTGGTCCTCATCGCCGGACCCTGCGTCGTCGAAAGCGAAGAGCACACCGTTCAGACCGCCCGCGCGCTGGCGGATATCACCCGCCGGGCCGGGGTCCCGCTGATCTTCAAGGCATCGTTCGACAAAGCGAACCGTACCTCGCTCAAGTCCTTCCGGGGTCCGGGCATCGACCAGGGTCTTGAGGCGCTCGAACGGGTCAAGCGCGAAGTCGGCGTTCCGGTCCTCACCGACATCCATGAGCCGTGGCAGGCCGCCCCGGCCGCGATCGTCGTCGACGTCCTGCAGATTCCGGCGTTTCTCTCCCGGCAGACCGATCTCATCGTCGCTGCCGCGCGCACCGGGCAGACGGTGAACCTGAAGAAGGGTCAGTTCCTGGCGCCGATGGACATGCGCCACCCGGTGGAAAAGGTTCGCGCGTCGGGCAACGACCGCGTGTTCATCACCGAACGGGGGTTCTCGTTCGGCTACAACAACCTCGTCGTCGACATGCGCGCCTTTCCGATGATGCGAAGCATCGGGGCACCGATCGTCTTCGACGTCACGCACAGCCTTCAGCTGCCGGGAGGCGGTGAGGGTGTGACGGCCGGACTCAGTCAGTACATCGAAATCCTGGCCAGCGCAGGCGTCGGCGCGGGAGTCGACGGCATCTTCCTCGAAGTGCACGAAGATCCATCACGAGCCAAGAGCGACGCTGAAAACGCGCTGCCGATCGCGCGCCTCGCGCCGCTTCTCGATCGACTCAAGCAAATCAACGCTATCGTCAAGAGCGCCTCGACCGTCTCACGGTAATCGACACACCATGCCGGCCCCCACCACCCGGGACAATGCCGTTGCTTTGGCGCGAAGTGTGCTCGAAACGGAGGCGCGGGCGATTCAGGGACTGATCCCGCAGCTCGATTCGAGCTTCGAGCGCGCGGTCGATCTGCTGCACACCTGCACCGGTCACGCGATCGTCACGGGGATGGGTAAATCCGGGATCATTGCCAGCAAAGTTGCGGCGACGCTGCGCAGTACGGGTACGGCGGCCAACTACCTGCATCCGGCTGAGGCGCTCCACGGCGATCTCGGTGCCGTGCAAGGCAACGACGTGGTCTTGGCTCTGTCGTATAGCGGCGAGACGGACGAGCTCGTCCGGCTGCTCGAAGCCATTCGCCGAATCGGAGCGCGGTTGATCTCGCTGACGGGGTTCCCGCAATCGACGCTCGGCCAGGCCTCCGACGTGACGCTCAGCTGCCACGTCGCCGAGGAAGCGTGCCCGATGAACCTGGCGCCTTCGGCGAGCACGACGGCGATGCTGGCGCTCGGAGACGCGCTCGCGCTCGTCCTCTCGCAGCGGAAAGGATTCAAAGAGGAGCAGTTCGCGAACCTGCATCCCGGCGGAAGACTCGGGAAGAAGCTCATGCGAATCGAGTTGCTGATGCACAGCGGCGAAGCGATTCCGAGAGTCGGCCGGGACGCGCGCATGGCGGACGTGATTCACGAAATGTCGAGCAAGCGGCTCGGCATGACGTGCGTCGTCGATCGCGACGGACGGCTGGCCGGCATCGTCACCGACGGCGACCTCCGGCGGCACATGACGCCCGGGTCGAACCTTCTCGACAAGCGGGCCGAGGACGTCATGACGTCGAAACCGATCACGATTGCCCGCTCAGTGCTTGCGGTCGAAGCGCTTCGGACGATGGAAGAACGAAAGATCACGTCACTCGTGGTCGCGAACGCGTCCGGCGTGGTCGAAGGCGTCGTCCACCTGCACGATCTGTGGCGAACGGAGATGATTTGAGTGCCGGTGTCACGTAAGGCCGTCGCCGTCCGCGCGCGCAACGTCCGGCTGCTGCTCTTCGATGTCGATGGCGTCATGACGGATGGCACGGTCAGCATCACGGCGAACGGCGATGAGGCGAAGACGTTCTCGATTCGGGATGGCGCCGCGCTGGTCTGGGCGCAGCGGGCGGGACTGGAAGTCGCGTGGCTGAGCGGCCGGCCATCCCAGGCGACGACGCGCCGGGCGACGGAGCTTGGGATTCGCCGGGTCGTCCAGGACCAGGCCGACAAGAGTCAGGGCTACGCGACCCTGCTCAAGGAAACGGGATTGACGGACCGCGAGGTGGCGTACATGGGAGATGACTGGCTTGACCTCGTCGTTCTCGACCGCGTCGGGCTGGCAGCGGCGCCAGCCGACGCCATGAAAGAAGTTCGCCAGCGTGTGCATTGGGTCAGCCGGTACCCCGGCGGGCGAGGCGCGGTCCGCGAGCTCGTGGAGTTGACGTTACGGGCACATGGGCGATGGAATGACGTGCTGGGCAGCCCCGCGGGATAAATGCAGGATTACCTGGTCCTCGTCGGCGTCTTGCTCGCCCTGCTCGTCGGCCTCGCGACCGGCAAGGCGTGGGAACGCTACAAGCTCGTCGAAGGACGCTGGATCGATCGGCGCCGCGTCCGGCAGTCGCCGCACTTCATTCTCGGACTGAACTACCTCGTCGCCGGCCGGGTCGATCTGGCGATCGAAGAACTGGAGAAGGCCGCGCGGCTCGACTCGGCGGCGTTCGAGCTGCGGCTGGTTCTCGGCAATTTGTACCGCGAGAAGGGCCAGGTCGGCCGCGCGATCCAGGAACATCAGTCGCTGCTCCAACGGCCGCGTCTGAATCGGGTCGAGCACGCCAATGTGCTGCTCTGTCTCGGGCTCGACTATCGGTTCGGCGGGTTCGTCGATCGCGCGGTCGCCGCGTTTTCCGACGTCCTCAAGCTCGATCCCGACAACGAGGCGGCGCTCATCAACCTCGAGAAGCTGCAGGAAGACCAGCACCAGTGGCACGACGCGTACGTCACGCGCAAGCGGCTCGCGCAGATCGCCGGACCGCCGGACCAGCCGAAGTCGCAATCCATCCTCGCATTCCTGGAAAACGAGCTGGGTCTGCAGGCGTTGAAAGACGGGGCCTTCGACGAGGCGGCGCGACGCTTCGAAGCCGCGATCGATCTGGACGGAAGCGTCAGTCCGGCGTACATGCATCTCGGGGACGTGCGGCTCCGGCAGGGCGACGTGGACGGCGCCGTCGCGATTTGGGAACGCTCGATCGATGTGTCGCCGGACCGCGCCTACCTTGCGCTGGAACGCCTCGAGCAGGCCTACGCCAGGGCGGGCGCCGAGCACCGGTTCGTGGATCTCTGCCGGCGATTGACGGCGGCGGCGCCTCGCGAGTGGCGGGCCCGGACGGCGCTTGCGAAGTACCTCACGGCCGCGAATCAGCCGGCGAAGGCGATCGAGCTGCTCTTCGAAGCGCTCGAGCACAATCCGCACGCTCTGGCGATTCATCAGGTGATCTGGAACACGCTGTCCCTGCTCGATCTCCCCAAGCCGCTCGTCGCGCGCTACATCGAGATCACCCGTCAGTCGGTGTTCTATCTCGATCCGCACGTGTGCATCCGCTGCCGCTATCGCAGCACGGAGTTGCTGTGGCAGTGCCCGCACTGCCACGAATGGAATACGTTCGTCGAGGAGCGCATCACGCCGGCGACGGACACCGAGGCGGAGATTCCGGCGGGGATTCTGCCGTGAGGTGCGGCCGACCGTGTAGACCGGCCCTTCAGGGCCGGCAGGTCGGCGGGGCTGAAGCCCCGCCCTACAGCTGACATGCTTCAGACCGCCCTCACCGGCGGCATCGCCACGGGCAAGTCGTACTGCCTCGAACAGTTCGAGCGGCTCGGCGCGAAAACCATCGACGCCGACGTCCTCGCGCGAGACGCCGTCGCCAAGGGCAGCGACGGGCT
>JBLNGH010000504.1:0-2648 GCA_050264575.1 Acidobacteriota bacterium | reverse complement strand
CGGTCGCGAACCGATCGAGGCTCGGATTGGGAAGACGAATTACCAGAAGCTCGCGATGTAGTTGTCACGAGGGCGCGCCCACCGGTCAGACGGCCGTGAGCCACGCCCGTTGATTCGAGGAGCCGAATATGACCATGAAACACGTTTCGTCGCTTGCCATCGTGGCGGCGTCACTTGCCATCGGCGGGTTCGTCCACGCGCAGCAGCCGCCCCCCACTGCAGGTGGCGGCGCACAGGATCACGTGGCGGCGCTCAAGCAGTCGTTGCAGCAGGGCATGGCCGCGATTCGGCGCTACCAGTGGGTCGAAACCACGAGCATCAGCGTGAAGGGCGAGGAGAAGAGCCGCAAGCAGGCGAGCTGTCTCTACGGCGCCGACGGAAAGGTGCAGAAGACGCCCGTCGGTCAGCCGCCGGCGCAGCCGCAGGCGCAAGGCAGCGGTGGCGGCCGCGGTCGCGGGCGACTCAAGCAGCAGATTGTCGAGAAGAAGAAAGACGAGATGAAGGACTACATGGAAAAGGCCGCGGCCTTGATCCACCAGTATGTCCCGCCGAATCCGGAACAGATCCAGGCGGCCAAGGACGCCGGCCGCATCGCCGTGAACCCGCAAGCGGGCGGCAAGGTCCGTCTCGTGATCTCGCAGTACCTGAAACCCAGCGATTCGCTGACCGTCGATCTCGATCCAGCCTCGAACCGGTTGCTCGGCCTCGGCGTGAATAGCTACCTGGATACGAAGGACGACGTGGTCACGCTGGTGGTGCAGATGAACACGCTGCCCGACGGCGCCCTGTACGCCGCGCAGACAACGCTGGATGCGAAGGCGAAGAACATCCAGGTCGTCATCCAGAACTCCGGTCACCGGCCGCTGCCGTAGCGCGCGAGGACGCCAGACTGGGATGCCAGCCGGGTCAAGGGAGTCAGCGTATGAGCGCCTCGAACCTGACGCGAATGGCGCTCGCGGCAATGGTGTCTCTCTGCCTGTTGCTCCTCGTGGTTCCCGTGTCGGCCCAGGATCTCGATCCGAGGGCGTACGCGAACGTCCCCGTCAATGCCACGTTTCTGGTCAGCGGCTTTTCCCTATCTAACGGCGGAGCGGTGGCAGACCTGACGCTGCCCCTCACGGGTATCCACGCAACGGTGGAGACGCCGTCGCTCGGCGTCGCGCACACGTTCAGCCTGTTCGGCCGAACGGCCCAGGCGTTTGGCGCGTTGCCCTACTCGTGGGCCCAGGTTTCGGGAAACGTCTTCGGTGAGGCGGCAGACACCACCCTCGCCGGTCTCTCAGACATGCACGTCAGGATCTCGGTCCTCGTGCGAGGCGCCCCGGCGGCTTCGGTGCTGGAGATCCTGAAGGCGCCCCGCCGGACCATCCTGGGTACCAGCCTGACCGTCGTCGCGCCGACGGGTCAGTACTTCTCCAACAGGTTGATCAACGTCGGCACCAACCGCTGGACGTTCAAGCCGGAGTTCGCGGTGTCGCGGCCGATTGGCCAACGGTGGCTGCTCGACACGTACGCTGGTCTCTGGTTGTTCACGGCCAACAACGCGTTCTACCCGGGTACTCTCGTTCGCACGCAGGCCCCCATCGCTGCATTCCAAGCGCATGTCAGCTACAACGTCCGGCGCCAGACATGGGCGGCCTTCGATGCGACCTATTACGTCGGCGGGCGGACGACCATCCAGGGAGTCGAGAACGACGATCGGCAGTCCAACTCGCGCGTGGGGGCGACGCTCGTCCTGCCAGTCGGACGGCGGCACTCCGTCAAGTTTGCAGTGAGCAGGGGCGCCATCATTCGTTACGGCGCCGACTTCAGCACCGTCTCCTTCGGATGGCAGACGGCCTGGGCCCCGCAGCCCACGCCCACGCGGTAGTTTGTCTGAAACGACACCGGCATAGCCAAGGTCGCAATCAGAGGTGGCCCGTGTTGTCGAGGTGAAGTGGCGTCGTGATGCAACGATGTTCCGTCCACCTCGACAAGATCGCCGTAAGTGATCGAGCGACATTAGGAGGTCTTACACAATTCTCCGGATGACGAAGCGCGGCGCGTCTGTAAACCGCTGAATCCAAATCGCATCGAGGAACATCGGGATTTGAAGGAGGGTTTTGCGCTACACTGTTCCGGACCGTCCGCAACTCGTTGATTCTAAACGGAGAGATGTCCGAGTGGTTGAAGGAGCACGCTTGGAAAGCAAAGCGGGCGACGGACACCAACCCACCTCGAAGCGTCTCAACGGACACGCGATCAGTGACTTACCTTCCGAAAACGATCACTCGGTGTGCGACTGTAAACCTCAATGTTCTTCGAGGTTCTGGGCCCGACGTATCACAGTCCTATCACAATCCGGACTTTGATTTATCGGTTCGCCGAAGTCACAGGTGCAGCACGGCGGCCTTGTATGCGGCCGGCTGCATTGGGCCCGTATCCCGCCGTTTCCAACCGTAAGCGACTCAATAGGCTGAAGCGTTCGCGGCATCAGTGGCGGCGGTAGACCGCAACCTGCCAGGGTCCTGTCGTCTTCGAGAAGCACTGGAGCTCGTGGATCTTTTCGGTTAACGCTTCGAAGGTGAGTGTGTGGTAGTGACCGATGGATCGAACAAGCAACCTTAAGTGAAATTGCGGATTGTGATAGGACTGTGATACGTCGGCCT
>JBLNGH010000503.1:0-2852 GCA_050264575.1 Acidobacteriota bacterium | reverse complement strand
ATCCGCGCCGGCCGCTCGGCCATTCGTGTTCCGCCGAATTTCGCATGAAGGACGTACGGCACCTCGCGGCCGGCGTCGTCAATCACGCGCAGATCGCCCCAATCCGGCCGCGCGAGGGCCGTGACCTGCGGTGCGACCACCACGCTGGTCAGCCGTTCCGTCTGAACGTTCGCGGCTTCAATGGGCGAGGCGTACAGCCATTGCCGCCAGCCATCTGGCCCCTGCGCGGCGATTGGAGCGGCGAGCAGGAGACAAAGGACTCCCACCGCTGCGCGTGTCATCCTGCCTCCGCGCGCACAGACTGACGGCGCTGATACACGTACGAAATGACGATCAGGACGACGCCAAGCGCTATCGACGAAATGACGCGGTAGAAGCCGCTCAGCACCGACAGGTCGATCAGAAAGACCTTGAACGTCGTCAGGCCCAGCAGGATCAGCCCCTGCCACCTGAGACTCTCGCTCGACCACTTCACGCCGGCGAAAACGAGTACGCTCGCGTAGACCGCCCAGAGCAGTGAGATGGTGAGTCCTTCGGCGAGGCGATCGTCGTTGGACCAGCCGCCAGGTCCGGGCCGATAGAAGAGCATCACTTCGCTCGTCAGTGCGACGACCAGCAGCAGATTGATTCCGACGGCGAGCCCACCCAGTCCCGTGCGTTCGAAGTCGCTGAGCGTCTCAACCGCGTCTCTCGCCAGCCACAGCGAGATTCCGATGGCAGAGGCGACGACGAGGTAGGTCGCAAATCGCACGTTGAACAGGAACTCCTGCGCGGGAAGCGGGTCGTGGAGCAGTCGGATCGCGACGAGCCCGAAGAGCACGAAGGCCGCGGTTCGCAGGTAGCAGAGCCTGGTCCGCAGGCCGGTCCACATGATCACGGCCGCTTCGATGGCCCACGCCATCGTGATCCACCGCGTCGAGAGCCGGATGGGCACGGCGATCGTGACGAAACTCAGGGCCAGACCGGCGAGGATCAATTGCGCGACTGACGCGCTGCCCGGAACCACGCGCGCAAGTGCCAGGTGGACGGCCGCGAGAACCAGCGTCGCGAACGTGAGCGGCCACTTGTGGTCCGGCCAGAGTGTCTGGTGCAGCGCCAGCAGGATGAGGCCGGCATTGACCACGAGCAGCAGCGCCTGCTCGGAGTGGAGGCTGCCCGCCCGACGACTGCGAATGACGGGCACAGCGGCAAATTGGCCGAAGAACAACGACGCAAACGCCACTGTGGAGGCCATCCGCGCCGGCGCGTAAAACCGATCGAACCAGTTCCAGAAGTACACCTGTGTGAAGGCGAGCGCCGGCACCTCGAGGAAGCGCCAGTCGCGGGCCCCCGCCAGCACGAGCAGCGCGCCGTTGTGGAGCGCAAGGTACGAAAACAACACGACCTGAGTATCGCGGCCGGTGCTGACGAGCGCCGGGGTCATGAAGCCGCCGATCATCGCGATGACCGCGACGCGCTGCGAGTTCCGGCCGACGGCAATCGCGAGGATCGCCGCCGTCACGATGATCATCGCGACGAAGACGACGTTCTGCGAGAGGAGGCCGTAATAACTCCCCGCGGCCCAGAGCGAAAGATAGAGAACCGCCGCGCCAAGGCCGGTGATGCCGTCGGCGAAGTACACGAGGTCCTTGCGCAGGAAAACCGGTCCAAGCGCGATGAGGTCGGCACCGATCAGCAGCCCTATCGCGACCTGCCCCGACGGTCCGATCCAGTCGTTGTCGATCGCGAGTTTGAGAAAGTACGAGACGCCAATCGCGACTGCGAGGAGACCGAGGCGATTCATCCAGTGGCCCGCGATCTCACTTTCGAGATCGATCGCCGGCTGATCCGGTAAGGACTCCGTAAAGATCGGTGACGGTTCGCGGCTGCCGGCCGCGACAGGAGTCATGACCGGCGACGACGGGCGCGCAGGCAAGGGCGGAGGCGGGAGCGCCGCTTCAGGCGCAGGCAGACTCACCATCGAGTCAGCCTGCGATGGTCGCGCGAACTCCTTGAAGCGATCTTCCAGTAATTGAATGCGCTGAGTGAGTGCCGAAAGATCACCGGCGAACAGCTGCTGGTCCGATGGCGGCCTCCGCTGGCGCTCCAGCCGCCGGACGCGGAACCAGGTCACCAGGCTGAGCAATGGTGCGCCGATGACCACGGCGCCTGTCAGTCCGATCAGGATGACGATCCCCGGTTCTGCGTCCATCGACGTAGCCGCCTGATCAGGAGACTACGGGAGTCCGGTTTACCCTGTCTTGAGCGCAGCGTGAAAAGTCGTGAGAAAGTGTGTCCTCGCCGCAGTCGCCAGCCTGCACGTCGTGCAGAGCGGCGCCGCTACCTGCCCTGCCACCCGATCGTTGCGACGACGACGTGACGGCCGTGGCTGAGCCAGGTGTAATCGAGGCCGAGGTACCAGGAACCGGCCTGCCGGATGACGCCGCGGCCGCTGAGGCCAAGCGCCGCGACACCGCGGTAAGAATCGGTGCAGTTGTGTTCGAAGGCCGACAGATCGCACACGTTCTCGAAGTCACTCCCGTTCTCGTCGGGGTGCGTTCGTTCGAGCAGGAACGTCGTCATCTCGCCGACGAGCGACGGGCCGGCGTGAGCGGTCGCAGTGAGGCGGCCAACTCGAAGGAAATCGAAGCCTAGCGCAGGCGTCAGCGCGAACCAGTGCCCTTCCGCCCGCGCACGGCTTCCGAGGAAAGCGTCGAAGTATTCAAACGACCCCAGGTCAGCGTACTGACCCGTGATTTGAAGCTTCAGCCGGCTGGCGGGCCCACGGTCCGTGAAATAGAACGCCACCCGTCCTCCGACGGCGGCCATGATTGTCTCCGGCGGTTCTGCCGGATCGACCACTCGCGGTGGCT
>JBLNGH010000502.1:0-14987 GCA_050264575.1 Acidobacteriota bacterium | reverse complement strand
GCCCTAGTGGGCTTATTGGCGGATTTCGTGTCGTCCATGCGGACGCTCCGCCGGGCTCCGGCGTTGACACTCGCGCTGCTGCTCACGATCGCGATCGGGATCGGCAGTAACGGCACGGTGCTCGGGTTCATCCGCGGCCTGGCGCCGAGAAACCTTCCCTTGCCGGGGATCGAATCGATCGTGTCGATCTTCGGGCGCGATCAGGACAGCTTCGGGCCGGTGTCCTACGAAGAGGTTCTCTTCCTTCAACAGCACTCCTCGGTCTTCGAGTCGGTCGGCGCCGCGCGCGAGTCGCAAAGCAGCGTGACGATCGCCGGTCATCAGGCCATTGTTTCCACGGCGGCCGTGACACCCGAACTGGCCGGAGTGCTGGGCCTCAACGCGCACGATGGAATTGTCGTCAGCGGCCGCGTGTGGAACGAGGAGTTCGGCGCGAACACGGCCCTCGGCGATGCGCGGATGACAGTCGACGGCGTCGAACGTCCAATCGCCGGGATCGCGCCGGATTGGCTCGACGGTCTGTACATGGGCCGCGCGATCGACATCTGGATACCGCTTCGGGCCGATGCTCTGGGTAAACAGGAACGCAGCAGCCGCACGTTCTGGGCGCTTGGACGCCTGCGTGCCGGCATCTTGTCCAGTCACGCGCAGACAGTGCTGAACGCGGATCGCGCCGGCGATCGACCGATGGCAGTCCAGCCGTACACCGCCGTCACACCGGAGGTCACCGGCGGCCTGTCGCGCCTCACGCGACTCCTGCCGCTGGCTGCCGGCGCGGTGTTCTTCATCGCCTGCGCGAACGTCGCGGCCTTTCTGCTGTCGCGAGCCTACGCGCGCTCGCAGGAAACCGCCGTGCGCGTCGCGATCGGCGCCAGCCGGCGTCAGCTCGGCAGGCAGCTCTTGTCCGACAGTCTGGTCATCTCGGCCGCCGGCGGCGCGGCGGGCGCGCTCCTGGCGATCTGGACCGCCAACATCATTCCCGCGCTGCTGTTCGAACAGGACGCCGAGCATCTCGTCTCCGCGCCAGACCCGTGGGCGATCGTTGAGGTCTCGGCCGTGTGTCTGGCAATCACCGCCGCCTGCGGCCTCGTGCCGCTCTTCGAGCTGCGAGACGACGACCCGGTGGCCGTCTTGCGCCGTGAAGGCGCGGGACCGTCGAAGGGCATGCGCCGAGTGCGCTCGGGGCTCGTCGTCGCACAGATGGCGTGCTGCTGCGTCCTTGTCATCACGACCGGCATGCTGCTCGAGGGTTTTCGCGCGGCGCTTCGCACGACCGCGGGCCAGCGCGTCGGCGAGCCCGTGCTCGCGACGGTGCAGGCGCGGCCCGGCGTGATGCCCGCCGAGGGACTCGAGTACCTGCGCAAGGTCGAAGCGGCGGCGATGTCGGTCTCTGGCGTCACGAGCGCGGCATGGGTGGGGAGCCTGCCCGGCAGCCGTCCGCTCTGGCAGACCGTGCGCGTCGAACCACCGAGACTCGCCCGGCACGAGGTCGTGATCGACGTCGTCGCATTCACGCCGCTGACGGTCGCGACGATCCAGTTAGCGGCGGTTGCGGGGAGGATGTTCGGCGGCCGCGACACGCCGCAAAGCTGTCGCGTCGCGATCGTGAACGAAGCCGTTGCCAACACCTTGTTCGACGGCGATGCAGTCGGGCGGACCGTTGAGGACGCCGAGGGCCAGCGCGTCGAGATCGTCGGCGTCGTGGCGATGCGGGCGCGCGCGAACGCGCCGGCGCCGCGACCGACGATCTTTTACTACGCCGAGCAGACCAAACCACCGCTGGATCGGAGCGGGCCGCAGCCGTTCCAGCTGTCCTCGCCGCCTCACCCTCTGTCGACCGCGGTCCTCGACACGACGATCGTGTCGCCGCAGTACTTTCCGATGATGGGATTGCCGACGGTCGAAGGTCGACTGACGGCCGAGCAATCTCAATCTCAATCCAACTGCCGCGTCGGCGTGATCAACCAGCAGGCCGCAGACCTCTATTTTGGCGGCCACGCAGTCGGCGGCGCCTTCATCGACACCGCGGGCGTGCGGACAGAGATCATCGGTGTCGTGCGTTCGGCGCTGCTCGGCACGTCGCAACGGCATCCCGAACCGGCGTTGTATCTGCCGATGGGGCAGGACTACCAGGCGCGCATGACCCTCATCCTGGAGACGAAGAATGCGAGCGACCGTTTGATCGGCTCGTTACGTCAGACGCTTGCCAGCGTCCCAGGCGGCGCGGGCCTGCCGGCGGTGTTGACGCTCGACGCGCATCTCAGCCGCACCGCCCTGGCGCCCCAACGCATCGCGACGCTCCTCGTCAGCGCCTCGGCCGCGCTCGGTCTGGTGCTGGGCGGGTTGGGCGTCTACAGCGCGCTCGCCGATTCGGCGCGCCAGCGGCGCCGAGAGATCGCGCTGCGGATCGCACTCGGCGCGCAGCGCTGGCGCGTCGTCCGTCAGGTGGTGATCGAAGGCGTGCGGCTGGCTGGCGCCGGTACGGCGGCTGGGGCGCTCGGCGCACTCCTGGCCGCGCGAGGGCTCACGCGCATCTCACCAGGTGCCGCCGACGCTGCGGCGTGGATCTGGCTGGCCGCGCCTGTCGTGCTTCTCGCGGCGGTGTGTCTCGCGAGCGTGCTGCCGGCGCGCCGCGCGATGACCGTCGATCCGCTGACGATCATGCGCGACAACTGAGCCGTTAGGCCCAAGGCCCATGGCGGAGGGATCCGACTGCTGGCCTCCGAGCCTTTGCGCCTCCGAGCCTCCGAGCCTTGTTCTACTCCGGCAATCCCATCGCCTTGCGCAGTTTGGCTTCGATGCCCGCGGCCATCTCCGGATTCTGCTTGAGAAACGCCTTCGCGTTTTCGCGGCCCTGGCCGAGCCGCTCGCCGCTGTACGAGAACCACGTGCCGCTCTTCTCGATGATGCTGCGCTCGACGCCCTGATCGATGAGATCGCCCTCGCGCGAGATCCCTTCGCCGTACATCACGTCGAACTCGGCTTCGCGAAACGGTGGCGCGACCTTGTTCTTGACGACTTTCACGCGCGTGCGGCCGCCGACCATCGTGTCGCCGTCCTTGATGGCGCCGATGCGGCGGATGTCCACGCGCACCGACGAATAGAACTTCAGCGCGCGACCGCCGGTTGTCGTCTCCGGGTTCCCGAACATCACGCCAATCTTTTCGCGGAGCTGGTTGATGAAGATGAGGCACGTCTTCGACTTCGAGACGACGCCGGTGAGCTTGCGGAGCGCCTGCGACATGAGCCGCGCCTGCAGGCCCATCTGCGCTTCGCCCATCTCGCCCTCGATTTCCGCGCGCGGCACGAGCGCCGCGACCGAGTCGATGACGACGACGTCGACGCCGTTGGAGCGGACGAGGACTTCGGTGATCTCGAGCGCCTGTTCCCCGTTGTCGGGCTGGGAGACCAGGAGGTTGTCGAGATCGACGCCCAGCCTCTGCGCGTACTGCGCGTCGAGCGCGTGTTCGGCGTCGATGAACGCGGCAACGCCGCCCGTCTTCTGCGCCTGCGCAATCGTCTGCAGCGCCAGCGTCGTCTTGCCCGACGACTCGGGTCCGAAGATTTCGATGACGCGCCCGCGCGGCAGGCCGCCGACGCCAAGCGCCCAATCCAAACTGATTGATCCGGTGGAGATGGCAGGAATCGGCGCGATGGCGTCCTTGCCGCCGAGCCGCATGATCGATCCCTTGCCGAACTGTTTTTCGATCTGGCCGACGGCGATTTCGACGGCCTTCACGCGCTCCTTGTCGATCCGGTCTTCGATTTTTTCGATCTTGTTGTCGTGTTTGTCGATTTTTTCGATGCGTTCAGATGCTGTGGCCATGGGACTCCTTTGCGCCCGCCTTCGCCCGCCTCCGCTAAAGCTATGGCGGAGCAGGCTATGACGCGCGCCGGACCGCAGGTGATTCTAGGGTCGTGCCAGGTGAGTGTCAAGCGAAAATGGTTTCACGTGTCACGATATCCTCATATCAGACAATAGCTTACGCGCGACGGTCACTTTCGCCTCGATTCCGGCACATCGCAGTATTTGCGATCGACGACGTGAGATTCATTGAAGATTCTGCGATGTGCCTGTGACAGGGAAGGACAGAGCCCAAAAGCTGGAGAGCCGGGAAAGCTGGAAAGCTCCCACACCTCACGCCTCATGACCAGTCGGTAAGCTGTCGAGTCGTGGCATCACCGATCGGGCACAGCCTCGCGGCGGTCGCAGCAGGATGGCTCGTCGCACGACCGCCGCAAACGCGGACAGCGCTGGTCGTTCAGATGGGTACGCTGGCTGCGATCGGCGTCATGCCCGATCTCGATCTGCTGATCGGCCGGCATAGCGCGGAGACGCACAGCATTGGCGTCGCCGTAATCGTCGCGTCAGTGGCCGCGCTGCTGCGCGTGCCGGTCGCCAGCCAGCGCTGGCGAATCTGGCTCGCGATCTTTCTCGCGTGGATGACGCACCCGCTGCTCGATGCCTTCACGGAAGATTCGTCGGTGCCGATCGGCATCATGGTGTGGTGGCCGTTCAGCTCGGCGTATGTCCACAGCGGCGTGACGATCTTCGATTCGATCTATCGCCGATGGTGGCTGCCCGGATTCTGGGAGCACAATTTCAACGCGGCGCTCAAAGAGCTGGTGATTCTCGGGCCAGCGTTCGCCGCAGTCGCGTGGATCACGAAGAGGTTCACAAAGAGTTCTGCCAAGAATCTTCCGTGATCTTCGCGTGCTTCGTGGTGAACGCTCTTCGCTCTTGGGAGAGAATCGGCGGACTTGGGAATCAGTCCGCCCTACGTACTGTACGTGTAAAATCCTCGCCCGGTCTTCCGTCCAAGATGGCCGGCGGCCACCATCCGCTTGAGCAGCGGACACGGCCGGTACTTCGGATCGCCGAGCCCGTCCTGCAGCACCTCGAGAATAGCGAGGCACACGTCGAGGCCGATGAGATCCGCGAGGGCAAGCGGCCCCATCGGGTGGTTCATCCCGAGCTTCATGACGGTGTCGATCGCCTCCGGCGCGCCGACGCCTTCCATCACTGCGTAGACGGCCTCGTTGATCATCGGCATGAGAATCCGGTTCGCGATGAAGCCCGGATAATCAGCCGCTTCGACGGGAGTCTTCCCGAGCGCTCTGCAGAGATCTGCGGCCGTCTGCATCGTCGCCGCTGACGTCGCCTGTCCGCGGATCACCTCGACCAGGCTCATGAGCGGCACGGGATTCATGAAGTGCATCCCGAGAACCTTGTCCGGGCGCCGCGTTGCGGCGCCGAGTACCGTGATCGAAATCGAAGACGTGTTGGATCCCAGAATCACATCCGGTTTGACGATGGCATCGAGCTGGCGCAGGAGATCGCGTTTGGGTCCGGAGCTTTCGATGATCGCCTCGACGACGAAGTCGACGTCGCCGAGCTCGTCGAGCGAGGAGGCCGGATGGAGCCGGGCGGCGGTGGCGTCGCGTTCGGCCGCCGAGAGCTTGCCCTTCTCGACGAACTTCGCGAGGCTCTTGTCGATCGTCTTGCGGGCGCGATCGACGGCGCCCGGCGCCGCGTCGTGGAGCCTGACCGTGAACCCCGACTGGGCGAACACCTGGGCGATGCCGTTCCCCATCGTGCCCGCGCCCACTACGCCGACTGTCTTGAGTGTCGCCAACAAGCACTCCGTGTGCTGTCTAACTTTGAAGTTCGAACTTCGACGTTCGAAGTTTGTCAGAGCATTTCCACAGCGAGAGCGACTCCATTGCCGCCGCCGAGACAGAGCGTCGCGACGCCGCGCTTCTTGCCGAGCCGGCGGAGTGCGTACAGCAGCGTCGTCAGCACCCGCGCGCCGCTCGCGCCGATGGGATGGCCGAGCGCGACCGCGCCGCCCTGGACGTTGACGCGCGACGGATCGAGGCCGAGCTCGCGCGTCACGGCCACGGCCTGCACCGAGAACGCCTCGTTCAACTCGACGAGGTCCACGTCATCGATGGACCAGCCCGTTTTCGCGAGCAGCTTCCTGACGGCTTCGACCGGGGTCATCATCACGAGCTTCGGTTCGAGGCCCGACGTGGCCTGTCCGACGACGCGCGCGATCGGTTTGAGGTTGAGCTTTGCGGCGACGTCAGCAGCCATCACCACTAATGCGGCGGCGCCGTCGTTCACGCCCGGCGCGTTGCCAGCCGTCACGGTGCCGTCCTTCTTGAACGCCGGCTTGAGTTTGCTCAGCGATTCCAGCGTCGTGTCCTCGCGAATGGACTCGTCGCGATCGATCACGATCGGATCGCCCTTTTTTTGTGGAATCGAGACGGGGACGATCTCGTCCTTGAACCAGCCCTGCTTCGTCGCCGCGGCGGCCTTCCGATGACTCTCGACTGCGTAGCAATCCTGCTGCTCCCGTGTCACGCGGTACTTCTCGGAGACGAGCTCGCCAGTGAGGCCCATGTGGATGTCGTTGAACGAGTCCCACAGGCCGTCATGGATCATCGAGTCGACGATCGTCGCGTCGCCCATGCGCAGCCCTTCGCGGACGCGATTGAGCAGGTACGGACAGTTGCTCATCGACTCCATGCCCCCGGCGACGGCAATGTCGATGTCGTTGGTGGCAATGCCCTGCGCGGCGAGCATGACCGCCTTGAGGCCCGAGCCGCACACCTTGTTGATCGTGAGCGCGCCGACGCTGTTGTCGAGTCCGCCTTTGAGCGCGGCCTGGCGTGCCGGCGCCTGTCCGAGTCCCGCGCTGACGACGTTGCCGAGGATGCATTCGTTGACGATCGCCGGATCGATCCCGGCGCGGCGCACGGCCTCGCGGACGGCGATGGCGCCGAGCTCGGGCGCCTTCAGATCCTTCAACCCGCCCAGGAACTTCCCGGTCGGCGTTCGAACTGCGCTGATGATGACGGTTTCACGCATGACATGACCTCCGAGGTCATTTTTTCGAGGTCTCGGAAAAATGACCTCGGAGGTCCTTTTCGACCTCGATTCGTTTCACGACGTCTGCGCCCAGCAGTTGTTTAACGCGCTCGGCGATGATGGGACGCGCCGCCGCCACTTCGCGACGCCACGCGGCGTCGCGGGCGCGCACCCGAAGCACGCCATCGCCAACCCATGCCGTCGTCGTCGCCCGGGCGATGGCCGGACCCGCCGCGACCTGCCACGCGAAGGCCACCTTCGCCGCGGTCACGGGCTGATCGTTCAGCAAGGTCTGAAGCGCCCGGGTTGAGGCAGTGCGAAGGGGCACCATTGCGCGACTCAGCAATACTTCCAACCAACCATAGTACAACGATAGCGACGGCATGCGCCTTGTGCTCGCCTCCGGTTCGCCGCGCCGCAGGGAACTGCTCGCGGCCGCGGGCTTCTCGTTCGATGTCGTCGCCGTGGAGGTGGACGAGACGCGGCGACCAGGCGAGGATCCGTCCGTCTACGTCGAGCGGCTCGCGAGGACCAAAGCGCTTGCCACCGTTCCACAGGACGATCGCGTTGTCATCGGTGCCGACACCGTTGTGGTCGTCAGCGGCGACGTCCTGGGAAAACCACGCGACGCCGAGGACGCGGGACGAATGTTGCAGCTGCTCTCCGGCCGCGCGCACGAGGTGCTGACGGGTGTCGCGGTCATGGCCGGCGGCCGCACGCTGTCGGCCGTCGAACGGACGACCGTCTGGTTCGCGCGCCTGTCCGAGCGGGACATTGCCTGGTACGTCGCGAGCGGCGAGCCGCTGGACAAGGCCGGCGCCTACGCCATCCAGTCTCTCGCGTCGCGTTTCGTGCCGCGGATCGACGGGTCTTATACGAACGTGGTCGGCCTGCCGGTGACGACGGTGATCGAATTGCTCGCGAAATTGGGGGTTTCGATGTAGGCCGGGGCTTTAGCCGCGGCACGAGGCGGCCCTGAAGGGCCGCCCTACAGGGCGCCAGCGAGTTGCTTCGGAACGGTGACGGTCGTATTCTGAGTCGGATTATGTCGACCCGAGCCATTCGTGTGCTGGTTTCAGCGGTGGTGATCGGCGGGGCGCTGACGGCTCTCCTCGCCATGACTCTCCGCGGCAATGCCGCGTACTACAAGCACGTCGACGAAGTGATGGGGAATCCGGCGGAGTGGTACGGCAAGCCGATGAAGCTGCACGGGTTCGTCGCGGATCTTCAGAAGCGGCCGGACAGCCTCGACTACCAGTTCCAGGTGAAGCAGAACGAGTTCGCGGTGCGTGCGGTGTACACCGGCGTCGTTCCCGATACATTCAAAGAAGGGTCGGAGGTCGTTCTCACCGGGCGGCTTTCCGCGGACGGGTTCCACGCCAACGAAGTCATGGCCAAGTGCCCGTCAAAGTACGATCCTGACAAGACAGGTCGGTAAGTGTCTTCACTCGGCACCTTTCTAATTCTCACGGCGTTCGTCCTCGCCAGCGGTGCATTTGCGGCGTCGATTGCCGGCGCGCGGCGTCAGCGGCAGTCGCTGATTGAAGGCGGCACAGGACTCTTCCACACGGTCTCGGCGCTGCTCCTCGTGGCGTCGGCGATCATGGTGCACGCCTTCGTGTCGGGGGACTACAGCATCAAGTACGTCCAGCATCTCTCGAACGCGGAGCAGCCGCTCTTCTACAAGCTCGCATCCTATTGGGGTGGCCTCGACGGGTCGCTGATGTTCTGGGCGACGCTCCTCGGCGCCTTCGGCAGCGTCGCCGTCTACGTGAATCGCGAGCGGCATCGCCTGCTGCTGCCGTGGGTCGTCGCGACGATCTCCGTCGTCCAGATGTTTTTCCTGTTCCTGCTCGTCATTCACAACAACCCGTTCGAGACGTTCCTGATGGCAACGCCTGCGACCGGGCAGGGACTGAATCCGCTCCTCCAGAACTTCTACATGGCGATTCATCCGCCGATGCTGTACCTCGGCTTCGTGGGGATGACGATCCCGTTTGCGTTCGGCATCGCGGCGCTCGCGAGCGGGCAGCTCGACGATTCGTGGCTGCGCGCCGTGCGCACGTGGACGATGATGTCGTGGCTGTTCCTCACGGTCGGCCTGTCGCTGGGCGCGCTCTGGGCCTACGAGGAACTCGGGTGGGGCGGCTACTGGGGCTGGGATCCGGTGGAAAACGCCGGTCTATTGCCGTGGTTCACCGGAACCGCCTTCCTGCATTCGGTCATGGTGCAGGAGCGTCGCGGCATGCTGAAAGTCTGGAACGTGTCGCTCGTCATCGTGACGTTCTTCCTGACGATCTTCGGCACGTTCCTGACGCGATCCGGCGTCGTCTCGTCGGTGCACGCGTTCGGTGAGGATCCCAAGCTCGCGTGGATGTTCACGACCTTCATGGTGCTGATGCTCGTCGTGAGCTTCGGCCTGGTCGTCTACCGGATGCCGCTGCTGCGCTCCCGGAACGAGCTGGACTCGTGGGCGTCGCGCGAGGCGGCGTTCCTCGCCAACAACTGGGTGCTGCTGTTCTCGGCGTTCTTCGTCGTGTTCGCGACGATGTTCCCGACGTTGAGCGAAGCGCTGCGCGGCGAGCGGCTCACCGTCGGCCCGCCGTTCTTCAATCAATGGATGACGCCGATTGGATTCGTGCTGCTGTTCCTGACCGGCGTCGGTCCGCTGCTCGCGTGGCGTCGATCGTCGATCGCCAACCTTCGTGATCAGTTTCTGTGGCCCACGCTGGGCGGCCTGGCGGTGGGAATCGCCGTCGTCGCGCTCGGCGTGCCGTTCTGGGCGTCCGGCTTGTGCTTCGCCCTCTGTGCCTTCGTGACCGTCACGATCGCGCAGGAATTCGTGCGCGGGGCGCGCGTGCGTCGGAAGGCGACGGGCTCGGACCTGTTCACCTCGCTCGTCGGATTGTTCGCGCGGTCGCGGCGCCGCTATGGCGGCTACGTCGTGCATGTCGGGATCGTGCTCGTCTTCCTGGGGTTCGCGGGCAACGGGTTCAAGACAGAAGAGCAGGCGCGGCTGAAGCCAGGCCAGCAGGTCGCGGTGCCGCCGTACGTCGTGCTCTTCAAGACCATCAGCGTCACCGACGACGGACGGAAGCAAATGGTGACGGCACACGTCGAGGCCAGCCGCAACGGCACGCCGCTCGGGAAGATGTATCCCGCGCGATGGTTCTTCCGCGGCCGCGAGGATGAGCCGACGACCGAGATCGCCCTGCGGCGCAGTTTCGCGGACGATCTGTACGTGAATCTCGCCGGGTACGAGCTCGAGTCGCAGGCGGCGATCCTCCAGGTCACCGTCAACCCGCTCGTCAACTGGATCTGGTTCGGCGTGGGCGTGATCATCTTCGGCACGGGCATCTGCCTGCTGCCGGAGCGCACGTTTGCGTTTGCGACGAGCCGCGTGCCGCAGGCCGCGGTGACGACGTCGGTGATTCTGCTGATGCTGCTGTCGGGCGGCGTGGCGCGCCTCCACGCGCAGCACGTCGAGCTGCCGCAGACGGTCACTGTCGTGCCGCGAACGCCGGTCGAGAAGAATCTGCAGACCGAGATCGTCTGCATGTGCGGCACGTGCGGCCGGAAGCGCATCGGCGAGTGCACCTGCAGCATCGCGGCGCAGATGCGCGAGGAAGTCGCGCGTCTTGTCGCGGAAGGCAAGACGCAGGATCAGGTCATGGCTCACTTCGTGGCCAAGTACGGCAGCCAGGAAGTTCTCTCGCGCCCGATCGACCGCGGATTCAACCGGCTCGCGTGGTTCCTGCCGTACGCGGTCGGGATGATCGGCGTCGTGGTGATCGGCGGCGTGGCGTGGCGCTGGTCCCATCGCGCGCCGAACTCTGCCGAGTCGCCGGCGGAGGCCGCCCCGTCGACCGCGAGCGCCGCCCTCGAGACCCAGCTTGACGACGAGCTCCGAGACCTCGACTGATCGATCGCCGTCGACAACCCGCTCCACGTTCCAGCCGTGGCAGTTCTACATTCTGTTGTCGATGCTTGGCGCCACCGCGGCGGTGGTCGTGGCGCGCCAGACCCATCCCGTCGCGCTGCTCGCGCTCAGCGCCGCGGTGGTCTGCGCGGGTCTGGTCGGCATCGCGTTCCATAAAGCGCTGCTTGGATTCTTCGGATCTGGCTCGCGAGCCCCGGTTGTCAGAACGGACCGGGCGCGCGCCGTTCTCGAGCGCGAAAAGGCGCTGGTGCTCCGCTCGATCAAAGAGCTCGAGTTCGATCGCAACATGGGCAAGGTCAGCGAAGCCGACTTCCAGGAGATTGGCGGCCGCCTCCGCGGCCGGGCGCTGGCGCTGATGCAGGACCTCGAGCGCGCGGATCGTCACCCTGTGAAAACGCCCGCCCGGCCTGCCGCAGCAGAAGCGGCGGCGGGCAAGTGCGAGCAGTGCGGCACACGAAACGATCCGGACGCGAAGTTCTGCAAGCAGTGTGGACGGAAGCTGGAGCGCGGCGGGCGATGAGGAGGCGACCGGTACTGACGTTCGTCATGCTGATGGCTCTCGCGGCCGCCGCAGCCGCGCAGATTCAAATGCCGGATCCCAAACAGATCGCCGGAGTTCCGCTGCCAGCCACGGATCTGCCGTCTGGGACCATCTCAGTGCGCGTGATTCGCGGCAACTTCGACAAGAACATTGCCGGTGCCACCGTCGATCTCACTGTGGACGGAAAAGTTCGGCGCGTGACCACGGACGAGTCCGGCCGGGCCCAGGTCACCGGCCTCGCGCGCGGGACGAAGGTGCGGGCCGCCGCAACGATCGACGGCGCGCGGCTCGAATCCCAGGAGATCGTCGTCGGCGACTCGGGAGTCCGCGTCGTGCTCGTCGCGACCGATCCCGAGATTGAAAAACGCAAGGAAGAAGATCGCCGGCTCGCGAACGCGCCGCCGGTTCCGGGCATGGTCGTGCTCGGGCCGGAATCCCGCGTCATCGCCGAGATGTCCGACGACCGACTCAACGTGTTCTACGTGCTGCAGATTCTCAACACCGCGCGCACGCCGGTCGATCCAGGCGGACCGGTCATCTTCGACCTGCCGAGGGACGCGCGCGGCGCCAGCCTGCTGGAAGGATCGTCGACGCAGGCCACCGCAAAAGGCCCGCGGATCATCGTCACCGGTCCCTTCGCGCCGGGCGCGACGATGGTACAGGTGGCGTACGAGCAGCCCTACAGCGGCGACACGGCGCGCGTCGTGCAGAAGTGGCCGGCCGCGCTGCAGAATCTCAACGTGCTCGTGCCGCAAATCGGCGGCCTCGACGTGCGATCGCCGCAGATCGCCTCCAAGCGCGAGGTGACCGATCAGGGGCAAAAGCTGATCGTGGCGGGCGGGCCGGCGATCCCGGCGGGGCAGTCGCTGGTGCTCGAGATCTCCGGACTGCCGCACCATGCGCTGTGGCCGCGGTACGTCGCGCTCAGCCTCGCGACCGTCATCATGGGCGCCGGCCTCTGGGCCGCGGCGTTTCCCAATCCTCGGCGCCGACCGGCATAAGCTTGGGCGTGCCTTCCGGGCCCGACTTCGAGATCGTCGAAGCGCGCGAGGCGTCCCGCCATTTCGGGCGGCGTCGCGCGCTCGCGCGCGTCAACCTTCGCTGCCGGGCCGGTGAAATCGTCGGGCTGTTCGGCCCCAACGGCGCCGGCAAGTCCACGCTGCTGGGATTGTTTTCGACGCTGCTGCGCCCGTCGTCTGGCGAGGTGCGGTTCGGGGATCGGCCCGTCGCGGCGCTCGACGACGGGGTCCGGCGGCAGATCGGTCTGCTCGGACACGATTTGTTCCTCTACGCCGATCTCAGCGCCTGGGAGAACCTGGAGTTCTTCGGCAGGCTGTACGGCTTGAGCGGCGCCGCCCTCGCGCAGTCGATCGACGGGGCGCTCACCGCGGCGCGGCTGCAGGATCGCGCGAACGATCGCGTGGCGGGATTCTCTCGAGGTCTCCGTCAGCGGCTGGCGCTCGAACGCGCGCTGCTGCACCGCCCGCGCCTCGTGCTGCTCGACGAGCCATTCACCGGTCTCGATGACGAGGCGGCAGCGGCGCTCGGCGCCAGGCTGCGCACTCTTCGTGACACGGGCGCGATCGTCGTCATGGCGACGCACGACTTCGAGAGCGCCGACCAACTGGTCGATCGCGCGGTCTGTCTGACCGAAGGACGGGCGCGCGAGATTCCGGACGGCGGCGGCACGCTTCGCGAACGGTACCGCCAGTCGTTGCGGGAACCGGTGCCATGACGGGCGTGCTGCGCGCCGCCTGGCTGATCGCCCGCAAGGATCTGCGCGTCGAGGCGCGGAACCGCGAGATCGACTATACGACGCTGTTCTTCGCGATGGCGTGCGTGCTCGTGTTCGCCTTCGCGTTCGTCGTCGAGGGTCAGCCGCTCGCGGACGCGGCGGCGGGCATTCTGTGGGTGGCGGTGACGTTCTCCGGCACCCTGGCGCTCGGCCGGGCGTTCGAACGCGAGCGGCAGTCGGAGACGCTGCGCGCGCTGCTCCTGGCGCCTGTCGAGCGCGCGGCCGTGTACCTCGGGAAGCTGTTCTCGCTGCTCGTGCTGATGATCGGCGTCGAGATCATCACGGTTCCGGTCATCGGCGTGCTGTTCGCCGCGCCGCTCTGGCGCGCGCCGTGGCTGCTCGCGAGCCTGGTGGCGGCCGGCACGATCGGCTTCGCCGGTGTCGGGACGTTGTTCGCCGCGATGCTGGTCCGCGCCCAGTCGCGCGACGTGCTCCTGCCCGTCCTGCTGTACCCGATTGTCGTGCCGGTCATCATCGCCGGCGTACGAGGGACCGCGGCGATTTTCGCGGCGGAGCCCGATTTCGCCGTCGCCCAGTCGTGGCTCGCGATGCTGATATTCTTTGACGCAGTCTTTGTGACGCTGGCGCTCTGGGTCTTCGGTCCCGTGATGAGCGAATGAGCCCCCTGCCGTGAAACAGCTCCCGCCGCTGCTGCTCGTGATTGCCGCGCTGATGTTCATGCGCGCGCCGTTTCTCATCGACGCCGTGCGGTACGAGTCGACGATGGGGCTCGTGCAGAAGATTTTCTATTTCCATGTGCCGGCCGCGATCACGACGTTCACGTCCGTGTTCGTCTGCGGCATCGCCAGCGTCATCTATCTCGTTCGCCGGACGCGGACGGCCGACCACGTCGCGGTCGCGGCCGCCGAGCTCGCGGTGTTGTTCGGGGCGATCGTGCTCGTGACCGGCCCGCTCTGGGCGCGCAAGGCCTGGGGCGTCTGGTGGACGTGGGGCGACGCCCGGCTCGTCATGACGTTCGTCATGTGGATGGTCTTCGTCGCCTATCTGCTGCTTCGCCGGTTCGGCGGACCGGGGTCCGAGGTGCTCGCCGCGGTCGCCGGCATTTTCGGCACCGTGCTCGTGCCGTTCGTCTACTGGTCGGTGAACTACTGGCGTACGGTGCACCCGCAGACGACCGTGATCCAGACGCTGCCGCCCGACATGAGCTACGTGCTCAGCTGGTGCATCTACACGTTCCTGGTGCTGTACGCGGCGCTGCTGATGATCCGCACGCGGCTCGAGGCCGGCCGCGCCACGCTCGACGATGCGTTTCTCGCTCTGGAGGATTGAAGCGCCCGCGGCTCGCGCGAGAATAGCGAGTCTGCGAGCGCCGCAGCGCGCGCGAGCGGGGGTGGGGCCCCGCGAGCACGAATACTGGAGGACGGAGATGCGACGTATCCGAGGACCGCTCGTGGCGTGGGCTCTGACGCTCGTCCTGCTCGCCATTGGCACCGTCACGATGGTCGCGTTCCAGGACAAGGGCTTCGTGCCCGTCAAGCCGGGCGAGACGGGGCAGGAAACGCTGCCCGCGACGCCGCTGGTGTTCGTGGCGTACGCCTTCGTCTGGGTCGCGCTGCTGGCATACGTCGTGCTCCTGTGGCGGCGCCTCGGCCGCGTCGAGCGCGAACTGGATCAGGTGAGGGCGAAACTGCAGGGGCGGCAAACAACCTGAACTTCGAAGTTCGAACTTCGAAGTTCGAAGTTAGAACGAGAACATGCCTGCCAGTCATTTCATCTTCATTCCCGCCGTCCTGCTCGTCGGCATCGTGATCGGCTGGATTCTGGGATCGCGTGCCGCGAGGGACGCGTACGCCGCGGAGTTGAAGAGGGCAGAAGA
>JBLNGH010000501.1:0-12079 GCA_050264575.1 Acidobacteriota bacterium | reverse complement strand
GCCGGCAGAATCTGCTCGTCCATGACGACGAGCACGCCGTAGCCGCGGGCGGCGGGCGAGGCGGCAACGTGGGCGGCGGCGAGCACATTGCCGGGTCCATCCCAACTTGGATCCGAGACCGTCCGCATGGCGCCGACCAGGACCACGGGTTTCGGGGACATCAGCACGAGATCGAGCAGGTAGGCAGTTTCCTCGATCGTATCGGTCCCGTGCGTGATGACGAGGCCGTTGACGTCCGGCCGCTCGAGCCACGCGGCGGCTCGGCGCGCAAGGCGCCACATCTGCTCCGGCGTGACGTGCGGCCCGGGCAGCCGCGAGAACTCTTCGACCTCGACGTCGCCGACCGATTGGAGATCCGGCACTTGCGCGAGAATTTCTTCCGCGCTCAAGGCCGGCACCGCGGCGCCGGTGGCCGGATCGAACTTCATCGAGATCGTGCCGCCGGTAAAGAGAAGGCCGATCATGCGAAAAGGAGTCGGCCGAAGGCCCCTGGCCGAAGGCCCCAGTGAAACCATTCGCGGGGACGTCGCCCCGAACGGCCGTAGTCGTGCGGCATTGCCGGGACAAGCGCTTTGCCTTCGGCCTTCGGCCGATGGACTTTGGCCGACCGCAATCCACCCGTCATTGCAGCACGTCGAGGTACTTCAACGCGCCACCGGTGTTGAACAGCACGACGGAATCGTGCGGCTTGATGCGTCCGCTGCCGATCAGGACGCGCAGCGCATGCAGTGCGGCGCCGCCCTCAGGCGCGGCGCTGATGCCTTCCAGCCGTCCGAGATCCTTCATGCCGGCCACCATCTCGGCGTCTCCGACCGCGATGGCATCGCCGTGACTCTCGCGGAGCGCGCGAAGCACGAGGAAATCGCCGATCGCCTTGGGCACGCGAAGTCCGTCCGCAATCGTGTGCGCGTTTTCCCAGAGCGTCGCTTTCTCCGTCCCTGCGGCGAACGCGCGGACGATCGGCGCGCAGCCTGCAGCCTGCACTGTGACCATCTGCGGCCGCCGGACGGGATCGATCCAGCCGAGCGCCGACATCTCGGCGAACGCCTTCCACATTCCGACCATGCCTGTCCCGCCGCCAGTCGGATAAATGATCCAGTCGGGCAGCGTCCAGCCGAGCTGCTCCGCGATTTCGTACCCCATCGTCTTCTTGCCCTCGATGCGGTACGGCTCTTTGAGCGTCGACACGTCGTACCAGCCGAGCGGCTTGCCTTGCTCGGCGGCGACGCGTCCGGCGTCGGTAATCAGGCCGTCGACCAGCGTCACCCTCGCGCCGTACAGCTCGCATTCTTTGACGAACGGCGTCTTGACGTCCTTCGGCATGAAGACCTGCGCCTCGAGGCTCGCGCGCGCCGCGTAGGCCGCCATCGCGTTGCCCGCGTTACCGGCCGTCGGAATCGACAGCACTTTGGCGCCCAGGTAGAAGGCGCGCGTCACGGCGGCGGACAATCCCCGCGCCTTGAACGAGTTCGTCGGGTTGAGCGATTCGTCTTTGACGTACAGCCGTTCGAGACCGAGCGCTTTCCCGAGCCGCCGCGTGCGCACGAGCGGCGTCCAGCCTTCACCGAGCGACACCGGCGATTCGAGCTGGCCCGGCCTGGTCTCGAACAGCGGCATCAGCTCGGCATACCGCCACATCGAGGATTCGCGCCCGGCGAAGGACTCCTTGGAAAGATGCTTCGCGGCGGTGAGGTCGTACCGCGCGAGCAGCGGCGCGCCGCAGGAACACAGATGATGGACCTGTCGAGGATCGTAGGGGCCGGTGCCGCATGGCACTGAACATTCGAGGTGTGAGAACAAAGAGCTCATGCGTGTGTCAATCTGAAATCTGGAATCGGGGAATCTGCAATCTGATCGGTAATCTGGCAAACGGAAATCTGAAATCTATCGGGATTCTGAAATCTACCGAGAATCGGGAATCGAAAATCTGAAATCGGCGGAGGACTCGCCGAGTCGCGATAGATTCAAGATTCAAGATTCCGATTGGCGATTGTCGATTCCCCGATTGCCGATTCTCCCGGTTGCTAGATTTCCCGATAGATTTCAGATTCCCCGATAGATTTCCGATTCGCGATCCCAGATTGCAGTCAAGATTCCAGATTCCCAGATTGCAGATTTCAGATGGACACATGACGCCCGCACGTCGCGTTCATTTCCCCAACAGCTCGCCATCTTTCTTCTTCTGCAGGTCGTCAATCATCGTGACGTGCGCATCCGTGATCTTCTGGACCTCGTCCAGCGCCCGCCGCTCGTCGTCCTCCGAAATCTTGTGGTCCTTGAGCAGCTTCTTCAGACGATCGTTCGCGTCGCGACGGACCTGGCGGACGGAGTTCCGGCCTTCTTCGGCGTACTTGTGGACGAGCCGCGACATTTCCTTGCGCCGTTCCTCCGTGAGCGGCGGAATGGGAATGCGCAGCACCTTCCCGTCGGAGGCCGGGTTCAGGCCGAGATTGCTTTTCTGAATCGCCTTTTCGATCGCCGACATCAGCGACGGATCGAAGGGTTGCGCGACGATGAGCGTCGGTTCCGGGACCGACAAGGAGGCGACTTGATTCAGGGGCAACGACGCGCCATAGGCGTCGACATGCACGGGATCGAGCAGTGATACCGTCGCCCGCCCGGTGCGCAGCCCGCCCAGTTCGCGCCGCACGTGATCGATCGCGCTGTCCATCCGTTTCTTGATTTCGGCACTCAGGCCTTTCAGATCATTTGCATCCATAGCTGTCTCAGAGCGTCACGCCATCACCGTCGTCCCGACGGGATCGCCCATGATGACGCGGCGCAGATTGCCCGGCTCGCGGAGATTGAAGACGACAATCGGCAGCTTGTTGTCCATGCACAGCGAAATCGCCGTGGCGTCCATGACTTTGAGGCTCTTCTCGAGGACCTCGAGATACGAGATGGTCTCGTAGCGTTTGGCGCCTTTGTCGGTCATCGGATCGGCGGTGTACACGCCGTCGACCTTCGTTCCCTTCAGGATGACTTCCGCGCGCATTTCCATCGCGCGAAGGGCCGCCGCGGTGTCGGTCGTGAAGTAGGGGTTGCCGGTGCCGGCCGCAAACAGCACGACGCGGCCTTTCTCGAGGTGCCGGATGGCGCGCCGCCGGATGAACGGCTCCGCCACCGCGCGCATCTCGATCGCCGTCGCGACGCGGGTCGTTACGCCGAGCTGCTCGAGCGCATCCTGGAGCGCGAGGGCGTTGATGACGGTGGCCAGCATCCCCATGTAGTCGGCCGTCGACCGATCCATGCCCCGTGCGCTCGCGGCAAGGCCCCTGAACAGGTTGCCGCCGCCGATGACGACGCCGACCTGGACGCCGAGCTGCTGGATTTCGCCGATTTCGCGCGCGACCTGCGTGGCGACAACCGGGTCGATCCCAAAGGGCTGCTCGCCCATGAGGGCTTCACCGGAGAGTTTGAGGAGGACGCGAGAGTAGGCAGGCCCTGGCGGCACCGCCGACGATTATATGTTCTGAAAGCCGGAAAGCTCGAAAGCCGGAAAGCTGGAAGGCCCGGAAGGCAGACGCTCTTGGCTTTCTGGCTCTCTAGCTTCCTGCCGTCTCTCCAACTTTGAATCGAATGAATCTCGCGATGCCGATGTTCTCGCCGAGCTTGGCGATGATCGCCTGCACCATCTGATCGACGGTGGTCTTCGGGTCGCGGATCGACGGCTGATCGAGCAGCACGACCTGTTCGTAGAAGCTGCCGAGCTTGCCCTCGACGATCTTGTCGATGACCTGCGGCGGCTTGCCGGAATTCTGCATCTGCGCGCGGTAGATGTTGCGCTCGCGCTCGAGCACGTCGGCCGGAACGTCCTCGCGGCGCACGTACTGCGGGCTGGCTGCGGCGACCTGCAAGGCCAGCTCTTTCAGCAGCGTCTGGAAGTCATCGGTTCGCGCGACGAAATCGGACTCGCAGTTCAGCTCGACGAGCACGCCAATCTTGCCGCCCTGATGGATGTAAGCGCCGATCAGCCCCTCGCCCGTCGTCCGGCCGGACTTCTTCGCGGCGTGAGCGAGGCCACGCTTCCGGAGGATGGTCGTGGCTTCTTCGAGGTCGCCGTTGGCTTCCTGGAGCGCGGCCTTGCACTCCATCATGCCGGCGCCGGTGCGGTCGCGGAGTTTCTTGACGAGTTCGGCTGGGATGTTCGTGGACATGTCTAGATCCTGGTGTCAGGCCCAAGGCCAATGGCCCAAGGCCAAAGTGATGAGTAGAAGCAAAACACTGGGGTTCGCTCAGGAATCGCCCCGTGGCCGACCGATGCCCCCGTGCCCAGCGTGGGCCTGGGGCCTTTAGCCCTGGGCCTGATCTACGCCGTCGTCGTCGCCGGGGCGGCGTGAGCGCGGGATTTCGTGTCGGCGGCCTCGGACGCGCTGGCGGATTCGGCCAGGCCGCGTCCCGACAGCACGGCGTCGGCGATGCCGGCGGCAAACAGCCGGATCGATCGCAGCGCGTCGTCGTTACCCGGAATCACGTAATCGACCTCGTCGGGATCGCAGTTCGTGTCGACCACGCCGATGACCGGAATCTTCAGCTTGCGCGCTTCGTCGACGGCGATCTGCTCGTGCTTGGTGTCGACGATGAACACGATGTCGGGCAGGCGGTTCATGCCGCGGATGCCGTCGAGATTCTTGGCGAGCTTCCGGCGCTCTTTTTCGAGCCGGGCGATTTCCTTTTTCGAGAGCGTCTCGTACCGGCCGCCGTCGGCCGTCATCGCTTCGAGCTCACGCAGCCGCGCGAGACTCCGCTGGATGGTCGAAAAGTTCGTCAGGAGACCGCCCAGCCAGCGCTGGTTCACGAAGAACATGCCGCAGCGCTGCGACTCCTCGGCGATCGCATCCTGGGCCTGACGCTTGGTGCCGACGAAGAGCACGGTGCCGTTCTGGCTGCAGACGTTGGAGACGAACTCCGCCGCGTCGCGATACAGCTTGGCCGTGCGGCCAAGGTCGATGATGTAGATGCCATTGCGTTCGCCGAAGATGTACGGCTTCATCTTCGGGTTCCAGCGCTTTGTCTGATGGCCGAAGTGGACGCCGGCCTCCAGCAGGTCCTTCATCGCGATCGCGTTCAAACCGGTTCGTCTCCCTCAGAACCCGGGCCGGGGAAGCCGGGGTCCGACACAACTGCCCTTGTTAACGCTTACTGAACTGGAACCGTTTACGCGCGCCCGCCATCCCGTACTTCTTGCGCTCCTTGGCGCGCGGATCCCGGGTCAACAGCCCGGCCTTCCGCAGGCGCGCGCGCAGTTCCGCGTCGTAATCCACGAGCGCCCGCGCGATCCCGAGCCGGAGGGCGCCGGCCTGACCCGACACGCCGCCGCCCGCCGTCGTCGCGAGGACATCGAACCGCTCGGCCGTCTCGGTCACCATCAACGGTTGCCGGATGACCAGCCGGAGCGACTCGGCAGGAAAGCTCGCTTCGATTGGACGATAGTTTACGGTAATTGTGCCCGATCCGGGACGCAGGAACACGCGGGCCGTCGACGTCTTGCGCCGGCCCGTCCCGTAGTACTGAGTTGCAGCCAAGTTATGCGACCTCGAGCTTGTTCGGCTTCTGCGCGGCGTGCGGGTGATCGCCAGCCGCGTAGACCTTGAGTTTGCGATACATCGCGTTGCCGAGCTTCGTCTTCGGCAACATGCCGCGCACCGCTTCCTCGACCAGTCGGAGGGGAGTCTTTTGCCGGACGATCTTGGCGCGCTCTTCCTTGAGCCCGCCCTCGTAGCCGGAATGACGCCGGTAGATCTTCTGTTCGTCCTTGCGCCCGGTCAGGCGCACGCGCGCGGCGTTGACGATGACGACGTGATCGCCGCGATCGAGGTAGGGAAGCCAGGTGGGTTTGTGCTTGCCTTGAAGCAAGCGAGCCGCCTGACTGGCGACACGGCCGAGCACCTGACCGTTGGCATCGATGATGTGCCACTGGCGGTCTGTCTTGGCCGCAGGCGCAGGCGTACTCGTCCCCATCGTTCTCCTTCTGACCCGCTAGGCTGCTCAGGATACCGCCTGGACCGTGCTGGGCGGATCACAAGAACGGCAAACCTCAAGCATAGGGTCCGGTTGAAAAAATGTCAATCTTGAGACCCCGGAATCGGCCCGTTTTGCGGCCGGATTCCCGCGTCGGGGAATCTTGTATGTGCGATTACGGTCCCGTAATCCGGCCGGAATCATTCGTAGTTCCCGCAGGAAGGCGCCGCCGCGAGTCCAGTTCTGGAAACGAGACTTCTCGATTGTGTCACGCCGCGCACAAGTCTGGCATCAGGCTTGCGAATACTGCGCGCGACCATGGTGCTGAACGCTGCTTTCCGTACTCAAACCGTCGGGCTGGACATTGGCTCGAGCGCAGTGCGGGCCGTCGTGCTGAAGAAGGGCCGCAGCGCGTGGTCGCTCGTCGCGGCGGCCGAAGAGCTGCTGCCCAGCAACGCGATCCAGGACGGCGTGACCCTCGAACCGGCCATCGTGAGCGGCGCGGTGACGCGGCTGATCGACTCGCTGCGCGTCAAGAAGGCGCGCGTCGCTTCCGCGCTCTCCGGCCACGCCGTCATCGTGAAACGCCTCTGGCTGCCGACCCTCGAAGAGGCTGACCTCGACGACCGGATCCCCTGGGAAGCCGAGCAGTACATTCCGTTCGATCTCAACGAATGCCAGCTCGACTACCGCGTCATCTCGACAGGTACCGACAAGTCGAAGTCCGGTGTCGACGTCCTGCTCGTGGCCGCCAAGAAAGACCAAATCAGCGAGAGGGCGATGGTGATCGAGCATAGCGGGCGAACGCCGGCTGTGATTGACGTCGAAGCGTTTGCGCTGGCAAACGCGTACCAGATGAACTATCCCGATCGGACCGACGCGCTCACCGCTCTGATTCACGTGGGCCGCAGCGGCACGATTGTCTGCCTGCTCGAACGCGGCGATCCGGTGTTCAGCCGGCATATCCCGGTCGGCGGCCAGGGACACGTTGACGCGTTGATGCGTGAGCTCGGGTCCGAGGCGACCGAGGAGCTGGCCAGGCAGATTCTTCTGGGCAAACAGCCGAAGCGCGCGAACGACAAGCACGTCGCCGCCGCCCTTCGAGAGGCGAGCGCGCATCTCGCGAGCGAGATTCGAAACACCATCGAGTTCTACCGGGAAGGCGCGCAGTTCGATCGACTGAATCGCATTGCGGTGTCGGGCGGCGCGTGGCAGGCGGCCGGGTTGTTCGAGCTGCTCAAGACCGAGTTGGGCGCCGCGGTCGACGTCTTCGATCCGTTCAGACAGGTCAAGGACGCGGGACATGTCGGCGGCGAGTCGACCGGTCCGGCGTACGCGGTTGCGGTCGGTCTCGCGATGCGTCAAGACGGCGACCGGTGATACGGGTCAACCTGCTCGGCGGCGAGCGGCCGATTCGCCGGACGAGCCGATTGGGCGTTCGCAACCCCGCGCGGCTTGGATTGGCGGCGGTGACAGTCGCCGCGCTCGCGAGCGTCGGAGACTGGTGGTGGTTGAGGACGGCGGAACGACAGCTTGATCGCGCGCTGGCCGTCGCGGAGGTCGAGGCCGGCCGGCTGCGCGAATCGGCCCGACAGGCCGACCAGATCAACGCGCGCAAAGGCGAGCTGACCGCGCGGCTCGCGTCGATCGCGCGTGACGAGGCCGCTCGGTTTGTGCCGGTGCGGCTGCTGGCCGCTGTTGGTGAGCAGGTGCCGGACGGTGTGTGGCTGACGGCCGCCGAACAGCATGGAACGCGGCTCGAAATCGCCGGCCGGGCGCGGTCGATGACAGCCGTCACTGATTTTGTCGACCAGATTCGCGGCTCCGGCGCGGTGAACGCGCCGGTCGAAATTCTCTCTGCGAGCGCCGAGACTCGCGACCGCACGACCGTTGTGCGCTTTTCCGTAAGACTGAACTGATTCGGGTCTCTCCTCTCGGCCCCGAGATGCGGGCGCTCCGCCCGCGCGGCGGTTCGTTTGTCCGGAACGTTCGGCTATCTCTCTGCACGAACGCAGGGACTCGTCTTCGTGCTCCTCACGCTGCTGGTGCCTGCCGTCGCCTGGCGAACATGGCTTGGACCGGAACGTCTCGCCCTGGAATCGCGCAAGGCGCGGCTCGCGGCGGCTCTCGCTGAGATCGTCCGGCTTCGGAGTTCCGTCAGCGCGCTCTCTTCTGTCGAGCGCGAGCTGCTCCGCCTCGAGGCCAGGTTCGCCGCGCCGGTCGAGCAGGGTACTCCGAGCTCTTCCCGGCAGTTCCTGGCCGCTTTGCACGACGCTGCGATGCAGTCAGGCATCGCGCTCTCGAGCTTCTCGGGCGCGTCTCCACCGCCCGTCGCGGCCGCGCAGGCCGCGCGCGCGATCGTCGACGCGCGCCGGGTGCAGTTCGAAGTCGAAGGCGGGTTTCCTGAATTCGTCGCCTTTCTGAGCAGGCTCGTCAGACTGCCGCAAGTCGCGTCCGTCCCGGACGTCACGATCAGGGCACTGCCAAGACAGTTCGACCGCCGGACGATCACCGCGACCGTGGTCGCGACGACGACCGATCAGAACACGTTCGTCACCGGCGATCTCCCCGTCACAGACGACAGCGTCGGCAAGCGTGATCCATTTCAGGATCCGCTCGCAATGGCGACGATGGCCGGGGAGTCGCCTGGTGGAAGCGATCGACCCGGTCACGCAGGGCTCGCATCGGTTCCCGTCGGCGACGTGGCCGTGAGAGGGATCGCGCGATGGGGTGGCGCGATGACCGCGATCCTCGAAGGCCCGGACCGCCGGACGTTTGTCGCCAGGCCGAAGGACCGGCTGCTCGACGCCGTCATCATGCGAATCGACGAACGCGGCGTCGTGTTCACGGCGACGGTCACCGGCGACCGCTCCGCAGCTCTTTCCGAAATCCGGAAGAACCTCGGATCGAGTTCGGGAGTCCGGCGATGAGCCGCATCTGTTGTGGCATGGCGTTGCTGCTCACGATCGTGTCCGTGCCGGCGCAGCAGTTTCGCGGCAATCCACTCGACGTCGACTATCAGGGCGCGCTGCTGCGGGTGGTCATCCGGCAGCTCGCGGACATCGGCGGCATCAACGTCGTCATCGATCCGAGCGTGCCGGTCAATGCCGTCGTCGATCTGAAACTGACGCAAGTGCCGTGGGATCAGGTGCTGGACATCGTGCTGAAGAGCGCACAGCTGACCTATCAGATCGATGGTCCGGTCGTGCGCGTGATGACGCGCGAGGCGCGAAGTCGCGAGTTGAAGGACGAGGCCGAGCAGAGAAAGATCGCCGAACCGCCGGCGGTGCTCGAATCCGCGAGGCTGAGGCTCAATCACGCGTCGGCGTCGTCTCTCAAAAAACTGTTGGAGCAGGCTCGATTGCTTTCCGCCCAGGGCACGGCCGAGGTGGACGAGCGGACCAACACGCTCATCGTGAAGGACATGGCCGCCCAGCTCGCCGAGATTCGACAGCTCGTCGCCGACCTCGATCGGCCCGAGCCTCAGGTCGAGATCGAAGCCAGAATTCTTCAAACGAGCCGCGACACGGCGCGCGCGCTGGGCGTCCAGCTTGGGGTCAACGCGCGAGCCGCTCCGGATCTCGGCAACACGACGCCGCTCGCGTTTCCGAACAGCGGTACGGTGTCGGGCCGCGTTGTGGCGCAGGGACCCGTCACGCAAAGTCCGAACGATCCGCGCGCCGGGGACCTCGAGAAGACCGGGACGGCGGTGAATCTGCCGATTGCCGGCGCGACATCGGCCCTCGGCATCTCGCTCGGCGCCGTGAACGGAGCGCTCGCCATCGACGCGGCGCTCTCCGCGCTCGAGCACGACGGCAAAATCAGGATTCTCTCGCAGCCGCGCGTCACGACCCAGAACAACCGGCCGGCTGAAATGGCCCAGGGATTCCAGATTCCATTCCAGACCGTCGCGAACAACACGGTCACGGTGCAGTTCCGCGACGCAGCGTTGAAGCTCGTCGTCACGCCGCAGGTGACCGCGGACACGGTGCTGATGCACATCGTTCTCGAGAACGGCACGCCCGACTTCAGCCGCGCCGTGAACGGCAACCCGTCCATCAACACGCAGCGCGCCGACACCCAGGTCCAGGTACGCGATGGCACGACGACGGTCATCGGTGGCATCACGCAGTCGACGGAGAGCTCGCTCCTGGATCGCACACCAGGGGCGAGTCGCATTCCGCTCATGGGTTGGCTCTTCAAGCGGAGCGACATGCGTGCGGAGACGCGCGAGCTTCTGATCTTCATCACCCCGCGCATCATTCGGAGCCGGCCGTGAGCGCCCGTCGCGAGCTGGCCGCGCTTCTTCTGGTGACGGCAGGGTGCACGGGCGCCCCGCGAGACGGCGCCTCAGCGTCGTACCTCATCGTCGATTCGCTCGAGGCGGCCAGCGGAGCCGAGCCGACGACGTTCAACGGCACGCTCGCGTCGGATGTGGTGACCGTCGTGAACCGCCAGCAGGGCGGCGCCGAGGTGCGGCAGTCAACGGTCTTCGAAGATTTCGCCCGCGTGTCGTTCAGCCTCGCCTTGAAAGATCCAGGCAGCCCAACTTCACCAGCGCAGCCCACGAGCACGAACTTCATTACCGTCACGCGGTACCGCGTGCGATTCATCCGCGCCGATGGCCGCAACGTGCCGGGCGTCGACGTGCCGTATCCCTTCGACGGGGCGTTCACGCTGACCGTCAGCAGTGAAGGTCAGACGATGACCTTCACGCTCGTCCGAAGCCAGGCGAAGCGGGAGGCGCCGCTCGCAGCGCTGGCGGCCGGAACCGCCGTGATCTCGACCCTTGCCGAAGTCACGTTCTACGGATCGGACCAGGCTGGCCGCGTCGTGAAGGCGGTCGCCCTCATCGGCGTCAACTTTGCCAATTGGAGCGACCCGGAGACGTGATGACGAAACGGACCTTGCGCGTTCTTCTGACCTCGATCGCGGCTTCTGCCTGCACGCTGGATCGACAGCCGATTCCGCCGCTTGCCGGGCCGTCGGAAAACGCCGTCGCTCTGAGGCTTACGGCAACGCCGGACCAGCTGATGCAGGACGGCGCCGCCTCGTCGCTCGTCGAGATCGTCGCGCGCGATGCGTTCGGCCAGCCGCTGCGCGGGCTCGTCCTCGAAGCGGCGACCTTCGTCGGCGGCGTGAGGATGGACTTCGGGAGCCTCTCAACGCGAAGCATCTCGACGACGAAAGAAGGACGCGCCGCGATCACCTACTACGCTCCGCGACCGCCGCCATCCTCGGCCACAGACGATGTGACGGTCGCGGTGGTGGTGACGCCGTCCGGGACGAACTTCGTCAATGCGGTCGAACGCGCGGTGTTCATCCGGCTGCTCCGGCCCGGCATGGTGCTGCCGCCGAACCGTCCGCCCGTCCCGCAATTCTTCTTTTCGCCGACGTCGCCACGAGAGGGCGATGCCGTCGTCTTCGATGCATCGGGATCGACCGACGATGGAACGATCGTGTCGTTCGTCTGGAGCTTCGGCGACGGCACCGCCGGCGCCGGCGCGCGGCCGACGCATCGCTATCAACTCGCCGGCACCTACAACGCCGTTCTGACCGTGACTGACGATCGGGGAGCAACGGCGTCGACGCCGCCGGCCGCGATCACGGTCGCTTCGTCAGCCGACCCCGTGGCAAGTTTCGCAATCTCGCCGGCGGAGCCGGGCGTGGGGCAGCCGGTGCACCTGAACGCGTCGGCGTCGAAGGCGGTGCCTGGCCGAACGATCACGACGTACGCGTGGGACTTCGGCGACGGCTCGTCCGGATCCGGCGTCACCGTTTCGCATGTCTACACCGCGCCGGGCTCGTACGCGATTCTCCTGAAGGTGACGGACAACCTCGGAAGGAATGGAACGCAGGTGCAAACCGTAACAATCACGTCCAGTCGCTGACCGGCTTTGCCCAAGAATGCGCGGCGACCGACATGACGGGGAACGTAGGACAACGCGAACCCCTCACGCGGAGACTCGGGCAGCGCAGCGAGCCCGGCGTTCACGCTCGAGCTGTTCCGCGTGGCGATCCGAGCGCGTAGTCGAGAAACCGGCAGAAATCGCGCGGACTGAACCGGACGAATCCTTCGGTGATGTGTTTCGGCGGCCCGGATGCCGAGTCCTTGAGT
>JBLNGH010000500.1:0-7399 GCA_050264575.1 Acidobacteriota bacterium | reverse complement strand
GAAGCTGGGAAGCCAGGAAGGCCCTGGCTTTCAGCTTCCCGGCTCCCAGGCGTCCCGGCTCCCAGGCGTCCCGGCTCCCAGGCTCGGCTACGCGGCAACTCTGCCGCGCGGCACCGCAATCTCTTCCTCCGCCACCGGCCGCCGTCCGAACAGCGCGTCCACGGAGTACCTGCCGGCGCCGGCCGCGGCGATGGCGAGGCTCGCGAGGAAGAGCGTGAACGTGAACTCATAGCCGTTCGGCAGAAAGAATCCGTTCTTGAGATGCACCGTGCTCGCCGCGACGACCATGTTGAAGGCCAGGATCAGCCCGGCGGGCCGTGCGAAGAGACCGGCCAGCATCAGGAGACCGCCGCCCAGTTCGGCCGCGATGAGCAGCGCGGCACTGACGGACGGAACGGGAATCCCGAGCGTGGTGAGGAACCCGGCCACGCCTGCCAGGCCCATGACCGAGAGCTTCTGCCAGCCGTGCATCACGAACACGGTGCCGAGCGCGAGCCGGACCAGCATCAATCCGAGATCGACGTTCGTTCTGATGGTCTTCATGTGATGACTCCCCTTATGAGTTACGACGTTTGGCATCGATACAACTTTCGACGAATATCGTTTTAACGACTATTGGCCCGAAGAACGCGCCCTACCCGGCGCGCGCACATGCGTCCTCGAGCAATTTCCTGAGCGACGCGAGGCGCGGCTCGCTCATGTGCCCCAGCTGCCGTTCGTGCAGCCGATCGATCGGCTCGTCGAGATCGGCCAGGAGCGCCAGTCCCGCTGCGGTGACTCGCGTCCTGACGATCCGGCGGTCGGCCGCTTCGCGGGTCCGTTCGAGCAGCCCCCGCTTCTCGAGCCGATCCGTGAGCCGCGTCACGTCGGGATCGTGCCGAATCAGCCGGCCCCCGACCTGCCCGCACGCCAGCCCCGCCGGGCCGGCGCCGCGAAGAATTCGCAGGACGTTGTACTGCGCCAGCGACAATCCCGCGTGCTTCAGCACTTCGACCAGCTCGCGCTCGAGCTGCCCCGCCGCCGCCAGCACCGCCGAAAACGCTTCGAACTGCGCCTGCGTCCGGGCGCTTCTGGCGTGCACCGGCAGCGGCACGCGGCCTGGAGAATCCGGCTTCCGGGGCATCCCTGACAATAATATTCGTTTAAACGACTATTGTCAAGACACTAACTCTAAAGTTCGAGATCCATGCGTCTCCGATCGCTTCCCGGCCTCCTCGTCGCCCTCGCCGCTGCCGGATGCGGCGCGACAATCTCGCAGCCGCGGCCGGGATCGTCGCACTTCGACGCGATCATCCGCGGCGGCCTGGTTTACGACGGCATGGGCACACCTGGTGTCCGCGCGGACGTCGGGATTCGCGGCGATCGAATCGCGGCGATAGGCGACCTCGCGACGGCGTCGGCGCCCGTCGAGGTCAAGGCGGCCGGTCTCGCGGTCGCGCCCGGGTTCATCAACATGCTCTCCTGGTCGACCGAGTCGCTGATCGTCGACGGCCGCTCGCTCGGCGAGATTCGCCAGGGTGTCACGACGGAGATCTTCGGCGAAGGCACGTCCCTGGGTCCGCTCACCGACGAGATGAAGCGCCGCTGGAAATCGGAACAGGGCGACATCAAGTTCGATTACGAGTGGACGACGCTTGCCGAGTATTTGAAGTTCCTCGAGCACAAAGGGATCGCACCCAACGTCGCGTCGTTCATCGGCGCCGGCACCATCCGCGAGAACGTCGTCGGACTCACCAACCGTCCGCCGACCCCGGAGGAGCTCGATCGCATGCGCGCCCTCGTGCGGCGCGAGATGGAGGACGGCGCACTCGGGATCGGATCGTCGCTGATCTACGCCCCCGACAATTTCGCCTCGACCGAAGAGCTCATCGAGCTCTGCAAGGTCGCGGCGCAGTCCCGCGGCAAGTACATCTCGCACATGCGGAGCGAGGGCAATCGTCTCGTCGAGGCCGTGCAGGAGTTGCTGCGCATCAGCCGCGAGGCCAACATTCCGGCGGAGATCTTTCACCTGAAAGCCGCGGGTCAGAGCAACTGGGGAAAGATGGAGCGCGTGCTGCAGATGATCGAGGACGCGCGGGAGTCGGGCCTCAAGATCACCGCCGACATGTATCTCTATCCGGCAGGCTCTACCGGTCTGAATGCCGCGATCCCGCCCTGGGCGCTCGACGGCGGCTACCAGGCGCTCTTCAAGCGGCTGCGCGATCCGGCCGAGCGCGCGCGCATCAAGCAGGCGATGTCAACGCCGACGGACGAGTGGGAGAACCTGCACCTCGCCGCCGGCTCGCCCGATCGCGTGCTGCTCGTCGACTTCAGGAACGAGAAGCTCAAGCCGCTCACCGGCAAGACGCTCGCGGAGGTCGCGAAGCTGCGCGGCACCGATGCGTTCGACACGATTCTCGATCTCATGCTCGAGGACGAATCGCGCGTCGGCGCGGTGTACTTTCTGATGTCCGAAGACAACATCAAAAAGCAGCTGCAGCGGCCGTGGGTGTCGCTCGGGTCGGACGCGGCGTCGATGGCGCCCGAGGGGATTTTCCTCAAGTCGTCGACGCATCCGCGCGCGTACGGCAACTTCGCGCGGCTCTTCGCCAAGTACGTGCGCGAGGATCGCGTGCTCTCGGTCGAGGAGGCGATCCGTCGGGTCACGAGCCTGCCGGCGGGCAATCTCGAGTTGAAGGATCGCGGCAAGCTTCAGCCCGGTCAGTTCGCTGACGTCGTCGTTTTCAATCCGGCGACGATCGTGGATCATGCGACGTTCGAGAAGCCGCATCAGCTCGCGGACGGCGTCCAGCATGTCTTCGTCAACGGTGTGCAGGTGTTGAAGGACGGTGCGCCGACGGGGAAGCCGGCGGGTCGCGCCTTGCGGGGTATAGGCGCGCGCTGAGGACCTCCGTCCCCCGGCCTGTTGAAATCTGTGGAAAACTAACCCGTCCCCTTGTTCTCCACCGACCACAAAGTCATCGGCCTGCAATACACCTTCACGAGTCTCGCCTTCCTGCTGCTGGGATTCGTGCTCATCCTCATCGTCCGGTGGCAGCTCGCGTGGCCGGGGGCGCCCGTGCCGATCGTCGGCGGCCTGCTGGGGTCGGCCAACGCGATGGAAGGACGCATCGTGCCCGAGTTCTACAACCAGCTCGGCGCGATGCACGGCACCATCATGGTGTTCCTCGCCGTCGTGCCGCTGGCCGTCGGCGGGTTCGGCAATTACCTCCTCCCGCTGATGATCGGCGCGCCGGACATGGCGTTTCCGCGCCTGAACATGTGGAGCTACTGGATCTATCTCGCAGGCGGGCTGGTGATGGTCGCGAGCTTCTTCCTGCCGGGCGGCGCGGCCAATTCGGGATGGACGTCGTACGCGCCGCTCTCCGTGATCGCGACCGCCGGCCAGACGGCATGGCTGCTCGGAATGTTTCTGCTCATCCTGTCGTCGCTCGTGGGATCGATCAACATCATCGTCACGATCCTTCAGCTGCGCGCGCCGGGATTGACGATGATGCGGCTGCCGTTTTTCGTGTGGGCGCAGCTCGTGACCGCATTCCTGCTGCTGCTCGCCTTCCCGCCGCTCCAGGCCGCGGCCGTGCTGCAGCTCATGGATCGGCTGGCCGGCACGAGCTTTTTTCTTCCGAGCGGCCTCGTCGTGTCCGGCCAGCCCCTGCACGTGAGCGGCGGCGGCAGCCCCATCCTCTGGCAGCACCTCTTCTGGTTTTTGGCGCACCCCGAAGTTTATGTGCTGATCCTCCCGGGCCTCGGCATCGTCGCCGAGGTCATCGCGAACGCGACGCGCAAACCGTTGTGGGGCTACCGCGCGATGGTCGGCTCGGCGCTCTTCATGGGATTCATGTCGTTCATCGTCTGGGCCCATCACATGTTCCTGACGGGCATGGGGCCCGCGATGAGCGCGTTCTTTCAGGTGACGACGATGATCATCTCGATTCCGTCGGTGGTGATCGTCTCGTCGCTGCTGTTGTCGCTGTACGGCGGATCGATCCGGTTCACCGTCCCGGCGTTGTTCGCGCTCGCATTTCTGCCGATGTTCGGCATCGGCGGGTTGACGGGGTTGCCGCTCGGCCTGGCGGCGACGGACATCCCGCTGCATGACACCTACTACGTCATCGGCCACTTCCACTACGTCGTCGCGCCGGGCACGCTGTTCGCGCTGTTTGCGGGCGTCTACTACTGGTTCCCGAAGGTGACGGGCAAGCAATTGAGCGAGCGGCTGGGCCGCTGGCATTTCTGGCTGTCGCTCGTCGCGATGAACGCGATCTTCCTGCCGATGTTCGTCCAGGGACTTGCCGGCGTGAATCGGCGGCTCTACGACGGCGGCCGGACGTACTCGTTCGTCAGTGGGCTCGAAGGGACATTCGTCATTCAGGCGTGGGCCGCGGGACTGCTCGGCGTCGCGCAGATCTTCTTCATCGTCAATCTGGTGCGCAGTCTCGTGCGCGGCCGGGCCACGGCCGAAAATCCGTGGCAGGCGACGACGCTCGAGTGGTCCACGACGTCGCCGCCGCCGCACGACAATTTTCCGGTGCCGCCGACGGTCCATCGCGGCCCGTACGACTACAGCCCGGCCGGCTCGACGGCCGATTTCCTGCCGCAGGGCCAGCCGTGATTCCGTACACGACGGCCGCGCGCGCGGACACCGGCGTCTCGAACGTCACGCTCGGCATCTGGCTGTTTCTGGCGTCGGAGGTCATGCTCTTCGGCGCGCTGTTTTCGTCGTACGTGCTCCTTCGCGTGGCCGCGCCGGTGTGGCCGTGCGGGCTCGAGGTGCTGTCTCTCCCGCTCGGTGCCACGAACACGGCCACGCTTGCGGTCATGACCGGCCTGATCTGGCGCGCGCGATCGGCGTCATGGCCGACGGCCCGCCGGTTGATGGTGATCGGCTGCGTGCTCGCGGTCATGTTCCTCGCGTTCAAGGGCCTCGAGTACTCAGTCGAGATCCGGACCGGACGCGTGCCGTCGGTCAACACGTTCTTTGCGACGTACTTCACGTTGACCGGCCTCCACGCGCTTCACGTCATCGGCGGCCTGGCCGCGAATGTGTGGGCGCTCAGCGGAGTGGGGCGAGTTGGATTGGAGATGACCGGCGGCCGCATACGAGCGCTCTCGCTCTACTGGGTGTTCGTGGATCTGGTGTGGATGATCATCTTCTTACTCTTCTACCTCTCATGATGCGATCCCTCCTCGCCGTGCTCGTGTGGGTGTCGGCCAGCGCCACCGCCTGGGCGTGTCCCGTCTGCTTCCGGATGGAAGAGGGTCCGGTCAGCGCCGGCGTCCGCGCGGCCGTTGTCGTGTTGATGACGGTCACAGTGTCAGTCCTCGCGGGATTCGCAGTCTTTATTCGAGGGTTCGTGCGGCGTTCGCGAAGCTTGGAACCTCGGAACCTCGGCGAACCCCGGAACCTGTAATGCCTTTTCTCCCACCCCCAGCCTCTTTGCACGCGACAAGCATCGACAGCGTGATGACGCTCGTGCACCTGCTGATGCTCGCGCTCTTCGTCGGTTGGGGCACGTACTTCGCGTTCGCCCTGATCCGATTCCGCCGCTCCCGTCAGCCTCGCGCCGACGCGCACGGCGCACGCGGGCGTTACGCCCTGGCGACGGAAATCGGCGTCGTCATCGCCGAGGCCGTGCTGCTCGTCATCTTCGCGTTGCCGCTGTGGTTCGAACGGACCTCGGCGCGGCCGCCGGACGCCGGCGCGCTCGTCATCCGTGTCGTCGCCGAGCAATTCGCCTGGAACGTGCAGTATCCCGGCGCAGACGGGAAATTCGGCGAGACGAAGCTCTCGCTCGTCACACAAACGAATCCGCTCGGCCTCGATCGGGAGTCGCCATTCGGGAAAGACGACATCGTGACGTTGAGCGTGATGCACCTTCCTGTGAATCGTCCGGTGCTCGTCCAGCTCTCGAGCAAAGACGTGATTCACAGCTTCGGGGTGCCGGCGATGCGCGTGAAGCAGGATGCGAATCCCGGCGTGGTCACGCCGGTCTGGTTCACGCCGACGGTGACCGGCGAGTTCGAGATCGCCTGCTCACAGTTGTGCGGGCTGGGACATTACCGCATGCGCGGCGTCATCACCGTCGAGTCGGAGGAGGCGTTCCGGAAGTTTCTCGCGGAGGAAGCCTCGCTGCTGAAATGAGGCGCGGAGGCAGCGCCTGCGGCCCCGCGCGAGGATAGCGAGTCTGCGAGCGCCGGCGCGCGCGAGCGGGGGCGGAGCCCCGCGAGCTCTAAAAAATGAGGTTATGAACGCTTGGACGTCCTCAAGGATTGAATGGGCTCACAGCGACAATTCCATCTCCACCCGATGCATTCCGGGTCCCCAGCCGTTCGGAATCCGATCGCGCTCACGCGCTCCGAACTTAGCGAAGAACGGCGCTGACTTGTGGCTGGCGCTGATACGCAGCGTCATACCGTTCGACCGGCGCAGTTCAGCCACGATCCGGTTCATCACTGCTGAGCCGACTCCGCGCCGTTGCTTTCCGGCGGACACGATGATCCAGCGGAGGGCCAGACGATCTGGACCTTCGGGATACAGGCCGTACGCGCCGACGACCTGACCATCAATCAGGCAGAGCTCGTACCGATCAACTGCGTCATCCAGAAATTGCTCGTAGTCACGTCGCTCGTTGGGAGCGAACGAGTCGGGGCAGTTCTCGTCGAACAGCTGCAAGCAGGCATGGCGATCCTCGCCGCGGTATCGTCGAAACTGCACAGCAGCCATGCGAACGCTTTCTACCAACCTACTGGAATCTGGACGCCGACGCCCCAGGTGAAGATCGTGTCCTTCGTGCCAGGCCCGCTCACGCGATGCGCTACGCGTCCAATCTCACGCTTATCATCACCAGTCCCACTTCGAAGCCGGCAATAAGTGGCGTCCGGATCGGCGCGCGGGGCGAATCTGCGGTACGCGTGACGGTGAACAGCGCGTCGAAGCCGGTCGCGAGGAATGGCCCCTCGAGCGCCAGCGCTCCAACTCCCACACTTCCACGAAATCCGCCCGTGCCGGCGCCGCCGCTGATGAGCAGGCCGAAGCGGCTGGAGTCGGGCGCCGTTCCAGGCTTGAGCGGTTTCGGCGGCGCAATTAACACTCCGCCGAAGATGCGCGTCGGCGAGCCGTACTGACCGCCGACGAGGACCACAACGGGATTCGAACGCTCAGGCTGGTGGGCCAGCCAGGGCAGTCGCCTGTAAAGATACCAATGCGGCGATGAGTATCAATGGGCTGGCGGGCCTAAAGGCCCGCCCTACACCTGATCTCCTCACGTGGCGGCGTCATGGTGGCACGGTCCGCGGATTTAGAGACCAATCCGCGCGAAGTACGTCATCTCTCCCCGCGCTCGACCGCGCCTCCGGTCGCGACCCATTCCGGATACCCGCCGACCAGCACGCTGACGTT
>JBLNGH010000499.1:0-5290 GCA_050264575.1 Acidobacteriota bacterium | reverse complement strand
GGTTGCCGTGCGACGTCAGCGTCAGGATGCTCGCGTGGCCGAGAATGCCGCGCCGATGCTCGTCCTGATAGGCGACCTTGCGGAACTCCGGGCCGCTCACGCCGGTCATGCCGTAATGCCGCGCGAGCCGCTCGTTGACGAACGTGTAGTCGGCCGTCAGCAATTCCATCAGCGGACGATCCGACCGCACCATGTACTCGAAGAGCTGCTCGGTCTCGCGCTTCATCGCTTCGGCGAGCCACTCGTCGTAGTACGGGAACGTCAGGGCATCCGGCTCGACCTTGTCGAGATCCTGGAGACGCAGCCACTGCGCCGCGAAGCGCGTCGCGAGCGCGTCGGACCTCGGATCCGCGATCATCCGGCGGACCTGCTTCTCGAACGCCGCGGGCTGCGAGAGTTCCATCCGGCGCGCGGCGTCGATCAGGTCCTTGTCCGGAATCGTGCCCCAGACGAAGAACGACAGTCGTGATGCGAGATCGGTATCGCTGATCCGGTAGACGCTGCCCGCCTTCGCGGTCGCCGGGATTTCCTCGACGCGGAAGATGAAGTGCAGACTCGACAGCACGGCCTGCAGCGCGGTCCGAACGCCGCCTTCGAACCCGCCGCTCTTCGCGCCCTGCTCGTAGAACGGCATCAGCTCGTTGATGTCGGCGGCCGTGGCCGTGCGTCGATAGGCCAGCGTCGCGAGCCGATCGAGGATGCGCCGCGCGCACGCCGCTTCTTCGCTGGGCGCGGTCGGACGGCAGACGAAGATCGCGCGCCGCGCCGGGTTGTCGGAGACGCCGGTGACCTCGAACGGTCCGACGACGGCCAGGTTCCGGAGATGGGGAAGCGTCGTGACGCCGTAGCCGACGCCAATCTGCGTATCGGCCAGCGTGTGGTCGATCGGTTTGATGAGGTCGTCCTCGGAGCCTTCGAATTCCTGGATGAACGTGGCCGCCACTTTCCTCGGGCCCGCGCCCACCTGAATCGGCGGCGTGGACACGGTGAGCCCGTCGGGATCCGACTCCGAGATCCAGCGATCGACTTTCACGAGCGCCGCGCGCTCGCCGTCGATCGAGACCTCCATCTGGATATCGCGAACGGTCCGGCCGAAGAGCAGCCCGGCCGGCTCGCCGTGCAGCAGCATCTGGAACTTGTACTTGCCGTCAGCGGGGAAGTTGTGCGTGACGACGATGCCGCCGCGCGTGCCGAAGGGGGCGCCTTCGGCCCGTCCTTTCTGCGACTGCGTCCGCGGCACGTCGTACTGTGTCGACGTGGCGTCAGCGGACGGATCGCCCACGGCAACCCGGCTGACGTACGCCGCGGCGCGCATGTAGCCCTGCATCACCGTCGCGGACGGCATCTGCACGTCGGCGATGTTGTCGAAGCTCGCGCTGATCGTGTCGGCGGGCAGATACGTGCTGACGTCGATGTCGAGGCCGGCGAGCGACTTGACCGCGGCGGTGTACTCCGCGCGATTGAGCCGCTGGAACGTGCGGCGTCCCGGATTCGGATGCGCGGCCGCCGCCCCGTCGAGCGTCGTCTCGAGCGCCGTGATGAGCGCGGCGCGCGTCGCCGCGTCGGGTTTTCGCGCCGCTTCCTTCGGCGGCATCATCCCGGTTCGCAGCTTGCGGATCATCTTCTCCGCGATCTCTGCGCGCTCGGACGCGCGCGCCGCGTCGAACGTCATCAGCGACAACTCGCCTTTCTTCATGTTGTCGTTGTGGCAGCCGACGCAGTACTGCTTGATGACCTCGTTCTGCGCCTCGTACGCCATCACGGCCGGCGCGGCGTCGTGCGCCGTGACGGCGGTCAGCGGGATGGCTTCAGAGAGAGACGCGGTGGGCGAAGTGGCAGGGACGAACGCACGAAGCGTCAAGGCAGTAGACAACAACCCTGTGACGAGCACAGGGATGGCAAGTTTCCTCATCCGTCCCTCAGTCCTCAACCTTATATGGTAGACGCCGCCACCATCCTTGTCAGCGGAAATCATCGTGTCCGCCGCTCAAGTTCGGCGAGCGAAATCCGCGGCCATAGTCGCCCGGAGTACGGAACCCCCAGGCCCGGAAAACCGGCCGAAACTAGCGCCCGCCCGACGTCTTCGGCTTCACCGCGTTCGGCAACGCCAGCCGGTTGTCATGCGTGACGTAGCTGATCTGCAGGTTGTACCCGTTGGGCGTGGCTGTGTGATAGCTCTTGAACGCGGCGACGTGAATGTCATCGCCGGTGGACGTATCGACCGACGCCCGCAGCCCCCGCTTCTCGAGCTCCGCTTTCACGCCGTCGGTATCCCACGGCTCGATGCCGAACGAGATGTGATCGACGCGCGCGCTGCGCGGCACGGGCAACGCCGGGGCTTGAGGTGCCGCCGCGGGAGGTGCACCGGCTTCGCCGGATGCCTGGCCGCGTGCGCCGCGCGCGCCGCCTCGTCCGAAGTTCGGGTCGAAGGGATTGCCGCCGCGGATGATGATGTCGCCGACTTCTCCGATCATCAGCTCGTGCTGGCTCCCCTCGTCGTACGTCGGTTTCCATCCAAGGAGATTCATGTAGAAGGAGGCGCTCTCCTTGTAATTGGTGACGTTGAACGAGAAGTGATCCAACCACACCGTCTTCCAGCCCGTCGACTCGAATGGCGCCGCCTGCGACAGCGCGGCGCTCGCCGGCGACGTCCGTCGCGCACGCGTGTAACCGTTGCCGTTGCCAATTTGCAGATTGAAGCCGTCGGGGTCTTTCACACGGAAGCTTTCGAATCCCTTTCCGTCGTTGTCGGCGACGGGTGTGAGGCCCCGTTTCTTCAGCTCCGCTTCGACGGTCTTCGCGTTCCACGGCGCGATGTCGAAGCAGAAGGATTCGACGGTGGCGTTGCCGCCGCCGCGCCCGCGCCCGCCCCCGGGCGCCGCCGCGCCCGCGTCGGCTGCTGCCGCCGGCGATCGCTGCTTGAAAATGGCTGTGCCCCAGCTGCCGATGTCGAGCACCGCCTGCGTGCCGTCGTCGCTCCGGAGCTTCCACCCCATCAGCGCGGTGTAGAAGGCCGCCTCGCTCTTGTAGTCGGCGACCTGGAACGCGATGTGATCGAGCGAGACCGTGTTCCATCCGGTCGGCTCGAACACGGGCTTGATGGGCGCGGTCGCTGTCTTCTCGTCGAGCGGGCATCCCGCCGTGCCGTAGCCGCGCATGCAGCGTCCTTGCGCGCTCGCGATCGTGCCGCCGAATCCGAATGCGGCGGCGCCGACGCCGGCCACACCCAGCGTGTACAGCAGTTCGCGGCGTGACACGCGTCCGCGATCGTAGGCTTCGAGCAGTCGTACGACTTGTTCATCCATGGGCGCCTCGGTGCGCGACATTGTAACGTCGATCAAACGCCGGAGTTCGACGTTCGAAGTCTTGTTACTTCCGCCACGCGCGCCAGCAGGCTTCGACACGCCGCATGAACGCGCCGGGTTTCTCGTCGAAGAGCTTGGCACCGGCCTCGCGTGCCTCCGCGCGCAGTTTGTCGTGACGATGCGCGATGAGTGAACGGAGACGGTTGGATTCACGGCCGGTGTCGGCTTCCGGCGCAAGCTCCGTGAGCCGGTGGCCGATGACGACGAGATCGTGATCCTCACCCAGCCGATCGGCGAGCTCGCCGCATCGCGAAATCGCCGCGCCGAGGAGGGGCGGCCAGACCCGCTCGAAGAGCCGCAAGTGGCACCAGAAGTCCTTCGTCCGCTTGCGCCACTCGTGCCAGCGCGTGTCGTCCCGGCTCCGGCGGGCCGATTCAAAACTCTGCCGCGCGCGGGCGTAGCTTCTGCGGAGTCCCTTCAGGACGTCCTTGCTCGTGATGTCGTCGCCGGCCCAGTCGGCCAGCCGGGACTTGGAGTCCGACATCGAGTCGCGAATGCCGTTCAGAGCGGCGCCGCCGTCGAAGAACTCGCGCCGCACGCTGCGGCGATGCAGCCTGGCGCTCGACACGATCCGCCGGAACGCCGCGTCGCGCCCGTCGTGCGGCCGCAATCCCTCGATGACCTCAACCAGCACATCCGCGTCGCGCACGACTGAGAGTTGCCGCGCCACGTCGCGCAGCGACGTGTTCTCGCGATCGAAGACGGTGGCGTCGAGACCAGGTCGCGCGAGCCGGAGAACGGCGCGGAGTTTCTTCAGGCGCTTCCGCGCCTGGTAGATTCCTTCCTCAGGTTTCCGACCTCGCAGATCCTTCATTGCGCCGTCGATCTGATCGCTCGCGATGCGATGAAGGCCGTCCGACACTCGTTCTCGCCGTTTGAAGCAGTAACCCATGGCATTCCGTTCGGCCGCGCCACGGCGAAGCGCAGGGGATCGTCATCGCGCGCGCCTTTCGACGATCAGTCAGGGCGCCCCGAGCGGAGTCGGGGGGCGGGCATAATGCCATTATGAAGCTTCATCTCCTTCCCGCCTTCGTCCGCGGCCATTTCCTTCGCGTCGTCGTCGAATCGCCGCGCGGCTCGAACGCGAAGTTGAAGTTCGATCCCGAGATCGAGGCGATGTCGCTGTCGCGGCCGCTGACGTACGGGCTCACGTACCCGTTCGACTGGGGCTTCGTGCCCGGCACGCGCGCCTCGGACGGCGATCCGCTCGATGCGATGCTGATGTGGGACACGGCGACGTTCCCCGGCGTCGTCATTCCATGCCGCGCGCTGGGCCTCGTGAAAGTCGATCAAAAGAAACAGGGCACGAACCGGCGCGAGCGCAACGATCGCGTCGTCGCGATGCCGCTCAAGGCGCCGCGCTTCGATCAGATTCGGACGCCGCGTGATCTGACCGCTCGAATCAGGCGCGAGCTCGAGCAGTTCTTCGTCGAGGTGACGGCGCTCGAAGGAAAAGACGTCAGAATTCTGGGCTGGGGCGGACCCGACGCCGCGATTCGACTCGTCAGGCGTTCAGCGATCAAGGACTGACGCGACATAAGGCTCTTCAATAGATCGATAGATCGATGAACCGATAGATCGATTTCACGTTCTCTTATTTCAACATCGCTTTGATATCGACGACCGGCGTGCCATCGATGGCCTCGATCGGTCCGATGCGCAGGCGAGTGCCGTCGATCGCGTGCACGACGACCGGATGCAGGCCCAGCGGGTTCGGCCGGTCCGGCGATCGCGTCGCGAAGACGCCGGTCAGCGGGTTGCGCGTGTCGGATCGCGGGTGCACCTGCATGACCTCGCGACGCGCGCGATGGAACCAGGTGATGACGACGATCGCATCGCCGGCAGCGAGCCCTTTCAATGCGTCAGCGGCCCACGGGTAGATTTCGAGCCACGCATCGGGCGCACCCTCGGATCCCTGTTTCGGC
>JBLNGH010000498.1:0-7495 GCA_050264575.1 Acidobacteriota bacterium | reverse complement strand
GCACGGCGATGGGCGTCGCGTTCCACTTCAGCCATCAGGGCCACTTCGCGGAGGTCGCTGAGGTCAGCGTCGACGCGCAGAAGCGCGTGAAGGTCAACAAGGTGTGGGTCGCCGGCGACATCGGCCGCCAGATCATCAACCCGTTGAAGGCGGAAGCACAGGCGCAAGGGTCGGTGATCGACGGGCTGAGCCATCTCATGGGCTTCGAGATCACGATCACCAACGGCCGCGTCACGCAGACCAACTTCAGCGAGTACGAGCCGGTCCGGATGCGGTATGCGCCTCGGGAGATCGAGGTGCATTTCAAGCCGAGCGACAACAATCCGACCGGGCTGGGCGAGCCGGCGCTGCCGCCGATTCTTCCGGCGGTCTGCAACGCGATCTTCAGTGCGACCGGCACGCGAGTCCGCTCGCTGCCGCTTTCAAAACACGGGTTCCGTTGGGCATGAGACGACGAACACGATCACACTTCACGGTCCCTTCGGCTAATCGGTCTTTCGCGATCGCACGGCATCCCGTCCATCTGTTGATGGGCGCGACGCTCGTGCTCTTTCTCGCGGCGTTTGCAACCGTGCTGGTCCGCGCCAGCGGGGGAGACGAGCAGACGCCGGCAAAGACGACGAAGGACAAGGTCTATTCCAAGGAGCAGGCCGCGCGCGGTGCGACGATGTTCAACAAGACGTGCGCGCCCTGCCACGATCCGGCGAAGAAGACCGCCGACAAGGCACCGGGTCCTCCGCTGGTCGGTCCGACCTCGGTGTTCGTCGAGAACTGGAAGGACCACGCGCTCGGCGAGATCTTCACGACCATCCTGACGACGATGCCGAACGACGGCTCGGTGGTCCTGACCGAGAGCGACACGGTCGATCTGGTCGCGCACATCCTGCAGATCAACGGCTATCCGGACGGACCGGATGCGCTCAAGTTCGACGCGGCCGCCAAGGCGATTCAGATCGTCGCGGTGAAATGACGCGACGAAGGCAGTTCTGATCTTGAGACCTGGGGATCTGGAGATCTAAAAAGCACTCTGTCTCAGTGACAGAATGGTTTCCCCAGATCCCCAGATCCCCAGATCCCCAGATCATCAGATCTCAGATTCACGTGACAACGGAAACAATTCTGCGTCGGTTCGAGTCACCGGACGAAATTCGCGAGATGACGAAGGGCCGGTTCGAGATCGTCCGTCTCGGCGGCGTGACGATCGGCCGCGCGACGTACCAGCCGGGCTGGCGATGGTCCGAGCACGTCGGGCCGCAGGTCGGGGCGACGAGATGCTCGGTCGAACACGTAGGACTCGTGCTGTCGGGCGTTGCGACTGCCGCGTTCGACGATGGCCGCGTCGTCGAGCTCCATCCGGGGGAGCTCTTCTACATTCCACCGGTACCGCACGACAGCTGGGTGGTGGGCGACCTGCCGTACGTGTCGCTGCATTTTCTGGGCGCTGAGAAATACGCGCGTTGAACCCAGATCGTTGTCGGACGCCCCAAAAGAAGGACATGATCTTCATGTCTTTCCTTTAGGGCGTTCAGTAGACGGGAACCAGGCTACATGTCCACCTCGCGCTTCAAGCTCGACGGCATCGACCACGTGGCGCTGTCGGTGCGCGACGTGGATCGATCCGCCGCGTGGTACTGCGAGGTGCTCGGCCTCGAGCGGCGTTACGAGCACGTGTGGGGCAGCCACCCGGCGGTGGTCGGCATCGGCACGACCAGCCTCGCGCTGTTTCCGGTGACGGGCCCGGTGCCGCAGCCGCCTCCGGGACGCGATGTTCTGGCCATGCGCCACCTGGCGTTCCGCGCCACGCGGGCGGAGTTCGATCACGCACGGGCCGCGCTCGGATCGCGAGGGATCGCCCTCGAGCATCAGGATCATCAGATCTCCGAGTCGATCTATTTCAACGATCCCGATGGTCACGAGATTGAGATCACGACTTACGAGATGCTGAAGAACCCAGCCAAGTCATAAGGCAGAAGACACGAGGCAAGAAGTTTTTGCCTTCTGCCTTTGCCTTTTGCCTTGGGTAGTATCTTCCGATGCCGACCTACGACCCCAGGTTCGACGAGTACATCGAGAACGCCCAGCCGTTCGCGCGGCCGATCTTGAAACGCCTGCGGAAAGTCGTTCACGCGGCCGTGCCGGACGTGCAGGAGAACTGGAAATGGAGCAATCCGGCCTTCGACTACAAGGGGATCTTCTGCTCGATGGCGGCGTTCAAGCAGCACTGCATTTTCGGATTCTGGAAGCACGAGCTCTTGATCGACCGCGGCGTCATCGAGCCGGACGATACGATCCTGAGGCACCGCGGGCGCATCACGTCGGTCGACGATCTGCCGCCGGACAGGGAGCTGACGAGAATCCTCAAAGCCGCGTTCAGTCCCAGCCACAAGCGCGAGTACGTCGAGTGGGTGACCGAAGCCAAAAGCGAAGAGGACGCGGAATAGACGGCTCGTCCAGGCGGTTGAATGGATGGCGCAAGGCAAGCCGCGCAACTGGAAGTATCTGTAGGGTCAGGTCTTGTATTGCAACATTTGCGTCGACCGACAACATTGTCTTGCACTATTGAATCTTGCTGAAAATGTCGCAATACAAGACCTGACCCCATGCTCTCCTTCATCGTCCCGGCCCACGATGAAGAGCCGCTCATCGGCGCCACGCTTCGCGCGATCCGGTTCGCTGCCGGACCGTCCGGGCGCCCGTACGAGCTGATTGTCGTCGACGACGCGTCGACGGACCGGACGGCGGCGATCGCCGCGACGGAAGGGGCGCGCGTCGTCAGCCTGGGCGCGCGCCACATCGCCAGGGCCCGGAACGCCGGCGCCGCGGCCGCGACCGGAGACATGCTGGTGTTCGTCGATGCCGACACGCTGGTGACGCCAGAAGTCGTTGCGGCCGCGATCGAGGCCATCGACGCCGGGGCCGACGGCGGCGGCGCGGCGGTGCGTCTGGACGCGGCCAGTCAACTGTACGCGAAAGCGCTGATGCGGCTGAGCACCCTGGGCGGCCGCTGGCTGCGGTGGGCGAGCGGATGCTTCGTCTTCTGCACCCGGCAGGCGTTCGTCCGCGCGGGCGGCTTCGACGAACGGCTCTATGCCGGCGAAGAGATCGCCCTGAGCCGGACGTTCAAGCGGCTCGGCCGGTTCGTCATGCTGCGCGAGCACGTCGTCACGTCCGGGCGGAAGCTGCGAACGCACTCGCTTCGCGAGCTCGTGTGGACGCTCACGCGCATCACCCTCGGCGGCCGCCGCGCGCTCGAGAGCCGCGCGCGGCTCGAGCTGTGGTACGGGCCGCGGCGCCCCGACATCTAATATGCTTTTCGGCGGTCATCTCGAAGGGACGCGTTCATGATCAAAGTTCATCTTGCCGTCATCTGCGTGGCGATCCTGGCCGCCGCATGCAGCGCGCCGGCGCCGCAGGGGCCGCCGCCTAAAGACGCAGACGCAGCCGCCAAGCGGGTCACCGCGCTCGCGGACGCGTACGTCAAGGACTACCTCGAGGCGTTTCCGCAGCAGGCGCTGGCGATCGGCGCGCCCGAAGTCCATCCCGATCGACTGGGCGATCACAGTCTGCCCGCGCTCAAGCGCTGGCAGGATCGGGAGGATCAGCTCCTTACCGAGCTGAAACAGATCGACCTGGCGTCGGTCGAGGGCCGCGCGGAGTCGATGACTTACAAGTTCCTGCAGAACCAGCTGGAGTCGGCACAGGGATTCCGCGTCTGCCGCAACGAACTGTGGAACGTCAGTCCCACTTACACCGGCTGGCAGGCCGATTTGCCGGTGATCGCCGGCATGCAGGCGATCGCGACGCCGGAGGATCAGAAAAACGCCGTCGCCCGCTTCTCGGAGCTGCCGAAGTATCTCGACGACGAGATCGCCAACCTTCGTGAAGGGATCCGGCTGAAGTTCAGCGCGCCGAAGCACAACGTCCAGACGGTCATCGCCCAGATGGACGCGCTGCTGAAAGCCAAAGTCGGCGACTCGCCGTTCGTCCAGATGGCGAAGCCGGACGCGCCGGCGTTCCGCCAGCAGCTCGAAGATCTCGGGACGTCGAAGATCCGACCCGCCATCACGCGATATCGCGATTTCCTGCGCGACGTCTATCTCGCAAGCGCCCGCGAGGCGATCGGTGTGAGCGCCAATCCCGACGGCGCCGCGTGCTACACGGCGGCGGTGAAGTATCACTCCACGGTGACCATGACGCCGAAAGAGATCCACGATCTCGGCCTGGCACAGATGGAGAAGATCCAGGGTGAGATGCGCGAGATCGGCAAGCGCAGCTTCAACACGTCCGATCCGGTGGCGCTCTTGAAGCTCGTGCGATCCGATCCGAAGTACCGGTTCACGAGCCGCGACGAGCTGATCAAGTACGCCGAGGCTGCCGTCGAGCGCGCGAGGCAGGCGCTGCCGAAAGCGTTCGGCCGGATCCCGAAGGCGCCGGTGATCGTCGAGCCGTACCCCGCCTACCTGGAAAAATCTGCCCCGGGCGGACAGTCGGTCCCGCCGTCGGCCGACGGCAAGCCGGGCAAGTACCTGATCAACGCGTACAACGCGACCGAGCAGAGCCGCGCCGGCCTCGAATCCACCGCGTTTCACGAGACCTATCCGGGCCACCATATGCAGGGGGCGGTGGCGCTCGAGCGCAAGGAGCTGCACCCCATCTCGAGGTATTTCTTCCTGTCCGGGTTCGGCGAAGGATGGGCGTTGTACGCCGAGCGGCTTTCCGACGAGATGGGGCTGTTCTCATCCGATGTCGATCGTCTGGGACTGCTGTCCAACGAAGCGCTGCGCGCCGCACGGCTGGTCGTCGATTCGGGTATGCACGCGCTCGGGTGGACGCGCCAGCAGGCGATCGACTACGTGCTGACGCACACGACCGAACCGCCGTCGCATGCCGCCGCCGAGATCGATCGCTACATCGCCGTGCCGGCGCAGGCGACGGCCTATATGATCGGCAATCTCGAAATCCGGAAGCTGCGAACGGAAGCCGAGCAGGCGCTCGGGTCGAAGTTCGACCTCCGCGAGTTCCACGATCTGGTGCTGGCCGACGGCACGCTCCCGCTCTGGGTTCTGCGGGAAAAGGTGCAGCGCTGGGTCAAGAGCAAGTAGGGGTCAGACCGGGGTCAAACCAGGGTCAGACCGGGGTCAGACCGGGGTCAAACCACCAGGCGACCGGCGGGTTCGTTCGTCGTTCACGCAGACACACGGATCCCCAGGTCAGCCAAACTCAATCGGAGACTCATATGTCAACCGCCGTTGCGTCTGCCATCACCGAATTGGTCCCTTCCTTCTCCGGACGGCTGATCCAGCCTGGCGATGCGCTGTTCGACGAAGCGCGCCGCGTCCACAACGGGATGATCGACAAGCGTCCGGCCCTTGTCGCCAGATGTCTCGGCAACGCGGACGTCGTCGATGCGCTGGCGCTGGCGCGCAAGCTCGGGCTGGACGTCGCGGTTCGTGGCGGCGGCCACAACGTCGGCGGGCGTGGCACCATCGACGGCGGACTGGTCGTCGATCTGTCGCTGATGAAGGGCCTGCACGTCGATCCCAAGACGCGAACGGCGCGCGCGGAGGGCGGGACGTTGTGGAAGGAATTCAACCGCGCCACGCAACAGCACGGTCTCGCGACGACAGGCGGTGTCATCTCGACCACCGGCGTCGCCGGGCTGACGCTCGGCGGCGGGGTCGGCTGGTTGATGCCAAAGTACGGGCTGGCACTCGACAATCTGGCGTCGGTCGATCTGGTGACGGCGGGCGGACGCCTGCTGCGCGCCGCCGCCGACGAGAATCCGGATCTCTTCTGGGCCGTGCGCGGCGGCGGCGGCAACTTCGGCATCGCCACGTCGTTCGAGTTCAGCCTGCATCCGGTCGGTCCGGTCATCACGGGCGGACTCGTCGCGCACCCCGTGTCGAAGGCGAAGGACGTGCTGCGGCTGTTCCGCGACACGGCCGCAAGAGCATCCGATGACTTGATGCTCTTCGCGGGACTGCTGACCGGTCCTGACGGCGTCACCAGGCTTGCCGCCATCGCGGCGTGTCACGTCGGCGCGCCCGCAGAGGCCGAAGCCGCGTTGCGGCCCGTCAAGGAGTTCGGATCGCCGGTGAGGGACGTCATTGGACCCATGCCGTACGTCGCCGTCAACGGAATGCTCGACGCGTCCCTGCCGCGCGGCGCGCGCAACTATTGGAAGTCACACTTCCTGGACCAACTGAGCGACGGCGCCATCGACGCGGCGATCGACCGGTTTGCGAGTTGCGCGTCGCCGATGACCCAGATCCTGTTCGAGCACTTCCACGGCGCCGCGACGCGCGTGCCCGTGACGCACACCGCCTACGCGCTCCGGAAGAACGGCTTCAACATGCTGCTCCTCTCGCAATGGATGGACCCCGGCGACGACGATAAATGCGTGTCGTGGACGCGCGAGAGCTACAAGACGCTTCAGTCGTTCACCGGGTCGAGCCGGTACCTGAATTACATGGATCACGACGATGGGGACGACGCCACGCTTGCCGCGGTGTACGGCCCGAATCTCGATCGACTCCGCAAGATCAAGGGGAAGTACGACCCGGAGAACGTGTTCCGGCAGAATGTGAATATCAAGCCCGCGTAGCGGAAAACGGTTCCGAGGTTCCGAGGTTCCGAGGTTCCGAGGTTCCGAGGTTCGAAGTTCGACGTTGATCATGAATGCACTCGCCATCGTTCCCGCAGCCGGCAAGGCCGAGCGCTTCGGCGGCGGGAAGCTCATCGCCGATATCGATGGCGAGCCGCTGCTCAATCGCACGCTTCGGTCGCTCATCGATGGGGGCGTTGAAAAGCTGGTCGTCGTCCTCGCGCCCGGGGCGACGTTCACGACTGTTCAGCTGCTGTCCGATCCGCGCGTGCGGCGCGTCGTCAACCCGAATCCGGAACGCGGGATGTTCTCGTCGATTCTGATTGGACTTGCGGCGGAGGATGGCGATCCCATACTGGTCCTGCCCGGAGACATGCCTTTTGTGAAAGCGGAGACGGTAGGCGCGATGCTGAACGAGGCGACGCGGACCGGCCGGATCGTCTCGCCACGATTCGGCGGGAGGCACGGCCATCCGGTCGCATTTCCCGGGACTCTAAAGGCGGAGATTCTCAAAGCGGACGTCGCGTCGACGCTCGCGACCGTGCTCCAGGCTCACCACGGGCAACGTACATCGATTGAAGTCAGCGATCCCGGCGTACACCGAGATGTCGATGCTCGCGCAGATCTTGCTTCAATCAAGTCCCCAAAAGGAGAGACATGAAGATCTTTCTTTTGGGTTCTTGATAGCTGCGGTCACCTCAACCTGGGATCCACCAACCCCGGCGACACGTTCAGCGTCGAGATCGTGAGGTCGAAGTACGGCTCGCTCTCCCACGTGAGCGACATTTGTTTGAACCAGCGAACGCCGCGGCTCACGGTTTCGCCCTCGAGGCGGACGTTCTGGCGCCGGCGCGTGTTCGTGACCGGATCGAGCGTTTCGAACGACAGCCG
>JBLNGH010000497.1:0-4932 GCA_050264575.1 Acidobacteriota bacterium | reverse complement strand
AAATACAGCTCCTTGCTGTCCCGGCTCCACGCCGGCTCGAGCTCGACTTCAGGCGCGCTCGTGAGACGCGTCACGTCCCCGCCGTCGGCGCCGACGACGCCGATGTCGAGATTGCCGCCGGTGTCGATCGTCATCGCGATCGAGCGGCCGTCGGGGCTCCAGTCGGGCTCGAAGTAGTACCAGGGTCCCTTCGTCAGCGCGACGGCCTCGCCCCCCTCGGCGGGAATCTTCCAGATGTCGCCCTGCATGGAGAACGCGATCCATTTGCCATCAGGACTCCACGTCGGCTCCGACGGGCCGGTCGTGAGCTCCGGAAACAGGTGACGCTCGACGCGATCGGAGAATCCAAACCGCGACGGGCCGGCCAGCGGCCAGGCGCCCGCCGCGAATGCTAGGATCGCAGCGCCGAAGGCGATCCATGCCGATCGACCGGCCGGCGCCGCTCGATCCGCAATCAGCCGCCTCCAGGCGCTCAGATGCATCGTTACTCGCTTCTGTCCGTGCTCGCGTTCGTGATAGTCGAGCGATCGGCCGGGATGTTACCCGGCCAGTCGCCGGCGCAAGCCAACCGCGCGCTGCTGCTCAATCCCGACTCGCCCGAATTCCAGACTCCCGCGCCCGGGATTTCCCATCTTGCCCTCGACACCAGCCGCGGGACCGTGCTCATCGAAGTCATCCGCAGCTGGGCGCCGCGCGGCGCCGACCGCTTTTACAATCTCGCGCGGCTCGGATATTACGACGACAATCGCTTTTTCCGCGTCAACCCCGGCCGCTGGACCCAGTTCGGAATCAACGGCGATCCGGCGATCGCGAAAGCGTGGCGCACGAAGACCTTTCCGGACGATCCGTTCAGGGAGTCTAACGTTCGCGGGACCGTCGCGTTCGCCTTCGCGGTGCCCAACGGCCGGACCACTCAGGTCTTCTTCAATCTCGGCGACAACTCGCCGACGCACGACCCGCCAAACAAGGAGCCCTTCGTCCCGTTCGGCCGCGTCATCGCCGGCATGGATGTTGTCGACAGTTTCAACCCGGAATACCGCGAAGGGCCCGGCGGCATTCGCGCCGGCAAACAGGATCCGTTCTTCGAAGGCGGGAACGTCTGGCTTTCGCGTGAGTTTCCCAAGCTCGATTACATCAAGAAAGTCGCCGTTGTCGTGCACTAGCCTCTGTCGGTACGTCGGGTACACCAGGTACGACGGGTACGTCAGGTCCGCAGAACGTGATTCGTGCTCGCTTCGTTCAATGGGCTCATTGAGGTTTCTGCGAAGCGCGGATTTCGGCGGTACGGAGATTCTGCGCCTTCAGGAAAGAAGTATTTCGGCTGGTGCGCGGAAGCCCAGATGCGCTACGTGACTATCGCTACAGAGACCAGCTTCGGAATGCGGCTGGCGGGATTAGCAAGCACATCACCGAAGGGTACCTCCGGTTCTCACCGCTCGACTTCGCACGCTTTCTCGACTACGCACTCGGCTCACTCGGCGAAGCCGAACGCCGACTGAGAGATGGCGTTGAGCTCGACTACTTCAAGGCGGCGGACTGTCGCGAAGCATTTCAGTTTGCGAAACGCTGTTTTGTGGCGGCGCGTCGACTTAAGGAAAGCCAGATCAGATACGCGGAGGGCCTTCGACCCAAGGAGCGCCGGCGTCGGAAACCAAAACCCGCGCCACGCCGACCCCATTCTGGAAACCTGAACTGCAATTCGGCCAAGGATTCTGTGGAAGGTTCCGATAACCAAGAACAGAATCCGTCCGCGCCGCCGGGCTGCAACCGCAGGTCTGATGAACCGGCCAGTGAAAAGAGCCATAGAAAAAGATGACAAGTGTCAGGTTCCAGGGACCCGACGTACCCGTCGTACCCGATGCACCTGACGTACCGACAAGCGTCTTATCTCTTGACGAAGCTTCCAAACTCCGCGAGCAACCAAGTATCAGGATCGATCGTGATATTCGCCGGTGCGACGTCACTCGGGAAAGTAAACGTTGCCGTGCGGTCGGTGAGCGTGACCGTCTCGTTGTCGCGCGGCGGCACGTTGGGCGGCGTCTCGATTTCAAACTCGATCGGCAGGCGGAATGGATCGCCCGTCTGAGTCTGCGACAGCGTGACCTCGATTTGCTTGCGCTCGGCGTTGTAGCGCCATGAGCCTTCGATCGTCGGCAAGCCGCTGCGGTTCAGCCACTGCGTGAAGAACCAGCGCAGATCCTGACCCGAGGCCTGCTCCATCACCTGTCGGAAGTCGTCGGTCGAGGCGTTGGCGTTCATGTACCGCCGGTAGTAATTGCGAATACCCGCCCAGAACGTCTCCGTGCCGATGAGGCCCCGGAGCATGTGCAGGGTCCAGCCGCCTTTCTGATAGACGAAGTTGTTCAGCACGGCCTGCGTCTTCTCGTCGAGATTGCGATGCACGACGGGCGTATTCGGCGATTGTTGCTCGAGCCGGAGCACGGTCCGCCGGCTCGCGCGAAGGCCGTCGACAAACGCGTCGCGCCCGCGCGAGTACTCCGTGAACAACAGCGTGAAGTACGTCGCAAATCCCTCGCTCAGCCAGACGTCGTCCCAGTCCTTCTCAGTGACCGCATCGCCGAACCATTGATGCGCGGTCTCGTGGACGACCGGTCCGTTGCCGCCGGCGATCCCCTTTTCGCCGTAGAAGATGTTCGACGCGTGCTCGGTGCCGCCGCCCATGCCGGCGGCCTGCACGTGCGCGAGCTTCTCGTACGCGTACGGACCGACATGCTCATTGAAGAATTCGAATGACGCGCGCGCGTCGCGGTCGAAGAGCGCAGACCCCTTCTCGGCGTCCTGCGGAAACAGCCAGTATTCGAGCGGAATGCCGTGCGAAATCCCGGCGTACTTGACCGCAAAGCGCGCGACGCCGAGCGCGTACAGCCACGACGCAATGGGAATCGACTGGCGCCAATGCGTTCGCCGAAGTCCGTTCGGAAGGTCGCGCTCCTCGACGAGCGCGCCGTTGGCGACGACCTGGTAGACCGACGACGTGGTGACGATGAACTCGCCGGTGGCCTTGTCGTAGGGATGATCGATCATCGGCAGCCACTGCCGCGCCTGGTTGGACCAGTTCTCGCTGAAGGCGGTCCGTTCGCCGTGGATGTTGTTGATGAGCCGTAGACCGTTGGCGGGGGCGCCGTGGTACTCGACGCCGAACGAAACTTCTTCTCCAGCCTTTGGCGGCTCCGCAAGCGTCAGCGTCAACCGGTTGTTCTGATGCGTGAACGGCGTTGAACGACCGCCCCGAGTCACGGCCGTGACCGTCATCCCCTTCCCCGCGGCCGTGGGTGTCGTCAAATCCAGCCACGCTTCGCGCACGCCGGCCGTGACGAACTTCAGCGTGACGGTCGCCTCGCCGCGGATTTCCGGACTGTCATCCGTGAGCAAGGTGAGGCGAAACACGTAGTGCAGCGCATCGACGCCCGCCTGACGCGGATAGGTATCCGCCGACACTGACGGCGCCCGCGCCACGAAGCCAGTCAGAAACAGGCACGCGAGGCAGAAAGACCTCGGGTTTCTTTTTCGGAAGAGCAAACCGAAAAGGAAACCCGAGGTCATTTCGGCTGCCCGATCTTGACGAGCACGGCGCCGTGACGCGGCACGCTCGCAGAGAACTCGTTCTGGACGCGGCCGAGATCTTTCTGCTGCCACAAATCGCGGACCGGCTGCGAACCTGACAGGCCGAGGTCCGAGAACTTCGCCGTTACAGTTGCTGTCTCCGGCGATCGATTGAACAACCCGACGGCCATCGTGCCGTCCTCGAGCGGACGCGCCCAGACCTCGACCCAGCCGTCGCTCATCTTTCTGCCGGCCGCCTTACCGAGGACATCCTGGTTGACCGCGAGCACTTCGCGATTCCCGAGGATGTTCGTCGTCCACTCGTCGATCTTCGAAAGGTCGGCGCCGATCAGAAGCGGCGCGGCCTGCAGCGACCAGAGCGACATGTGCGTGATTTGCTCGTCGGGCGTGAGATTGGTCGGCCTCGATCCCTGGCTCCAGCCCACCATGCCGACGACGAGCATGTCGGTGTCGTTCCAGCCGCCGGGGCCCGAGTACTGCTCGCGCCCGGTCTGCTGGAAGCCGATGCCCGACATGCTGGGCCAGTCGTCGCGAATGTCGCCGGTCATTCTCCACAGGTGTCCGCCGACCTCGTTGCCCCACTCCCAGACGTTGCCCGCGCCGTACTGACAGATGCTGAAGATGACGTCGCGATCGAGCTTCTTCAAGATGTCGCCCATCATCTTGTACGGCTTCTTGCGATCCTCGAGCGTCGGATCGGGCGCGATGTCCCTGTAGGAGCACCAGTCATATTTCAAGTAATCGAAGCCCCATCGCGCGTAGGCGCGCGCGTCCTGCTCTTCGTGCTGATAAGTTGCCGCGAGCCCCTGACATGTCCTGGGGCCAGGCGACGAGTAGATGCCCGCTTTGAGGCCGAGCGAGTGGATGTAGTCGACGAGCCCTTTCATGTCCGGGAAGTTTTCGTTCGTCGTCGGGTCACCGTTGGCGTCGCGACCCGCCGCCTGATCGTGAGGACCGGGCCGCCGGAGTCCGCCCTCCCAGACGTCGTCGATGTTGATGTAGGTATAGCCCTGCCGGTGGAGGCCGCTCGCGACCATCCCGTCTGCGGACCAGCGCACCCGCTCCGCCGTCACCGTGTTGCCCCACGCATTCCACGAATTCCATCCAAGCGGCGGCGTCAGCGCGAGCGCGTTCTCGCCGGCGACGATCGTGATCGTGCCGGTCGCTTTCCCTCGTCCGTTCGCGATCGTGATCTCGACGGGCGTCCGGCCGGAGGCCTCGAGCGATCCGGTGATCAAGCCCGTCTTCGGGTCGAGTCTCAGCCCTGCGGGGAGATTCTTCGCGGCAAAGGTCAGCGGCTCGTCGCCTGACGCCGGAATCAGAAACATGAACGGTCTGCCGGGTGTC
>JBLNGH010000496.1:0-5587 GCA_050264575.1 Acidobacteriota bacterium | reverse complement strand
TCTTCGCGGCCAAGCGGCGCATCGATCCAACGGAGCTGTTCGTGAACACGTTTTACGAACGGTTCGGGAAATGACGTGATACCCTCGGCGTTCGCGCCTCGGCCGACGGGCCGGGCCACGAGGGAAGACAGACTTTATGGGACAGGATCAGAACATTTTCGACGCGATGCTGCGCGAGTTCGACGGCGCGGCGCGGCTGCTCGGCCTCGACCCTGGAATCTGGAAGATTCTCACGCACCCGAAACGGCAGATCATCGTGTCCTGCCCGGTGCTGATGGACAACGGGCAGATCGAAGTCTTCACGGGGTACCGGGTCCAGTACAACATCACGCTTGGCCCCGCCAAAGGCGGCATCCGCTATCACCCCGACGTCTCGCTCGATGAAGTCAAGACGCTGGCCGCATGGATGACGTGGAAGTGCGCCGTCGCCGGCATTCCGTTCGGCGGCGGCAAGGGCGGCGTCGTCTGCGATCCGACGAAGATGTCGCAGCGCGAGCTCGAAGCGCTCACGCGGCGATACATCGCGGAGATCGTCGACGCGATCGGACCGGAGAAGGACGTGCCCGCTCCCGACGTCAACACGAACGAGCAGGTCATGGCCTGGGTCATGGATACGTACAGCATGCACGTGGGGCACACGACGACCTCCGTCGTCACCGGGAAACCGATCGAGATGGGCGGATCGCTCGGCCGGCGCGAGGCGACCGGACGCGGCGTGATGATCACGACGCGCGAAGCCGCGAAACACCTCGGCATCGACATCAAGGGCGCGACCATCGCGGTGCAGGGTTTCGGGAACGTCGGATCGGTCTCGGCGGATCTCCTGAACCGGCTTGGCGCGAAGATCGTCGCGGTGACCGACTGGAAAGGCGGCGTCTACAACGCCGGCGGCCTCGACATCGCCGCCCTCATCGACTGGACGAAAAAGCACAAGACGGTGGCCGGCTTCGCGAAAGCGGACGCGCTCGACGGCAGCAAGATCTTCGAGCTCGACGTGGACGTACTCATTCCCGCCGCCCTCGAGAACCAGATCACCGTCGAGAACGCGCCGAAGATCAAGGCGAAGATCATCGCCGAAGGCGCGAACGGCCCGACCACGCCCGACGCCGACAATCTGCTGAACGAGCGTGGCGTGTTCATCATCCCCGATATCCTCGCCAACGCCGGCGGCGTGACCACGTCGTACTTCGAGTGGGTCCAGAACCGGTACGGCTACTTCTGGGAGGAGCGCGACGTCAACGAACGGCTCGAGCGGAAGATGGTCGAGGCGTTCGATCAGGTCCTGCAGACGTCGCTGAAGTACAAGTGCGACATGCGGACCGCGGCGTACATCGTCGCCATCAGCCACGTCGCGACGGTGACGAAGTTGCGCGGGATGTACGCGTAGCGAAGACCCCGGGTTTCTTTTCTGCTGAAGAACGCACCAAGAAAAGAACCCCGAGGTCTTATTCCCCCTTCGCGGCCGATCGGAGCATCATCGCGGCGGCGATCGTCACGACCCCCACCACCAGCCATCGGACCTTGAGGACGTCCATCTCCTTGACGAGGTACGCGGCGATGAGCACGGCGGGAATGCCGCCAAACGCCAGGCCGAGTGCCGGCCGCAGCGAGTACGAGTGTTTCTTGACGAATCGTGCGCTCGCGATTGGCATCAGAAACGCGCATGACCCCATCATGATTGGATAAGCGGACTTGGCATTCATCCCGAGCAGCCCGATGAGGATCATGCAGGGTGCGTACATTCCGAGGCCAATCGTCATCAGGGCCCCTAAAAGAAAGTTACCGGCGAGCCCGATGAGCAGCCTCGGTCCGCTCAGTCCAAGAGTTCCTTCGCCCAGCCCGCCCGTCACCAAAGTGGCGGTACCACCTGAGAGTACGCCACTCTCAACGAGGTTGCGCCAGGCGAAGAGGGCGGCAAGAACCAGCAAGGTCGATCCCATCCCGATCTGAACCTTCCGTTTGGGCCAGCTTGCGACGATGCCGGCTCCCAGCCAGGCGCCGGCAACGGCGGCCGCAATCAGCAGAATGAGTGTCGTGATGTCGACCTTGATGATGACTGTGTAAATGAAGGCCTGCACCATGGTCGGCAGCGTGTGCCCGATGTTGAGCGTGCCGGGAATCAGCCGGTCCGGCACCATCTTGAAGAACTTGAAAATCGCGGTCGTCGGCGCGAACGAGCCAATCCCGAGCGTATCGAAGAAGTTCGTAACGAACCCGAGGATCAGCTGGACCGCCGACGGCACGCCCCCGCTGAGGGCTTCCGGCGGCACGTTGGGCGCGCTGCGCGCGCGCATTGCGCCGGTGACCCAGACCGCGACGAAGAACACGGTGAACGCGCCGAGCGCAAGGAGCAGGCCTCCCAATGCAGACATGGGCGCGGATACTAGCAGGTTGCTGAAAAGTCCAGCAACCGGAACTTCGAAGTTCGAACTTCGAATTTCGTCAGCCGGTGACGCGGATCGCGAGAAGCTTGCGGACGGTGTCGCTGCCGGACGTCGCCGCGATTTCGATCAGAAAGTCCCCGGGCGGCAACGGCCCGAGGCCGACTTCGGTCTGGAACGTGTTGGGGGTCGCGCCCGCTGCCGGCGGCGGCAGCGCGGCCAGCGAGTCGCCGTTGCGATTGAGGAGCCGCAGCGCGATCGTAGGCGCCGCGCCGCCAGGCCCGTACGCTTCGAATCGCACGAGCAGACGCTCCGTGCGCGAAAAGACGCGCGAGGCCGTCGGCACGGGCGCCGCCGCGGCTTTCACGACCTGCAGATCGCGGGCGGTGCGGCCGCGAAACACGACCGGCGTGCTGATGGTCGGACCGGGCGCGGTGAAGTCCGGCACGTTGACGCTCGCGTCGCTGGTGTCGAGTCTCATGCCGCGCGCGTTTTCCGCGATGACGCGCGCTTTGACGTCACCGGGCGGCGCGTCGAACGTGATGACGCCTCCCGGCCGCAGCGCTTGCGCGTCCTTCGCGATCGGACCCTTGAAGAGCACCTCGCCGTAGACCGAGGTCACCGTCACGTTGACGTGGTCGACCGCTTCGCCGGAGGTCGCCGACGTTCCTGGCGTCGCCTCCCAGGCCAGGAGGACCGAGGCCTTGCCGCCCGCGCCGGTCCCGCGTGAGGCGCCGAGCCAGACGACGATCGGGCGCCGGCTGGACGGCTCGACGAGCTCGGCCAGATCGTCCAGCGCGCTCGAGACGTCGCGCGGGGCTGCCGGCTTCGGCGGCGCGGAAGCCTTTTCGGCGTCCTCGGCCGAGTACGCCCAATAACCCTTGCGCGCGCGCACTTCGACGCCCGGCCGCTTGACGCGAACCTGGATCTCGTGGAACTTGCCGTCGCGAGGGGCGAGCGACGTCGTGTACCCGATCAGATAGTACGCGCTCGAGTCCTGGACCATGCGTCGCATCTCGGGCGACGGATCGTTCCGGTTGACGATCGCCCGGCCGTCCGTGTTGTCGGCGATCACGCGCAGCGAGTCGAGCGACTCGGTCAGCACCTGCCGGTCCGCCTCCGACGCGACGCGATCGGACAGGTCGAACTCGTTGGTCGCGAGCCCGCGCGGATCGTAGGTGTAAATCGAAGTGTTGCTGCGATTCGCCGCGACGAAGAGCAGACGGAACTGGCTGAGGAGATCGGCCGTGTTGAAAAAGGCCTGCGACTGCGACGGCGCCACCGGCGACGCCGATATGATGTTGCCGCTGGTCGAGACCCCCGGCGGCAGCGTGCCGCTCAAGCCTTCACTCACGAACAAAATGGTTTTCCGCCCCTCCCGCAGTCCGCCCATGAAGGTGCAGAGACTCTCGAGCCCGGAAATCGTGAGCTCGTTCCGCATCCGCTCGAGCAGCTCGGGCGGCTGAAGCTGATACCGCTCCTCGAAGGGGTTGCGCGGCGTGTAGTCGTACTTGCGCCCTTCGAATTTCGCGATCGCCGCGGCCGTGCCGTCATGGTTGCGCGAGAACGTGAGCGCGCCGGCCGGAGTCAGGGGGTACACCACGACGACGAGATCGCGCGGGCCCAACTGGCTGACGAACCGCCCGACGGCGTCGTGCACGCGATAGCTGTTGTTCCGGCGGACGTGATAGTCGTCGAGATAGATGGCAAAGAGCCGGTTCTGCTCGTCCGCCGTTTCACGCTGCTGGTCCCCGACCGACAGGATGTCGCGCGTGTAGCCGGGAGGATTCTCGTCGACGCGCACGAACTTGAAGGTCTCGATCTTCTGGACCTTGTTGCTCTCGCGGATCTCGAAGTCGTCGGCGGTGAGATCGGTGACGGGCTTGCCGGACTTGTCGACGACGCTCGCGTCGACGCTGACCGAATCGACGCGCGCCCGGAAGATCGGCTGTGGCTGTTGTTCCTGCGCAGGCGGCGACGGCGGGCGCTCCTGCGTGAGCACCGGTGTCGCCAGCGCGGCAAGCAGCAGCGCGATCGAGCGTGTCAGCGACCGGGCCGGAACCACACGTCAGCTCCCAGTCCCAATGATAACATTCGGTCCGTGACCACCCTGCCCACGGACGTGTCACTTCCGCCGCTCACGACGCTCGCCGAGGACGAACGGCTGCTGCGCGACAGCGTGCGCGAATTCGCGCAGGCGCAGATCCGGCCGCTCGTGGCGGAGATGGACGAGCACGCGAAGATCCCGCGCTCGCTCATCGACCAGCTGTTCGAACTGGGCGTCATGGGCGTCGAGATTCCCGAGGCGCAGGGCGGCAGCGGCGGCCGCTTTTTTCACGCGGTCCTGGCCGTCGAAGAGCTGTCGCGCGTCGACCCGTCGGTCGGCGTGCTCGTCGACGTCCAGAACACGCTCGTGGCCAATGCCCTGCTTCGCTGGGGCAGCGCCGACCTCAAGGCGCGCATGCTGCCGAGGCTGGCGGCCCGCAGCGTCGGCGCGTACGCGCTGTCCGAGGCGGGATCCGGCAGCGACGCCTTCGCGCTCCAGACCCGCGCGCGAGAGGCCGGCGACACGTACCTGCTCGATGGGCGCAAGCTCTGGATCACCAACGCCAACGAAGCGGACATCTTCATCGTCTTCGCGAACGTGAACCCCGAGGCCGGCTACCGCGGCATCACCGCGTTCATCGTCGAGCGCGGCACCGACGGGTTCACGGTCGGCAAAAAGGAAGACAAACTCGGCATCCGCGCCTCCAGCACGTGCGAGCTGCTGTTCGAGGAGTGCCGGGTGCCCAAAGCCAACGTGCTCGGTGACGTCGGCAAAGGCTACAAGGTCGCGATCGAGACGCTGAACGAAGGCCGGATCGGCATCGGGGCGCAGATGCTGGGCCTGGCTGCCGGCGCGCTCGATCATGCGATCAAGTACACGAAGGAGCGGAAACAGTTCGGCAAGGCGATTGCGGATTTCCAGGGCGTGCAGTTCCAGCTCGCGCGCGCCGCCCCCGAGGTCGAGGCGGCGCGCCTCCTCGTCTACAACGCCGCACGGCTCCGCGATCTCGGGCAACCGTTCCTGACCGAAGCGGCGATGTGCAAGATTTTCGCCTCGGAAGCCGCCGAGCACGTCGCCTCGCTCGCCGTGAATCTGTTCGGCGGGTACGGATTCGTCAAGGACTATCCGGTCGAAAAACTCTATCGCGACGCGAAGATCG
>JBLNGH010000495.1:0-17177 GCA_050264575.1 Acidobacteriota bacterium | reverse complement strand
AGCGCGCGTACCGGTGCGATTCGTACGGCGATTACCTCTTCTTCACATCACGGCTGTCGCCGCTGAAGCGGCCGGAGCTGGTGCTGCGCGCGATGGCGCGGCCGGAAGCTCGTGGGGCCCGCCTGGTCATCGGCGGCGACGGCGAAGAGCGGCCGCGGCTCGAACAGCTCTCGCGAGAGCTGGGGCTGAACGGGCGGGTCTCGTTCACCGGACACCTCAGCGAGTCGGCGCTCGTCGGTCACCTGGCGGCGTGCCGGGCGGTCGTGTTCGTGCCGCACGGCGAGGACTACGGCTTCGTCACGGTCGAAGCGTTTGCGTCATCGAAGCCGGTGATCACGTGTTACGACAGCGGCGGACCGCTGGAGTTCGTGCGAGCCGGCGAAAACGGACTCGTCTGCGCGCCGGATCCGGGCGCGCTGGCGCAGGCGTGTGCCGAGGTCACTGAGAGCGCGGGCCTGGCGGAGCGGCTGGGGGAGCAGGGCCGCAAGGACATCGCGCCGCTTTCCTGGGCCAGCGTGGTCAGGAAGCTCGTGATGATCTGACGTGGCTGTCGTCCTGTTCGACGGCGTCTGCAACCTCTGCAATGGGTCTGTTCGTTTCATCATCGAACGCGATCCGCGCGCGCGGTTTCAGTTCGCGCCCCTGCAGTCGCCGGTCGCCGATCGGCTCATCGGTGCCCACGTCGATCGCGCGTCCCTGCCGGACAGCGTCGTCCTGGTGGACGACGGGCGACTGTACGTCCGCTCGTCCGCCGCGCTTCGCATCGCGCGGGGCCTGCGTTTTCCGTGGCCGCTCGCCTGGGTCTTCATCGTAGTGCCCCGACCCATCCGCGACTGGGTGTACGACCTGATTGCGCGACACCGCTACGCGTGGTTCGGCAAGCGCGATGAGTGCATGGTACCGACGTCGCAGATTAAAGATCGATTCTTGTCCATCTGAAATCTGCAATCTGGGAATCTTCAATCTGGACTGCAAACTGGGAATCGAACAATCTGGAATCTATCGGGGAATCGGGGAATCTAGCTGAAATCCGGTAATTGGGGAATCTATCTCGAATCGATTCAGATTCCCCGATGGATTTCCCGATTCCCAGATTCCAGATTCCCCGATTCCCGATAGATTCCAGATTTCCAGATAGATTCCAGATTCCCCGATTGCAGATTCCCGATCAGATTACAGATTCCCCGATTGAAGATTGCAGATTGACACTATTTCTGTGGAACTATAGGTGCGAATGAGCTATCGCACTGTTCTCGAGACCCGCCTCGCCAAGAGGGTGACCCGCGCCATCACCGAGTTCGGCCTCATCGAGGATGGCGACCGGGTGATGGTCGGACTGTCGGGCGGCAAGGACAGCTGGGCGTTGATGCAAATCCTGGACGTGCTGCGGCAGCGGGCACCGATCGACTTCTCGCTCGTCGCCGTCAACGTCAACTCCGGTTACGCCGATTTCCGGCACGATCTCGTCACGGGCGCCTGCGCCCAACGGAACTGGGAGTGCCGCGTCGAGCACACGACGATCGGCGCCGTGATGGACGACATTCTGGACGATGGCGAGACGCCGTGCTCGCTGTGCGCGCGGCTCAGACGGGGAGTGTTGTACCGGCTCGCGGCCGACGTCGGCGCGACCAAGATCGCGCTGGGCCATCATCTCGACGATTTCATCGAGACCGTGCTGCTCAACCTGTTCTTTCAGGGATCGCTCAAGGCGATGCCGGCGCGCCTCGTCTCGGACAACAAGAAGCACATCGTCATTCGTCCGCTGGTCTACGTTTCCGAGGCCGAAGCCCGGGCCTACACGCAGGAATCGGGCCTGCCCGTCATCGGCTGTTGCTGCCCGGCGTGCGGCGATCTCAGCTTGAAGCGTCAGCGGATCAAGCGGCTCATAGCGGAGCTCGAGATCGAGCACCCGGACATCAAACACTCGATGATCCGCGCCATCGGTCACGTCGTGCCCAGCCATCTGCTCGACACGCGTCTGCATCCGGTCGCGGAGGCCGCGGCGGCGATGTAGGCCGGCCCTTGGCGGGGCTGAAGCCCCGCCCTGCACATATTCTGAACTTTGATCTTTCATCTCATGCGCGCCGTCATCCAACGTGTCTCTCGAGCAAACGTGACCGTCGACGGCGCGGTTGTCGGCCGGATCGACGCGGGCCTCGTCGCGTTCGTCGGGGTGGCGGACGGCGATACAGCGGCCGATATCGACTACACGGCGTCGAAAATCCGAGAGCTGCGCGTCTTCAGCGACGATCACGGTCGCATGAATCGCTCGGTCGTCGACGTCGGCGGACACGTGCTCGTGGTCTCGCAATTCACGCTGCTCGGCGACGTCCGGAAAGGGCGGCGGCCCGGATTCGATGCGGCGGCGCCGCCTGACGTGGCCAAGGCGAGGTATGACGATCTCGTCAGCCGCCTGCGCAGCGCCGGCCTCACGGTCGAGACCGGCGTCTTCCAGGCGCAGATGCAGGTCGATCTCGTCAACGACGGACCGGTCACCATTCTGCTCGACAGCCGGCGCCTGTTCTGAACCTGTGGGAAGGAGTATTCCGTGAGCGTCAAGAAGATCGTGGTTGCTGTCGTGGCCCTGGTGGGCCTCATGAGCGCCGGTACGCCTGCCTGGGCGCAATCGCGTCCGCTCGTCACCGAGGATCCCGAGACCGTGCCCAGCGGGAACATCCTCCTCGAGGCCGGAGTCGACTACCTCCAGGACGCGTTCTTTCCCGCGTCCGGTCTCAAGGGCCAGCTGTGGAGGATCGGTCAGTTCGGCCTCAGCTTCGGCGTGAGCTCGATTGCGGAAATCCAGGTCGATGGCGGCATTCGCAACCGGCTGGTGGTGGACACGTGGGATCGGACGGCGCCGCTCGCCGGGATGGTCCAGTTCACCGGCGATTCGACGAGCGATTTCGAGGACCTCAGGATCGGCGCGAAAGTGCGCTTTCTGGCCGAGTCCGGCCAGAGCCCGGCGATGGCCCTTCGCTTCTCGACGCGGTTGCCGAACGCCGGCAACGAAAGCGGGCTCGGTCTCGATACCACCGATTTCAACGCCAGCCTCGCGATCGGCAAGACCGTGCAGTCGGTGCGCCTGGTCGGCAACTTCGGTCTCGGGATTCTCGGCGATCCCACGCGTGGCGATCGGCAGAACGACGTGCTGACCTATGGATTTTCAATCGCGCGCGCGGTCGCGACCGGCGTCGAGATCGTCGGCGAGATCAACGGGCGCTGGAGCACGCGCGAGGGCACGCCGCCTCCCGGCACCGATACGAGCTCCATCGCGCGTGTCGGCGCCCGGTTCACCCGGGGACCTGTCCGCGCCGACGGCGCGCTGATCATCGGCGTCACCGAGCGCGATCCCACCTGGGGATTCACCGGCGGCATCACCTGGGTGTTCAAGGCGTACACGGTGCAGTAAGACCGGACCTCGGGTGTCTTTTCATGGTTTCCGGAAAAAGACACCTGAGGTCTTTTCAATCTCCTCTGCACGGCGCGAATCAGACCATCGCAGCGACTGGGCCATGACGTCGGCGGCGCGCGCCAGCGCGTCGGCGCCGGGATGTCCGGCCGCGCCAAGCGGCGTGCGGCGCAGCACCGCGTCCGCGAGCCTGACGGCGTCCGCATGTTCGGCCGCGTAGGAAATCTCACCAGAGAGGACCGGCGAGCGATCGCTGACCCGATCGAGGCGGTTGCCCGTGACGGCGTGCCGCACGACCTCGGAGGCTTCGGTCCCGTACCAGCCCGTCAGATGGTCGATGGTCTCGCGATCGAGGTCGATGCCCAGCGCGCGCAGCGTCTCCACGAGCCGGCCTTCGACGTCGGCGATCCCCGCATGCGGAAGCGGGGTGGTCGCCGTGCGAGATCGCCGGTGATGGCCGCCGATTTCCCGGCAGGCCGCGTTGACGGCGTCTTCAGCGGCGCGCCGGGCCGTCGTGTACTTCACGCCCACGAGCGAAATAAGCCGCGAGCCGCCGGCCCCACTGTGCCGCTCCACCACCGGATCCGGCAGGAGTTCCATCCGGCTCCCGCGCGCGACGGCAGGCACGAGGCCGTAGTGGACCAGGCGGATGTCCTCGCGCTTCGCGCTCAGCCGTGGAAACGCCGCGTTCGCCTCGGACAGAAAGGCATCGATCGCCTGTTCCGGTGGTCCCTGCTCGTGGCCGTTGACGGCCTCCTGTGACTGGTATGTGCCGACGAGTACGTACCCTTGCGAGGGTACCGCCGTCAGCATTCGGCCGTTCGATCCCGGCGCCGCCGTGGCGATGTCCCTTGCGGGCCGATCGAGCAGGATGTTCATCGCGCGCAGGAGCGGCGGCCCGCCCTGAATGCCGAACGACGCGAGCACGGCGCTGAGGCTGCTGCCGGCCGCGGCGATCGTCACCTTCGTCTCGAGATCGGCTTCCCGGCCGGTCAGCACGTCGCGCACGCGCACGCCGTTGCCCGCCGCGCCGGTGGGCCCGACGGCTTCGACGTAGTTGATGAGACGCGCACCGGCTTCCCGGGCGGCCAGCGCGACCGTCCACGTCAGCCGATCGGGATGGCGGATCTGATAGTCGTACCAGACCGCCCCGCCGGACAGCCGCGGGTTGGCGCCGGGGAACAGACGCTGCGTCGCCGCGGCCGATTCGAGCTTCGCTCTCGGCAGGTGCAGCTCGGGCGACACGCCGGCATTGCGGTTGCGGCCGACGAGGTCGTAGATCGCGAAACCCACCCGGACAGCCGATCGCGATCGCGTCGTCCAGCCCGACGTCGCGACGAGAAATGGGAGCGGCCGCAGGAGGTGTGGCGCGATGCGCGCCCACGTGCGGCGCTCGGCGATCTGCTGGCGCGTCTTGCGAATCCGCCCGCTCTGCAGCGCGCGCAGGCCTCCGTGCAGCGTCCGCTGATGGTTGAACGAGAGCCCGCTGCCGAAGTCCGCGCGCTCGACGAGCGCCACCGACAGCCCTCGCGAGGCCGCGTCGTACGCCGCGAACAACCCGTGAATCCCGCCGCCGATCACGAGCACGTCGTATTTCGTCTGGACGAGAGCGTCGAGTTCTCTCGGCATACGGCAGCGGTCACCTATAGTATTCGCCCGTGACGACGTCGGCGGCGGTCCGGACGTACTGGAATACGCGGATTCATGATCTCGAAATCAGCACGCATCCTCCGGGCAGTCCGGAGTTCTTCGCCGACCTGGATGCCTATCACTTCGAGAAACTGCACCACCTGCTCAGGCTCGTCGATTTCAAGGCCTGGCGCGGCCGCGCGGTATTAGACGTGGGATGTGGCGCCGGAGTTGAGGTGGTGCGATTTGCCCAGGGAGGCGCGCGGGTCCTCGGCGTGGACCTGGCCGATCGCGCGGCAGCCCTGACCCGGGAGAACCTGACGCAACATGGCCTCACGGCCGGCGTCGCCGCGGCTGACGGCCAGGCGCTGCCGTTCCGCGACAACACCTTCGACTTCGTGTACGCCCACGGCGTCGTGCAGTACGCCGCCGACGACCGTCAGGTCGTCGCCGAGTGCCGCCGCGTGCTGCGCCCGGGCGGCACCGCGATGTTCCAGGTGTACAACCGTGTGTCCTGGCTTCAGTTGCTCTCCAAGGTCATGAAGGTGCCGCTCGAGCACGAGGACGCGCCGGTCCTCAAGCGCTATTCGATCGGGGAGTTCCGCACCCTGTGCAACGGGTTTTCATCGGTCGATATTGTTCCCGAGCGGTTTCCCGTGAAAAGCCGCTTGCACAAAGGCTGGAAAGGCGCAGTCTACAATGCGGTCTTCGTGGGCACGTTCAACGCGCTGCCGCGCGCCTGGGTTCGCCGCTTCGGCTGGCATCTGCTGGCGTTCTGTAAGAAGTGACAATCGATAGTGCGAGACAGCCTCACCTTCGTCAAAGCGCACGCGCACGGCAACGATTTTCTGCTCGTCTCGACCGCCGCCGTCGTCGGCATCGACGATCTGCCGTCGCTCGCGCGGCGCGTGTGCGCGCGCCACAGCGGCATTGGCGCGGACGGCATGATGGTCCTGGCCGAGAACAGCGCCGGCGCGCGCAGCCGGTTGTTCAATGCCGACGGAAGCTTCTCGGAGCTGTCGGGCAACGGCGTGCGATGCGCGGCCGCCTGGATCGCGCATCGCCGGAAGTTCAAGCTCGGGCAGATCGTGCTGATCGGCACGGACGCGGGGATGAAGGAGTTGACGCTGCTCGAGCGTGAGGGCAATCGGTACATGTTCCGGGCGGCGATGGGGCAGGTCGAGGAGCTGCGCGAGGAACGAATCGACGTGGACGGGCAGTCCGTCGCCGCGATCGTCATGCGCGTCGGCAATCCTCAGTGCGTCGTCCTCGGGCCCGCGACGGAGGAACGGCTCCGGACGATCGCCGCGACGCTGACGGTGCATCCGCTGTTTCCCGACGGCACCAACGTGGAGCTGGCCGACGTGGAAACTCCCGAGCGTGTGCGGATTCTGATTTGGGAGCGCGGCGTGGGACCGACGCAGGCGTCCGGCACCGGCGCGTGCGCGGCCGCCGTCGCTGCCGCCGCGTTTGGCGGCGCCAACCGATCGCTCGAAATCATCGCGCCCGGCGGCACGCAGCGCGTCACCTGGTCGAACGACGGGCTCTGGCTCACCGGCGAGGCGGAAGTCATCGGCCAAATCGAGTGGTGGCCGTGACGCGCAAAACCTGACATCGAAAGGCAGCGGCCGGGTTGCAGAAAGTGAAACGCGTCACCGTCCCCGGCGCGGCGGAGACGTCTGCGGCACGCCGACTTCGTGCCGAAGTGTTTCCACGGACGGTGTCAGCAGCTTGATCGTGCCGCGATAGTCCTGCTTCGCCAGTCGTGAGCGCGCTTCTTGCAAGAGCGCCGGGCCGGACTTCGTCACCGCCTTCAGCCGCTCCGCGATCTGAGCGGACGGCCGTGGTCCGGCGGCGCCGGAGAGGCGCGCGTCGGCCCGCTTGAGGAGCACTTCGAATTCAGTGGCGAGGCGTTCCGCCTGGCTGCGGGCCGCCGCCTTGTCGTTACTTGCTTGCTTGGCCGCCTCGTAAGCTCGATCGCGGGCGTCGATCGCATAGTTGAGCGCGAGCCGGTAGTCGCCGCGCGCGACGGCGTCATCGTAGTTCTTCAGCGCTTCTTCGGCGGCATGGAGCGTTTCCGGCGCGTAGGTCGCCGCATCGGCGGCTTTCGCGGCGGCAACGGCGCCGTCGGCCTGGTGACGTTCCTTGGTCGGCGGCTCGGCGCATCCGATCGAGAGCCCGACTAGAAGGAAACCGCAGCAGGCGAGGCGGCTCGTCCTCGAAGGCAGGGACCTGAACCTCAAGGGCTGCCAGTATAGCGTGGCGGTCCGGAAGGATGAGCGTATGCAAGATCTGGCGCTTGGCGATCGGCCGCGCGAGAAGCTCGAACGGGCCGGCGTGATTGCGCTCGGAGACAACGAGCTCCTGTCGATCGTGATTGGCCACGGGACGGCTGGCGCCAGCGCGCTCGCGATTGCCAACCGGCTGCTGACGGCCGCGGGAGGGACGCACGGGTTGACGCGTCTCACAGCGGAGCACCTCACGCAGGTGCCAGGCGTCGGCCGTGCGCTCGCGACCCGCGTCCTGGCTGCGGTGGAGCTCGGGCGGCGGACGCTGCTGCTCTCGCCACGCGCGCGGCCGCGATTTCTGACGCCGCGCGACGCGGCCCTGTTTCTGCTGCCGCAATTCGGCGCGCACCCGGTCGAGCGCTTCGGCGTGATGATGCTCGACACCCGCCTCCGCCTCGTCCGCACGCAGCTGATTTCGGTGGGGTCGGTCGATGCCAGCCTGGCGCATCCACGCGACGTGTTTCGCGAGGCGACGATTGCCGGCGCCGCCGCGCTCGTCCTGTTTCACAATCACCCGTCCGGCGATCCGACGCCGAGCCGCGACGATCTCGACCTGACCCGGCGCCTGGTCGCGGCCGGACGCGTGCTGGGCATCGACGTCGTCGATCATGTCATTCTTGCGGATACGCATTACTGCTCGATGAAAGAGTCAGGATGGGGCCCATGGCACGGGTGATGTACTTCGACTGCTTTGCGGGCGCGGCGGGCGACATGGTGCTCGGCGCGCTGCTCGATGCGGGCCTGCCGATCGCGGCGCTGACGCAGGCGCTCGGCAGCCTGGGCGTCGGCCATCAGCTGAAGGCGACCAGGGTCGTTCGCGCGGGCATCACCGCGACCCACGTCGATCTCGTCGCGGCTGCCGGCCACGACGATGGTCATCGGGACCAGCATCATGACCATGGCTCCGGGAAGAATCCTGAGCACCATCACGGCCATCATCATGGCGGGCACGATCAGCTGCACAGCCACGAGCATCGATCCCTTGCGGAGATCAGCCATCTCATCGGGCACTCGGCGTTGAGTGCCGCGGGAAAGGCCCGCGCGATCGAGTTGTTCCGCCGCATCGGCGAGGCCGAAGCGGCCATCCACAACATGTCGATCGACGACGTCCACCTGCATGAAGTCGGCGCCGTCGATTCGATCGTCGACATCGTCGGCGCGGTCTTCGCGCTCGAATGGTTCGGCATCGACGACATCGTCGCCTCGCCGCTGAACGTCGGCGGCGGGATGGTCGAAATGGCGCACGGAGTCTTCCCGGTGCCCGCGCCGGCGACTTTGCGGCTCCTCGCGGGCGCGCCCGTCTACAGCAGCGGCATTGAGGCCGAGCTGCTGACGCCGACCGGCGCGCTGATCGTCTCGTCGTACGCGCGCGCCTATGGACCGATGCCGGCCATGACGGTCGAGCGCATCGGTTATGGCGCGGGCACCCGCGATTTGGGGAAGGTGCCGAACGTCCTGCGGGTCGTGATCGGCGAACGCACCTCGGCATCCGCCGCGCCGCCGGACGTCGAAACGATCGTCCAGCTCGAATGCGAGATCGACGACATGAGCCCGCAGCTCTTCGGTCCGGTCAGCGATCGCCTGTTTGCGGCCGGCGCGCTCGATGTGTTTCTCACGGCGGCGCAGATGAAAAAGGGACGTCCGGGCACGCTGCTGACGGTGCTCGCGCCGCCGGACAAACGCGAGGCCCTCTGCGATCTCGTCTTTCGCGAGACGACCACGCTGGGCGTGCGGTTCCAGGAGATGTGGCGCGAGACGCTCGATCGGAAGTGGGTCGACGTCGCCGTGACCGGGGGAACCGTGCGCGTCAAGGTGGCCACGCGCCGCGGGGAAATCGTCAATGCCGCTCCTGAATTCGAGGATTGCGTGCGCGTCGCCACCGCAACGGGCCGTCCGGTGAAGGTGGTCCAGGCAGAGGCGCTGCGGGCGTGGATAAAATGACTCGTGCGCTTCTATCTCACGACCGCCATCGATTACGTCAACAACAAGCCGCATCTCGGGACGGCCTACGAGAAGATCGCCGCCGACATCATCGCGCGCTATAAGCGGCTTGCCGGATACGACGTGCACTTCGTCATGGGGAATGACGAGCACTCGCAGAACGTCTACCGGAAAGCGCGCGACTTGTCGCTCGATCCCGTCGAGTACTGCAACCGCATGGAATCCGAGTTCCGCTCGGTCTGGGCGCGCCTGCACATCTCGTTCGACGACTTCATCCGCACGACCGAGACGCGCCACCGGACCGCTGTGCAGACGCTCCTTGAGCGATCCCGCGCCGCGGGCGACGTCTACGACGGCGTGTACGAAGGGTGGTACTGCATTTCGTGCGAGGCGTTCAAGCAGGAAAAGGATCTGGAGAACGGCTTGTGTCCGATCCATCTGCGCAAGCCGGAATGGATCAAGGAAAAGAATTACTTCTTCCGGTTGTCCGCCTATCGCGATCGGCTGCTGCAGTTCTACGAGGATCAACCCGAGTTCGTCGTGCCGGAATCACGGCGGAACGAGATGCTGCGGCTCCTCGAGGCGGGGCTCGAGGACATCTCGGTCAGCCGGGCGGGGCAGGACTGGGGAATCCCGGTGCCGTTCGATCCGTCGAGCGTCGTGTACGTGTGGTACGACGCGCTGATCAACTACGCGTCGGCCGTCGGGTACGGGCAGAACCAGGCGCTTTTCGACAAATGGTGGCCGGCGGATCTCCACCTCGTCGGCAAGGACATCACACGATTCCACTGTGTCGTCTGGCCGGCGATGCTGATGAGCGCGGGCGAGGCGCCGCCGCGGCAGGTCTTTGGCCACGGCTGGGTGCTGACGAAGGGGCAGAAGCTCAGCAAGTCGCTCGGCAATGTGCTCGACCCGCTGGATGCCGCCGACCGGTTCGGACCGGATCCGCTGCGGCTCTACCTGGCCAAGGAGATCGTGTTCGGATCGGACGGCGACTTCACCTGGGACCGATTTGAGGAGAAGTACAACGTCGATCTCGCGAACAACCTGGGCAATCTCGTCAATCGCGTGACGGCGATGGCCGAGCGCTACCGCAAGAGCAAGCTGCAGGCGGTCCCGCCGAACGAGGCGATGACGATTGTCGTGGAACAGTGTGTGCGCGAGTACCGCGAGGTCATGGATCGGTTCTCGCTCGACGCCGCCTGCCGCCAGGCCTTCCGGATCGTCGACGCGACCAACGAGTACATTGCCGCGAGCGAGCCGTGGTCGCTGGCCAAGCGGCCGGACGGCCAGCCGGCGCTCGACGAGGTGCTCTGGACCGCGAACGAAGCGCTGCGGGTGGCGGCGATCCTGCTGGGACCCGTGATGCCCGGATCGGGCGACGAGATTCTTCGACGCGTGGGCGCGCCGCCGGGCGGCGAGCGACCGCTTCACCTCGATCGGGACGCGGCGTTCGTGCGCAGCGGCGAGCGGTTCCTGCATCGCAAGGACGCCTTGTGGCCGCGGCTCGAACCGCCAGATGATGAGATCGTCGTGACAACGAAGGAGCCAAGCGTGACTGAACAACCCAAGCCGGAACCCGCGCCTCAGCCACCCTCGCCTCCCGCGGCGCCGGTGCCGGCCGCGGCCGCCGCCGTCGATGGCCGCATCACCATCGACGAGTTCATGAAGATCGATTTGCGCGTGGCGCGGGTGACCGCCGCCGAGCGCGTGCCGAATTCCAAGAAGCTGATGAAGATGAACATCGATCTCGGAACCGAGCAGCGCACGATTGTGGCGGGGATTGCCGAAGCCTATGAAGCGGACGCGCTCGTCGGCCGCCATGTCGCCATCGTCGCCAACCTGAAGCCGGCGAAGCTCATGGGGATCGAGTCGAACGGAATGGTCCTGGCGGCGAGCCCTGAAGGCGGCAAGCCGATTCTCGTCGCGTTCGATCTGCCGCCGTCGCCGGGGACGCGCGTACGGTGATCGATTCTCATTGCCATCTCGCCGACGAAGCGTTTACATCCGACCTTCCTGACGTCGTCCAGCGCGCGCAGGCCGCGGGCGTGTCGGCCGCGCTGTGCATCCTGTCGGCCGACGAGGCCGACGAGCTGGCGCGGGCTGAGCGGGTACGGGCCGCGTGGCCGGCGGTCCGGTTTGCGGCGGCGGTGCACCCGCACCGCGCGCACGCGTATGCGGGCCGGGGGACGGATGCGGCGGCGGTGACGCGGGCGGCTGTTGGCGCCACGGACGCCGTGGCGGTGGGCGAAATCGGCCTCGATTATCACTACGATTTCTCTCCGCGTGACGTCCAGCGCGAAGTGTTCGCGGCGCAAGTGGCGCTCGCGGTGGCGATGGACAAGCCGGTCGTGATTCACACGCGTGAAGCGACCGACGACACGCTGGCGGTGCTGCGCGAGGCGGGCGGCGGCGCTGTGCGCGCCGTCATGCACTGCTTCAGCGGCACGACCGAGGAGGCGCGTCGCGCCCTCGACCTGGGCTTCTACATCTCGCTGGCGGGGATCCTCACGTTTCCGAAGGCCGGCACGCTGCGCGACGTGGCGGCGTTCGTCCCCGACGATCGCGTGCTCGTCGAAACCGACGCGCCGTTTCTCGCGCCGGTCCCGCATCGCGGCAAGCGCAACGAGCCGGCGTGGGTGGCGGAGACTCTGCATCATCTCGCCGCTTTGCGATCGCAAGCGTCCGATCGAATGAGCGCGCGCGTAGCGGCGAATTTCCACGCGTTCATCGGGTCGCCGCGTTGACACTCCAGCGAAACCTATGGTCTGATGCCCGCAGGTTTTGTCAGCGTGAGCCTTCAGGCGAGACCACTTCCCGTGAAATCCGCGGCGGCCTCTGTTCCGGGTCTCGCTGAGATCTTCGAGCCCGTCCGCGAGGCGCTCGAGCGCGTCGAGCGCGAGTTCGCGCGCCATCTCGAGTCGCGCGTCGAGCTGATTCCGCAGATGGGGAAGTACGTCCAGATGAGCGGCGGCAAGCGGGTACGCCCCGCGGTCCTGCTCATGGCGGCGCGGCTGTGCGGCTATACCGGCGAGCGCGCGATCCTGAACGCGGCCGTCGTCGAGTTCATCCACACGGCCACGCTCGTCCACGACGACATCATCGACGGCGCGCACACCCGCCGCGGCCGGCTGACCGCGCATTCGCGGTGGGGCAGCGATCTGACCGTCCTCCTCGGCGACTACCTCTACATCCGCTCGATGGCCATGGCGCTGACGCAGGACACGCTCGAGGTCGTCCGCCTGCTCTGCGAGGTCACCCTGCGGATGATCGAAGGGGAGCTGTACCAGCTGACCAAGACCGGCGACGCGACGATCACCGAGGACGAGCACCTCGAGATCATGCGCCGCAAGACCGCGTTTCTCTTCTCGGGCTGTGCCGAAATCGGCGGCCTCCTCGGCAGCTGCAGCCCGGAACAGCGGACCGCCCTCCGCGACTACGGCTTCAACCTCGGGATCGCGTTTCAGATCGTCGACGATGTGCTGGATTACACCGCGGAAGAATCGGCGCTGGGCAAGCCCATTGGCGGCGACCTCCGCGAAGGGAAGGTCACACTGCCCGTCATCCTGCTGCTCCAGCGGACCGGGCCGGACGTCGCCGCGCTCATCCAGCGGGTGGTCGCCGACGGCGACATCAGCGCCGAGACCTGGCGGACGATCAAGGATCTCCTCGCCAGGCACGGCGCGGTCGAGGCGGCGTTCGAGCGCGCCGTCAGCTACGGCGAGCGCGCGAAGCAGCATCTCGTCGCGGCGTTTCCGGCTTCCGCCGAACGCGACGGCCTCCTGGCGCTTACGGACTATGTGTTAAGTAGGGATCGGTGAAGGCCGCAGGCCGAAGCAGGTTTTGCAGCTGATCACGATCCTCGGGCCTTCGGCCATCGGCCTTGGCCTGACTGCGACAGATGTCCACGCCCGCCGACCGCATCACCGAACTCCGCGCGCTCATCCAGCACCATAACGAGCGCTATTACGTTCAGGACAATCCGGAGATCACCGACGCCGAGTTCGACGCGCTGATGCGCGAGCTGGCGGCGCTGGAGGCGGAGCATCCCGAGCTGCGCGATCCGGATTCGCCGACGCAGCGGGTGGGCGGCCGGCCGGCCGAGGGCTTCGAGACCGTCGAGCACCTCGCGCCGATGTTGAGCCTGGAGAACGCCTACACCGAAGAGGAGCTCACCGAGTTCCACGCGCGAACGTGCCGTGCCCTCGGACGGCCTGCGGAAACGGCGCTCGACTACGTCGCCGAGCTCAAAATCGATGGCGTCAGCCTGGCGCTCACTTACGAAAACGGACGCCTGATCCGCGGCGTGACGCGCGGTGACGGCATCCGTGGTGAGAACGTCACGTCGAACGTGCGGGTCATTCCGGCGATTCCTCCTGCGCTGTCTGGTGGGACGCCGTCGCGGATGGAGATACGCGGCGAGATCTACTATCCGCGCGCGGTGTTCCTGCGCATGAACGACGAGCGCGAACAGGGGGGATTGCCGACCTTCGCAAATCCACGCAACGCCGCAGCCGGCGCGCTGCGGACGCTCGACTCGCGCGCGGTCGCGAAGCGCGGCCTGCGTGCCTACGTGTACCAGATCGTCGTGCCGGCGGGCACGGAGCCGCCAGTGAAGAGCCACAGCGAATCGCTGCGGCAGCTTTCGACGTGGGGCTGTCCGGTCGAAGAGCACTGGGCGAAGTGCGCCGGGCTCGACGCGCTCGTTGCCTTCTGCCGGCGCTGGCGCGACGAGCGGCGCGCGCTCGACTTCGAAACGGACGGCGTCGTCGTCAAGCTCGACGATCTGGCGCTGCGCCGCCAGCTTGGAACGACCGCCAAGTTCCCGCGCTGGGCCGTCGCGTTCAAGTTTCCGGCCGAGCAGGCGGTGACGCGGCTGATCAAGATCGACACGAACGTCGGCCGGACCGGGGCGGTCACGCCGTTTGCGGTGCTCGAGCCCGTCCGGCTGAGCGGCACGACCGTGCAGATGGCCACGCTGCACAACGAGCAGGAGGTCGCGCGCCGTGACATCCGCGAGGGCGATCTCGTGCGCATCGAAAAGGGCGGCGACATCATCCCGAAAGTGCTCGGTCCGGTGCTGGAAGCCCGAGAAGGCGATCCGCCGAAATGGCAGATGCCCACGACGTGCAAGTTCTGCGGCAGCCACCTTGTGAGGCCTGAGGAAGAGGTCGTGTGGCGCTGCGAAAACGCGTCGTGCCCGGCGCGCATCCGCCGCGGCCTCGAACACTTCGCCTCGCGTCGAGCGATGAACATCGATGGCCTGGGTGAGTCGCTCATCGATCAGCTCGTCTCGACGGGCCTGGTCAAGGACTACGCCGACCTGTACGCGCTGACCGCCGATCAACTCGCGGCGCTCGAGCGCATGGGCAAGAAATCCGCGTCCAACCTCATCGCCGAGATCGACGCCAGCCGCGATCGCGAGTTGTCACGTCTCCTCCATGCGATTGGCATCCGCCACGTCGGCGAGGGCGGCGCGCGGGCGCTCGCACGCGCGTTTCGGTCGATGGACGCCTTGCGGGCCTCCTCAATCGAGGCCTTGCAGGTGGTGCCCGATATCGGACCCGTCGTCGCGCAAGCGGTCCGCACGTTTCTCGACGAGCCGACCAACGCGGCGGTAATCGACCGGCTCGCGGCGGCAGGCGTCCGGATGGTGGATGAGAGCGCCGAACCGGCGACTCACGCCGATCTGCCTCTTGCCGGACAGACATTTGTGATCACCGGAACGTTGGAGTCGATGAGCCGCGAGGACGCCGCTGACGCAATCGTAAGACTCGGGGGCAAAGTCGTCGGCTCCATCAGCCGAAAAACCAGTGGGCTCGTGCTCGGCCGCGATGCCGGCAGCAAGCTCGACAAAGCGCGCGCGCTTGGCGTGCGCGAGATCGACGAAGCCGCTTTTCTCGCACTTATAATGAGAAAAGAGACGAATACGTGATGCCCGTGACTTCCTGGGGTCTGTGCCGATGACGCGACAGACGGCTGGATACATCGCGCTGACCGCGATCGTCAGCTTCCTGCTCGGCGTCGTCGCGGCCGGCACCCGGCCCGCCGGCGGAACCGACGTGCTGCGCGGGCGGTCGGGCGCGACGAGCGCGCCGGTGACGATGCCCGCGGCCACGGCACCGGCGACATCGCCCGATGCAGCCGGACAGCCGATCGATTTTGCCGCGGTGGCCGCGCGCATGAACGCCGCCGTCGTCAACGTGGACGCGGCGTCTCGCGGGACAGATCCGCGCGGGCGCACGGCGCCGCGCTGGCGCCGCGACATCGGCGAGGATCCGGGCGCGCCGCACGAAGGCTCCGGCAGCGGCTTCATCATCGACCCGGCCGGGTTCATCCTGACCAATTTCCACGTGGTCGAAGGCGCTGACCGCATCACGATCACGCTCGGCGACGGCCGCTCGTTCAGAGCCGATCTGGTCGGCGTCGATCCGGCCATCGACGTCGCGTTGCTGCGCATCGCAGTCACCGGCCCGTTGCCGGTGGCGCCGCTCGGCGACTCCGACACGCTCCGCGTCGGCGAATGGGTGTGCGCGATCGGCAACCCTCTCGGGTACGTCCACTCGGTGACGGTTGGCGTCGTCAGCTTTCTCGGCCGGAAGCTGTTCGATCAGAGCCTCGACGCGTTCATCCAGACGGACGCCGCGATCAGCTTCGGCAACAGCGGCGGCCCGCTGATCAACAGCCGCGGCCAGGTCGTCGGGATGACGACGGCGATCAGCGCGCAGGCGTCGAACATCGGCTTCGCCATTCCGATCGGTCAGGTTGTGGCCATCCTGCCGCAGCTTCGCGAAAACGGCCGCGTGGCGCGCGGGTTCATCGGCGTGGGACTGACGGACCTGACGCCGGGCTTGCACCGCGCGCTCGCGCTCGATCCGGAGCGGGGCGCTCTCGTGCAGGATGTCAATCCCGGCACCCCGGCGGACCGGGCCGGGCTGCGGCCGTACGACGTCATCGTCGCTGCCGACGGCCGGCAGATCCGGTCGGACGAGGATCTCATCCGGTACATCGCGGGCCGGCAGCCTGGCACACTTGCGACGCTCGACGTGTGGCGCGATGGGGCCACCAGGCAAATTCCGTTGAAGCTGACCGAACGTCCACTGCCGCCGTCGACGCGCACACGCACGCAGATTTCCCGCGAGGTACGGCCGGCAGGCTCCAGTGAGATGGGGCCGCTCGGCATCAGCGTGAAGGAATTGGATGCGGCGACGATGGCCCGTCAGCAGATTCCGTCGAATCTGCAGGGTGTGCTCATTGTCGACGTCGATTCCGCGGGTCCCGCGCGGCTCGCCCGCATCCGCGCCGGTCACGTGCTGCTCGAGATCAACCGGCATCGCGTCGCCAGCGTGGCGGAATACCAGGCGATCCTCGCGTCACTTCCGCCGGGCGCGACGGTCGCGGTGATGATTTACGACCAGTTGGCCGACGCGCGGACGATCGTCACTATCATCCCTGATTCGGTTCCATGAAGGCCCGGATCCTCGTCATCGATGACGAGCCCGCCATCCGCGACACGATGCGGATGACGTTGGAATACGAAGGGCACGAGTGCCTCACGGCCGGGTCCGGCCAGGAAGGCCTCACGCTCGCGGAGCGCGAGAATCCCGACCTCGTCTTTCTCGACATCAAGATGCCGGGCCTCGACGGGCTCGAAGTGCTGAGCCGGCTGCGCGGCATGAACGAGACGCTGCCGGTGGTAATGGTGTCGGCGCACGGTACGGCGTCGACCGCTCTCGAAGCCGGGCGGCTGGGCGCGTTCCGGTTCATCGAAAAACCGCTGTCGAAGGACTACGTGCTGGACGCGGTGCGCGAAGGGCTCGAGCTGGGGACCCTGCGGCGCGAGAATCGCACGCTTCGATCGGCGCTCGAAACACGGCACCAGCTCGTCGGAGACGGCGCCGCGCTGAACC
>JBLNGH010000494.1:0-5072 GCA_050264575.1 Acidobacteriota bacterium | reverse complement strand
AGCCGAGCCACAACATCAGGCGCGCTTCACGGTCGTGACGCCAGAACAGAAATGGGACATAGGCCAAAAGGAGGACCCAGGCGTTCAGCCCCAACTGCCCGGCGCGCTGCGGCCAAATCGTCCAGAACGGCGCCGTCCCGCGCAGTCGGGCGGTATAGATGCTCTGGTAGGCCACGCAGGCTTCATACATTTCGGTCAACCCGCCGGCGACCCAGTAGGCGGCGATGACAACTGCGGCCGGCGCAATCAAAGCGGCCGCGGCAGTCGCGGCGAGCGTGAAGCCCCGGCGCGAGCGCAGGTGCTTGACGAGCGGCGCGTAAAAGAGGGAGAGAGCGAGCAGCGTCGGTTTGATCAGAAACGCCACGCCAAGTCCCAGACCGATGAACGCGGCGGTCAGGACCGGTTGGCGGCGCTCGGCCGTGAAGTAGAGCCAGAACCCGGCGAGGATGAACGGCAGCCCGAATCCGTCACGTTGCGCGGTATTCCAGGGGCCATACCCCTGATAGATCAGGCAGAAGAGCACGGCGGCGATGAGGCCCGCGACGCGGCCGCCGGTCCGCGTCGCCATGCGGAAAATCAGGTACGCACTGGCGAGCTGAACGAGCAGATCGAAGAATCGGAACGCGACGCCGCTCCGCCCGAAGACGAGAATCTCTCCGGCCTGCAGAAAGACAAGACCGGGAAAGTCACTCTCCCACGTCTGGAGATACGGCCACTTGCCTTTGAGCAGCGCCGCTCCCATGTATGCGAAGACGCCTTGATCGACGCCCATGCGAAACGCGAGCGTCGGCGCGAGGACGACTGCGCACACGGCCAGCACCCCCGCCGTGCGCGGTCCGCCGCCGCGTCCGGCGGTCAGCGCCACTCGACTATCCGGTCGGCGTGCGCCTCCCGTCGGCTGCCTGCTTCATGCCGCACGATGTTCTTGACCGTGAATTGCGGCGTCTTGTTCTGCGTGAGAAAGATCCGCCCGACGTACTCGCCGACGGCGCCCAGGCCCATCAACTGCATGCCGCCGAGGAAGAACAGCGTGACGATCAGCGACGGATAACCTTCGGGAATCTTCGTCAGCACCAGCGCTTGAATGACGAAGAACGTCGCGGCGAGGAACGAGCAGAACGAGATGATGCCGCCGATGATCGTCGCGATTCGCAGCGGAATGACCGAGAAGCCCGTCGCGAGCTTCAGCCAGACGCGGATCGACCGCAGCAGGTTGTAATTGCTCCGTCCGGCAAATCGCGTATGGTGCGTCGCCGGAACCTGCGTGATGTTCGACGTGATGTTGAAGATGATCCCGTCGACGTAGGTGAACGGGCCGTCGTACTTGACGATCTCGTCCACCATCTCGCGGCGCAGGGCCTTGTACGGCGAGAGGTAGACGTGCTTCGGCTTGCCGAGCACGATCACGGCCACGCGATCGTTGAACCAGCTGCCGAGGTTCTTCCACAGCGCCTGGCGTTTCTGCTCGAACGCCGCGTAGACGACGTCGGCGCCGCCGCGGAGGGCGCGGCAGAGCGCCGGGATGTCGACCGGATCGTGCTGCAGGTCGTCGTCCATGATGACCACGGCCTCGCCCGCGGCGTGATGCAGGCCGGCCATGATCGCGTTGTCCTGCCCGACGTTCTTGCGCAGGTTGATGCCGACAATGAACGGAAAGGACTCGGCGAGCGACGAGATCACCTGCCAGCTGCCGTCCGGGCTGGCATCGTTCACGAGGATCAGCTCGAAGTCGCGCCCGTGCGGCGCGAGCGCGTCGCGAACGCGCCGCGCGAGCTCCGGCAGACACGCCTCACTCTTGTACACGGGGACGACGATGGAAAGCTCCATACAGAGGTCCGGGTGTCTGCGCCGCGATTCTAGCGTACGCTCCGTCGCGCGCCGGACGCCGCGGCACCGGCGCGCTCCATCACGACGAGCATGTCGCGGTCGACGGAGACGACGCGACACGACAGGTCGTGACGCCGTTCCTGCTCATGAAGGGCATCGAGCAGCGTGCGTTCGGTGTATCGGAACGTCGCGTCCCGATCGCCAGGATTCGCGGATCGCTTCGCCCACCGGCTGACGATTCCGCCGCCGGAGGAGAGATTGCGGACCGGCTCCGACAGGATCCAGCGATCGGTCCGCTGCCAGACCGCGTCGAACAACGCCGGCAGCTTGTCGTGGAAGTGGTAGAGCGATCCGGCCATCACGAACACGTCCGCCTGGGGAAGCGGCACCGACAGGAGGTCGCCCTCGACCACTTGATGGCCGCGCTTGCGCGCCCGCGCGCAGAAGTGGGGATTGAGATCGACGCCGGTCCAGCGCACGCCGTGCGCCGAGCACCAGTCGGCGATGACCGTATCGCCGAAGCACAGGTCGCACACCGATCCAACGTCCTCGAACTGATCGATCACCTCCTGGAACCGGCGGCGATACCCGCCCAGATAGAGCAGGTTCATCGCGGAGCGGTACAGGTGAATGTGCGAGTAGATGAGGCTCGGCGCGGCGTGATCGCTTCTGGTCGCCATCATCGCGAATGGCCGAATGGTTTACCGGGAGACATGAGCGGGGCCGTCGGCCTTGCCCGCCGCGAGTTGATCGATTTGAGCGAGGACGTCCGGCAGCATCAGCCTGGCGATCGCCTCGTTTCCGGCCTCGCCGAGGTGAAACCGGTCGATGAACATCGGCGCCGAGGTTTCCGAAAACGCGGACAACAGATCGCGCACCCGGCCGGGACCGGGCTGATCCAGGCGGCGATCGCGGAACGTCTGATTCGTCTGCTCGAAGAACCGCAGCGTCGGCTGCATGTCCACGAGCAGCTCCTTTTCATACGCCGTGAGCTGCGGCTTATCGGTCACCGACGGCTGCCAGTAGAAGAGCGGCTTGAAGTGATAGTGCTCGGCAAGAAGGTTCACGAGCTCCACGTTGCTGACGTACGTGTCGATGACCTGACCGGCCAGCCGGGCCGCTTCGGGCGCGCCCATGCTGAAGCCGGGCGCGGCTTCGTCGAGCTTCACGCCGATGCCTTTGTTGACGTCCGACTGGAACAGCTCGAACAGCTTCCGGGTCGAGAGCCGATCGGCCGCGTCGCGTCCGATGATCCCCAGCCGCTCTTTGACCGACTTCTGCATGAAGTTGAACTCGGTCACGCGGTTGAACTCGTTCTGGGGAATGCCCGCGACGCCCTGCTGGAACGCGGTGTACGTGTCGTTGATGCCGTCGTAGAACACCACGAGGTCCGGACGACGGCCCTGGCGGAGCTCGAGCTCGAGGGCAATCAGCTCTTGCGTGCTGACCCAACCGGTCTCGCCGTAGTTGACGACCGTTGCGGAGATCCCCTTGCGCTCGAGTTCCCGGGCGAGGACTGACGGGATTGTGTATTCATCCCTGGCGCCGGATCCCCACATCGTCGAGCCGCCGAACATGAAAATCGTGACCGTTCCGTCCTTGGCGCTCGACGTCGTTTTCCTGATGCCCCGCTCGTCGACGTTGATGTACGGGCTTTGCCACGGCCGCCGTCGCCAGTAGACGTACGACATCCATCGCATTTCGTCCCGTCCGCGATGGAACGCGGTGTAGTAGTCCGACACCCAGGGGGCGTTCCCGTACGCATCGGCCTTGAGGCGCGTGTCGCCCGGCGGATACTTCCATCGATTGTGAATGGTGAGCGCCACCGTGGCGAGCCCTTCGATCGCCAGGAGGAAGAGCAGCGTGATCCCCGCCATCAGCCACAAATAGCGTATGGCGCCGCCGAGTTGTCGAAGTCGCGACATCGGGATCGTTCGGTGGTCGACGCCGCCGGTCAGAAGAGCGTGTAGATCAACGGCGCCGCGGCCGTGTGCGAGAGCAGCATCAGCCCGCCGAGGACCCCGAGCGACAAGAGCAGCGGCACGAGCCACCACTTCTTGCTGCGTCGCAGGAAATACGTGAAGTCAGTCAGCAGGTTGTTGGCGGTCTTCTCCTGCGTGACCTTCTCGAACTCGGAGAGTGGCTGTTGCGACATGTCAGCTCCTTGACGACTACACCTGACGAAGATATCGGCGAGGCTCCTGGGTTCCGGTGCGCGGCGCCCAGTACGTCCGTGCGTCGCTGCGGCGCTTGAGCGCCAGCGCGTCACGCCCGATCAGTCTGAACACGAGCGCCAGCGGCGTGAACAGCAGGTAGTACGCCACGGCGAGCACGACGCGGGTCATGACGATCCCGATCGGCCGCGTCAGCGCCATCAGCCCGGTGAACACCAGCCGGATGGCCTCCGGCTTCAAGAGGCCGATCGGACCGAACGCGAGCGCCACGGCGCCGAGCACCATGGCCCTCGTCGAGTGTCCGTGGGACCACTGCCACGCGGCCAGTCCCGACCACACGAGCAGCCAGAGCCCGGCAAATTGCCGCAGCATCCGCGCGTCGACGCTCGCCGTTTCTTCCGGCAGCTCCGGGTCGATCATGCTGCGCTCCTCGAGTCCCGCCGCCGGCCGATGACGATGAAGAACCCGCCTTCGCGATATCCGCTGCCGATGCTGGCGACCTGGCTCATGAAGCGGCTGACGGCGGTGCCAGGATCGCGCGGGGCGAACATCTGCTCGTGCGTGCCGAGCTCGACGCCTCCGCGAGGCTTCGGGATCGAATTGATGAAGTCGAAGCCGTCCTCGTCGAGCCAGCCGAGAACCTCGTCGATCGTATGGGCGCTTTCGTGCGGGTGGCAATACTGATCCTGGAACCACGCCTCGCGCTTTCCGCGCGTCCCGAGGCGCGCCAGATGCGGATCGAGCCAGCGGCTCGTGACGCCCGTCCATCGAAACAGCGCTTTCCGCGCGTAATGAAAGCTCCGGCTGTAGGCGCTGTACAGGCCGATCACGAGGTACCCGCCCGGCCGCGCGAGGCGTCCGACGCGTTTGAAGGCTTCGCGGCAGTTTCCCGTGTGATGGAGCACGCCGTTGCTGATCACGACCTCGAAGAATCCGTCCTTCAATGCCGGCTTGAACAGATTCATCTGCGCGAACGTCGCGCGATCGAGGGTGTTGGCGACCTTGAAATCGTGCGCGAGCTGCAGGGAATTGAGACAGACGTCAACGCCGAGCACGCTGCGGTGCGCGATC
>JBLNGH010000493.1:0-3199 GCA_050264575.1 Acidobacteriota bacterium | reverse complement strand
GTCGAACGGTTCGACCTGCGTGACCGGCAGCATGAAAAACGCGTAGCGCTCGAAGAACAGCCGACTCTGCTCGAACATTTGCGACTGACGCGTAAGCGCGCGGCTGATATCTGCACCTCGAGTCCGTTCCGCCTGCTCGACTTCGTACTTGATCATCGTGTCCTTGACCCACTCCGGCCGCTGGCGAATGAGCGCCGAATATCGCGAGTGATTGGCCACGAAGCGGAGCAGTGGAAATGCTTCGCCCACGTCGCTGAAGTCGGGCTCGGCCTCCTCCACGATGCAGCCTAGAGCCTCGAAGACCTTTCGATTGGCGTCGACGACCCGGCGGATCTCGGCTTCGAACGGGATCCCGCCGAGGCCGCGCCACCAGGCGACGCGCACGCCTTTGAAGTCCTTGCCCAGCGGAGCACGAAAGCGCGCCGGGTCTTCGTCGATCGAGAGGGGACTCCGTCGGTCGGCTCCGGCGATCGCACTGAGGAACAACGCAACATCGGCGACGCTGCGCGCAATCGGCCCACTCACCGAGAGCGGGGACCATGAGCTCGACTCATTGGGCACACGGCCAGGCGACGGACGCAGCCCGACGACGTTGCAGAACGCCGGCGGGTTGCGGAGCGATCCGCCCGTATCGCTGCCGTCGGCGATCGGCAGCATCCGGCACGCGACGGCCGTGGCCGCGCCGCCGCTGCTGCCGCCGCACGTCCTCGTCAGATCGTACGGATTGCGCGTCGCGCCGAAGATCGTGTTGAACGTCTGGGATCCCGCGCCGAACTCCGGCGTGTTCGTCTTGCCGACGGTGATCGCCCCGGCCGCGCGGATGCGCGTGACGATGAGCGCGTCGCGCGCCGGGACGTTGTCGCGGTAGAACGGCGAGCCGTAGGTGGTGCGAATGCCGGCGGTCTCTACGAGATCCTTATGCGCGACGGGCAGTCCATGGAGCACGCCCACTGCGCCGCTCTTCGCCATCGCCTCGTCGGCTTTGGCCGCGTCGGCCATCGCGCGATCGGCGACGAGGGTCACGATCGCGTTCACCCGCGGGTTGATGCGCTCGATTTGCGCCAGATGCGCCGTCATCACTTCGCGCGCCGAGAGCTGCTTTTTGCGGAGAAGCTCCGTCAGCTCGACGGCGCTCATCCCGCAGATTTCGCTTCCCGGCGCAGCCGCCTGTTGCGGCGACGCCGCGCCGGCAGGCGGCAAGGCGGGCCCGAGCAATTGCTGGATCGCGGTGCCGGCGGCTGCGGCACCTACCGCGTGATTGAAGGTCCGGCGGCTTGGCGCGTCGTTCGACATCGGAAAACTCCTGGAGACGACCGCACCTATAATGCGCGGCATCCGCGTCCGGGGTCGAGAACCTTCTGATGAAGGCCATTCTTCGCCGCCGCTACGGGCCACCCGACGTACTCGTGTATGCGGAAGCGCCGCTGCCGACGCCGGGTGCCGACGACGTCCTCGTGGACATCCGCGCGGCGTCCCTCAATCCACGCGACTGGCACTTCACGAAAGGCGAGCCGTACTTCATCCGGATGATGACCGGGCTGCGCGAACCGAAGGACGTTCGACTCGGCACCGATTTCGCGGGCGAGGTCGCGGCGATTGGCGCGAACGTGACGCGATTCAAGCCTGGCGATGGTGTGTTCGGCTGGTGCACCGGTGCCTTTGCGGAATGCGCGTGCACAGCGGAGCGTGCGTTGGCGATGAAGCCGGGCAACGTCACGTTCGAGCACGCGGCGTCGGTGGCGACCGCCGGGCTGACCGCGCTCCAGGGTCTCCGTAACCAGGGACGGATCCAGGCGGGAGAGAAGGTGCTGATCAACGGCGCCGCGGGAGGCATCGGGACCTTTGCGGTCCAGATCGCGAAGTCGTTCGGCGCAGACGTGACGGGGGTTTGCAGCTCGGGGAATGCAGACCTGGTCCGGTCGATCGGCGCCGGTCACGTTGTCGACTACAGGCACGAGGATTTCACGGAATCCGCACCTCGCTACGATCTGATTCTGGACTGTATCGGCAATCATTCACTCTCGGCCGTCCGGCGTGTGCTGACGCCGAAGGGCAGATATGTGTGCGTGGGAGGACGAAGCGGCCGATGGATGATCGGGACTCTGGCCCGTGCGATCATCGCGCCGCTGTTGTCACGCTTTGTCAGTCAGGAACTGGCGATGATGATGACGAGAGGCAGCACGGACGACCTGGTATTCATCGGCGATCTGTTGAAAACCGGGACCGTCACACCGGTCATCGACCGGCGCTATCCATTGAGAGAGGTTCCCGAGGCGATCCGGTATCTCGGCCAGGGGCACGCGCGCGGGAAGGTGGCCATCACACTTGGAGAGCCGGAAGGTCCGACCCGATCATGACGCCCTCAAACGACTCAGGCGCTGCCGGATATTGGAGTGTTCTCGAACCCTATTGGGATCGGATTGACATCTATAACGGGCCTGAAGAGTTTCTGGCAACGTTCGCGGCGGCGCCGACGGTCGTTCAGACGCTGTTCGCCGCGCATTTCTGTGAGTCCGAGGTTTCGAACGGCGGCCTGCATCAATTCTTCATGAACCCCACCGGTGTCCTGGCACCGGAGGCGGCAGCCGCGTTTCGCACGATCGGACTCCCGGAGACGGGGGCCATCCTGGACCGGGCGATGGCTTATTTCGGAACACCGTATCCCCGCCGCCAGGACGATCGCGTTGACCGGCTGAACGCGCGATCCGGCAACACCCGGGCAGAGTGGGATCCGTTCGTTGACCTGGATTCCGACTTCTACGACTCACTCGGGCCTGAGCATCAGCCCTTCTATGAGGCGCTCGACCGGATCGCGTCGAGCGCCTAAGACCCAGCCGGAGGTTCGAAAGTTCGAAGTTTGAACTTCGAAGTCTGAAGTTTTCTTAGAACACCACCTTGACCGCGAGCTGCATGATTCGCTCGCCGAAGCTGCTCGTCGGCCGCTGGAACGTTCCGTTGGTCGTCAGCGTCGTCCCCGTGACGCCGTAGAGCGCGGTGTTCACGCCGTTGATGTTGTCGCGATTGAAGAGGTTGAACGCCTCCCAGATCAGCTGCACCCGGCGGTCGCCGAACGGCAAGTCGCGCTGCACGCGAAGGTCGAGGACGGCGATCGTCGGCAGCCGGAACTCATTGCGAGTCGTGCCCGGTGCGATGTCGTTCCGCGTGTTGCCGTCGTTGTTGAGATCGGCGGAGCCCGCGC
>JBLNGH010000492.1:0-3720 GCA_050264575.1 Acidobacteriota bacterium | reverse complement strand
GCGAAGTTCTATTCAGTCACGCGCGCGGGACGACGGCAGCTCGAAAAGGAATCGGCGAACTGGCAGCGATTATCGAATGCGATCTCGGCGCTCGTCCGGCTGGAAGAAGCTTGATGAGGCTATGAGGCGCGGAGGCTCGGAGCCGCGAAGACTCGGAGGCGCGGAGATTCGATTACCGTTTCTTGTGAATCAGAACAGTCGTTAGCGGCGATCCTCCCTGCCTGAACTCAGTGAGTTCGATAACCAAACTGCCGCCGTCGAGCGACCAGACTTGTTTCTGTTCCAGTTTGCGGCCATCCGGATAGGTCGTTGCGCTGGTGATGATCAGCGTGTTTCCGGACCACGACGCCTTTGAAAACGTCGTGAGGTCTTGTCCGTGGGAAGAAATGACATTCCGACTCTCGCTGCCGTCGAGCTTGTACACGGCTGCGTGCTCAGCACCCTCTGATGCATGCGACATCGACAGTGTCGTCGCATCATGCTTGACGACTTGCTCCACACCCGCGCTCTCCACCGGGGTCACTATCACCCATCGCCCGGAGAAGTCTGGCTTCTCTTGAGCCACGGCGGCGAGAACCGCCAGGCATGTCCCTGCCGATGCCGCGAATACATGGATGAAGTTCGTCCTCAATACCTCATCACCTCATCCTCCGTGCTCGCGGGGCTCCACTCCCGCTCGCGCGCGCTCCGGCGCTCGCGGACTCGCTATCCTCGCGCGGGCCGCGGGCGCTGCCTCCGAGCCTCCGCGTCTCCGAGCCTCATCCCCCGAAGCTCCTGACCGCCTCGTCCTCGTCCTCGAACACTTCGAAGATCTGGGCGAGCTTCATCAACGCCAGGAGGCGCTGGCTGCGGGTCGTGAGGTGGAGGAGTTTCACGTCGCCGCCGAGCTCGCGCACGGTTTTCTGCTTGGCGACGATCATCCCGACGCCGGCGCTGTCGATGTGGGCGACGCCGGCCAGGTCGATGACGATCTTGACCTTTCCCTCGTCGATGAGATTGTGGATTCGCTGTCGCAGCGCCACATCCCCATCGTCGACGAGCATTTCGCCGCTCAGGATGAGAATGGTCACATCGCCGCAGCGGCGTTCCGTGATCTCGAGCCTGGAGGCCGGCTCGGCACCCTCGTCGAACAGATCGTTGCTCACGACGGGCTCCTGCGCTGCGGCGGTCGCACGTGCTCAGCCACGCGCGATCCCTCGCGCGGGTCGGGAGGATCTCGGCTGGGGAACTCGTCTCGGATTATGGCCGGATTCTGAATGGCGGACAACTCGCCCGGTCTATGAGGCGCGGAGGCGGGGAGGCCCGGAGGCGAGGAGGCGGGGAGGCGGGGAGGCAAGAAGGCTGAAAGGCTCAGAAGACAGCGACGCGACACGTTCTGGGAAGGCAGCCTGTTGCCGATCGCGGCCGACCTCAGACTGACGCGATGCGCGACACGTCGAACCCGCGCCGGCGCGCGAAGCGGAGCGGGGCCTTGGGGGGTTGACCTGTCGCGATACGATCGTGAGGATGCGGGTGATCACGGGTACTGAAGCGTGGTGAACCGGCGCAAGAAGATGGAGAATCACGAATCCGGAGATGGCTGACGAGAAAGTCCTGCTGAACAAGGCCACGGATGCGCCCAGCGGCGGCCAGCCGGCCGCCAGGGCCGAGCCGATCACCCTGCCGCCTGAGCTGCTGCGGGAGGCGTCGGTGCGCCTCGGCTGGGCGGGGATGATTTACGCCGTCGCCTACACGCTGGCCTACTGGGTGCCGTTCTTCGTCCAGCGGACGCAGCATCCCGACTGGCCGTTCGCCGTCATCGAAAACTTCTTTGCCGCCGGGTCGATCCTGCTGGGGGTGATCGTCTTCATCGTTTCGCGGTACGCGCGGATGTCACCGCAGCGGTTCCTCGATGCGGGTCTCGTGTTCGCGGTCGTCGGCGCGGTGGGAATCTCGATGGCGGAGTTCTGGCGCGGCTTTCCGCCAATCAAGGTAACGGTCTATCTCGGCGTCCCCTGGGAATGTGTCTGGATTCTCATCATTCCGCTCGTCGCGCCGAATCTCCCGAGAAAAATTCTGATCGCGTCGCTGGCGATGGCCTCGACCGGTCCGCTCGTGCTGCTCTATGTCGCGCAGGTACGAGGCGAGAACGTGTCGAACTCAGGAATTTCGCTCGCGACGTACTTTCTCTTCACGACCTACCTCTGCGCGCTGATCGCGTACGTCACCTCGCGCTTCGTGTTCCTCTACGGGATGCGGCTCAGGAAGGCCCGCGAAATCGGCAGCTACGAGCTGGTCAGCCGGCTCGGCGAAGGCGGCATGGGCGAGGTCTGGGTGGCACGCCATCGGATGCTGGCGCGTCCGGCCGCGATGAAGCTCGTCCGCCCGGAACTGATTGGCAGCGAATGGCGAAGCCGCGAGCGCGCGATCTCGCGATTCAAGCGCGAAGCCAAGGCGACGGCCGCACTCGGATCGACGCACACGGTCGACATCTACGACTTCGGCGTGACGGATGAAGGCGCGTTCTTCTATGTCATGGAACTGCTCGACGGTATCAGCCTCGAGACACTCGTGCGGCAGTTCGGCCCGCAGACGTCCGGCCGCGTCGTGCACCTGCTGCGACAGGTCTGCCATTCCCTGGGCGAAGCGCACGCGTCAGGGCTGATTCATCGCGACATCAAGCCGGCGAACATCTTCGCCTGCCGGCTCGGTCCCGATCGCGATTACGTCAAGGTGCTCGACTTCGGTCTCGTCAAGATGGCCGAGCATCCGACGATGACCCAGTTGACGGTGGATCATGCGACGGCCGGAACGCCGGCCTACATGGCGCCGGAGCTGGCCCTCGGACAGACGGATATCGACAGCCGCGCCGACCTCTACTCGGTCGGCTGCGTGGCCTACTGGCTCCTGACGGGACAAACAGTGTTCAGCGGCGAGACGCCGATGGCGACGCTCATTGCGCAGGTGCAATCGGTCCCGATTCCGCCATCTCAACGCACGGAGTTGTTCATTCCCAGGATGCTCGACGAGCTTGTGCTGGCATGTCTCGCCAAGGATCCGGCCCATCGTCCGCAGACCGCTGAAGAGCTGGATCGGCGTCTTGCGGCGACCAACCTGGCCGGATCCTGGCAACCCGAAGATGCGCGCGACTGGTGGGCGCGCAATCATCCCGGTACGGTCACGGGGGAACTGGAACAGACGCCCATCGAGCGCGTCACCGTGGCGAGTCTAAGAACAGGCTAAAAGGTCTTGAGGCGCGGAGGCGGGACCGTCCGCATTGTCACCCTGGTCTACGGTGAAGGGCGTCGAGGCCGACGTGCGGCAGAGCGGACCGCGCGAGCCGATCAACCCGATGATCTACTTTGGCGCCCAACGCGCCGGGCATCGACGAGTTCCGCTCCCTGAGCTACGTCATTCGGGGTTCACAGGCCGCGACGCAGGCCGAAGCGATCAGGCGCACCGTGCGCGCGATTGATGCCGATCTGCGGATTGCGTCTATCCGGACCATGAAGGAGATCGTCGACGAGTCAATGGTGCAGTTCTCGTTCACGATGCTCACGCTCGGGATCGCGGCCGTCGTTGCGCTGCTCGTCGGCGCGGTCGGGCTGTACAGCGTGCTCTCGTACGCGGTCAGTCTCCGCACGCGCGAAATCGACGTGCGGCTCGCGCTCGGCGCCGAGCCGGGCCGCGTGCTCCAGTCGGTCGTCACGCGGGGCGCCGGCTATCGATTTATCGATCTAC
>JBLNGH010000491.1:0-19076 GCA_050264575.1 Acidobacteriota bacterium | reverse complement strand
AGTCGAGACGCAGAACAGCTGCAGGAATCCGCGGTTCAGTTTGTCGGCCAGCGCATCGATCATGCCGGCGTCCTCGAATTCGAAGAACGCGCCGAGCGAAGTGGGAAAAACGAGGTACGGGATGCCGCCGTGCCCGAAGAGCAGCAACTCCATCTCGCGGCCGAGCTGGTGCGAATGCCAGCGGTGATATTCGCGGTGCACTTTGGTGAATATTACTGTGTCGGTTCCGGAGTTCCGGTGTTCCGAAGTTCCGGGGTTCTCAACACCCGGGTTCCGAGGTTCTGCTTGTCACTCACAGAACGGATGTACGGTGATCGTCTGGTGCGCGTTCTGGTGCCATTTGGGTACCGCGAGACACGACGGCAGCCGTATCCGCTGCTGGTGCTGCACGACGGACAGAACCTGTTCGAGCAGGGCAGCACGGCACCAGGCGGTGGATCCTGGCGTGTCGATCTCGTCGTCGACAGGCTCATCGCCGCCAGGCGGATTCCGCCGATCGTCGTGGCGGGCATCGATCACGCGGGCATCGATCGCATCAACGAATTCACGCCAACCGCGGCCGGCAAATCCGGCGCCGGAGGCGCGGCCGAGTACGGCCGTCTCGTGGTCGCGACGGTCCTGCCACGGCTCGCCAAGGACTATCACGTCTCGGTCAATGCCGATGGGATGGGTCTTGGCGGCTCGTCGATGGGCGGCCTCGTCACGCTGTGGATGGCGGCAATGTTTCCAGGACGGTTCGGCCGGCTGATGGTGATGTCACCGTCGCTCTGGTGGGATCGGCGCGTCGTCCTCCGGCACCTGCGAAAGCACCCGCTCGATCCGCAGCCGAGAATCTGGCTGGATGCCGGACGCAAAGAAGGCGCGACGGTGACGCGCGACGCACGCGAGCTCCACAGACTGCTGCGGCGTCAGGATCGCGCGAGCGTGAAGTACGTCGAAGATCCACGCGGCGATCACTCGGAGGCCAGCTGGGGGAGAAGACTGCCAGACGCGCTCGAGTGGCTGTGGGGAACTGACGAGAGCATTGGCAATGGGTAATGGGGAAACGGGTAATTGACGATTCAATTACCCATTCCCCATTATCAATTCCCAATGCTCTTAGTCCCGAGATCCCAGATCGTCACGATCGGCCCGCCACGCTCCACACCGCCGAAGTCGCACCAGGGCAGGTAGAACGCGTCTCCAGGATAGAAGCACGATTGATTCATGGTGCGCTCGACGTTGAACGGGCTGAACGTCGCAAGCATCCGCGCATGTTCCGTGAGCCAGCGCTGTGTCTCGTCGGTCGGCGCGAAGAACGGAATCGAAGGATGCGAATGCGTGACGAGATATCGTGCGCCTGTTTCGCGGATCTTCGCCAAATCGCATGGCAGGATGAGGACGGGAGCGAATGCCGGCGGGGTGCGCACATCCGCATTCACGACGGGCGCTCCGTAGCCGCGGCAGACCGTCATCCGCGATCCCGCAGGGATATGCCGTGCGATCCAGTCGGACGCGACAATCCGCGTATCGGTCCGTGACGCCAGCCGATCGTAAGCGACGCCGCGGCTGAGCGGGGGAATGACGAGGATCGCCACCAGCGCACTTCCCCAGAGCAGCGGCCGCCGCGCCGGCAGCAACGCGATGCTGGCCTCTGCCGCGAGAACGCAGAGCGCCGGAATCAGCGGCAGCGGATAACGCGGCAGGACCCAGGTCATCCACGCCATGCTCAGAAAAGTCGGGACGATGAAGGCGAGGAGGGCGACGTCCGCAAGCCGCCGCTTCCAGACTGCCCGCAGGATCCCTGCTCCGATCGCGACGAAGCCAGGCCACCCGAATGCGCCTGGCAAGGTCGAACTCGCCATGATCTGCCAGGCCGGCGTCGCGACCGTATCGAACAGGACGCGTCTCTGAATTCTCAATCCCAGATGCACGATCTTGTAGTCGCGGATGCAATAGGGGGACGTGATTGCGAACACCGCGATCATCACGACTGCCGCGATCGCCAGGGTCGCGATGACCCACCAGCGCCGTCTGGTCGATGGCGGCCCGAAGAATCGTCGTCCGACGGTGACTACTGTCGCGACGACGGCGGCCGCGCCGTTGAATTTCGCCGACGCGGCGAGTCCCGCCAGACCCGACGCCAGCAGCGCGTCACGGCGGGCGTGCGTCACGCCTGTTTTGAGAGCGAACGCCAGCGACAGCGTCAGGAAGAACGTCATCGGCACGTCGACCGTTGCGTAATGCGAGTCGCGAACGTGCAGGAAGTTCACCGCGACGAGGAGCGCCGCCAGCAAGGCGACGGACTGCCGTCGATAGCCGTAGAAAGCGGCGAGGTACGCGGCCAGCACGGTGCCGATTCCACAGATCGCGCCGACCGTACGGCCGATCTTGTACTGCAGGCCACCGTGCGCGGCGGTGAGGTCCGTGAGGAAATCGTCAGCCGAGCGATATCTGCCCAGCCATCCTCCAGCCGTCTTCCAGGCGCCGAGCGCGGCGGCATCGATGAAGTACAAGAGGTTGGGATAGGGATACGCGTACGTGACATCCTCGCGGATCAGCCGTCCGCGGACGGGATCGACGAAATACGTGAGCTCCGGATAAGGGAAGGAGCCGCGATCCGGTCGACCGAGCGCCAGATCGACGGCATGACCGACGACGATCTCCTCATCCGGCCGGGCGAGCGGATGCGGAAGGCCGTACCAGAGTCCCCAGAAACGAAGGAACGCCGCGAGCAGCATCACGCCTGCGAGCGCGAGACGCGTCCGGCCGGCGGTCACCGCGCTCCCGTGTCAGGCGCCGGAAAAAGCGGTGAGCGAACCAGTCCCCACTTCGCCAGCCGGTACGTGGCGGCCGTCCGAAGACAACCGAATCCGTACGTCACGCTTCGCCGGAAGTTGATGGACGATGCCTCGGGCGCGTAGCGGGTCGGGCACGAGATCTCGCCGATCGCCAGCCCCAGCCACGCGGTTTGCGCGAGAACCTGATTGTCGAAGACGAAGTCGTCCGAGTTCGCGTCGAGCGGAAGCCGCTCGAGGAGATCGCGCGAGTAGGCGCGGTACCCCGTGTGAAATTCCGAGACCTTGGTGCCGAGCAGGAGATTCCCGGCGAGCGTCAGAGCTCGATTCGCGACGTACCTCCACAGCGGCATCCCTCCCGAAAGCGCCCGGCCGCCGAGAATTCTGGATCCCAGCACGCAGGAGTACAGGCCGCTCGCGACGAGACCGACCATGGCCGGAAGCAGCTTCGGCGTGTACTGGTAGTCGGGATGCACCATCACCACGATGTCCGCCCCATGATCGAGGGCGAGACGATAGCAGGTCTTCTGGTTGGCGCCATAGCCCATGTTGCGCGAGTGGGCTTCGGCGATCACGTTCTTCAGCCGTCTCGCCAGTGCCAGCGTTTCATCCTGGCTGGCATCGTCCACCACGATGATCAAATCGGCGACGTTCTGTTCGAGGATCTCGGACCACGTTTTTTCGATCGTGCGCTCCGCGTTGTAGGCGGGCATGACGACCACGACCTTCTTGCCGTTGATCATAGGAGTGAGAGGACGGCCGTCGCGATCAGCGGATTCGGATCAGCGATCCGGCAATCAGTACCGCCACGGCGAACGAGGTGAGCCAGATTCGCTTCGGGTAATGGAGCTCCACGGTATATGTGCCGTCCCTCGGCGCGTTGAACGCCAGCTGACCCTGGACCGATGTCAGCGGCACCGGATCCTGACCCGCCATCGCGCTCCAGGCTGGAAAGTAGTTCGTCCTGACGACAACGAGGCCGCCCTGCGCGACGCCTGAGAGCAACACCTTTCCCCCGAGCGGATCGATCTCCTCCAACGATCCGGACCCGGTGGACGTTACGACCGATCGCGGATCGGCGCCGACCATCTCATACTGCACCCACAGGCCCGATGTCCATCTCCGTACGAACAGCGCCGGCGCGCGGTCGAGATAGTTCTTGGCCGGGTCGCTCCAGACGACGAGGTGCTTGACGCCCCACTTCTGCATCTCGGCCGTGAAATCGGTGACGGCAATCTCGTCGATGGCGCGGCCGCGCATGGCGCCGCCGGCGAGAACCTGGCCTCGAAACGGCGTCCAGTGCCACGTGTCCCACTGCTGACTGTAGAAACGCCGGCGAGTCGCGTCGGGAAGCAATGCCTCGAAGTGCGTCCCGAACGGCGTCCGCTCGGTGCGCTGATCGAGCGCGGCATTGAGGTCACGATGCGGGCTCTGTTCCAGGAGGACGAGGTTGCCGTCGAGCGTGCCGAGCCTGTCGACGAGTGCTTGATCGAAGGCGCGAACGTCAGCCACGTGAGGCGTCGGAATGAACTGGGTCTGCACGTACAACCCGATGACGGCAACAAGCGCATACCCGAGCAGCCTGTGGCCGCTTTGCTGGATGACGAACCAGGCGAGCGGCGGCGCCGCGAGCGCGGCCATCATGTGCATCGCGCGCGTCACGAGAAAGCCGGTCTCGAGCACGTCGAATCGCAGCATGAGGATTGTCGCGAGCGTCGCCCAGGCATAGAACCCGGCGCGAGTGGTCCGCGCGCGCACGGCGACCCACACGAACACGAGCAGGAAGACCTTGGTGAGCGACAGGTAGTCGTTGAACCACCGGTGCGGGTGAAGAAGGATTTCGGTGTTGTAGAACACCTGCCTGGCGACGCTCGACCAGTCGACCGGCGCCGGCGCGTACAGCAGATTGTTTCGTTGAAAGAACTGCGGGTAAACGAGCAGTTCCCAGTATTGCGGCAGCGCGGCCGCGAAGGCGACCACGGCGGCCACGACGTACCGGAGCGCCATCGCGCGATCCCGGTAGAAATACGCCTCGAGCAGCAAGTACACGGAGGCATACGCGAAAAATGCCGCATGGCTGTACAGAGCCAGTGTGAGCCCGAGTGTCAGCAGCGGCGTTCCCCACCGGCGGCCGAGACGCGCGGCGCGGCTGCCTGACATCGCTAGCACTGCGCAGAACAGACCCGCAATCGAATTCGTGTCGCCGCTGGGCGTCACCGTGCCGAAGAGCCCTGTGGCGGTGACGAGCGCAAAGAATGCCGTGAGCCGTTTCACGTCGCGGGAAAGGTTTCCGTCTGCGGCGATATCGAGCGACACCATCAGCGGAATGCCGGCGAACAGCACGCCATGAAGGACGTGAAAGCCCAGGCGATCTCCGAACACTGTCATCGGAATCGCGCCGAGGATCGTGAGGCTCTGCGAGAGGTCCGCCGAAGTCTGATACCCGCCGAGAAAACACCATTGCCAGCCGGTCACCGCGCCGCGGCCGAGCAGCCGCAGCCCCTCGACCGTCGATTGAAACCGCGGCGGCCAGTCGTCGAAAAACGGAATCAGATTCCAGGCGGACGGTGGAAATGCGAACAGGAACGCGGTCGCAAGCAGGAGCCAGCCGCCCACGACGAGCAGCCTGAGCCCCGGCAGGCCAATGGGTTGACCGACGCGCTTGCCAACGAGTGCCGCCGCCGACGCGATGACGAGGGCGAGCGCGTACCATGGCCGCTTCGGGCCGTTCAAGGCGCCGGCGAACGTCGCCCACTTGGTCGTCAGGAGAAAGTTCAGCCAGGCGACGGCCAGGGTCGCCAGGAGAATGAGACGAACTGGCGGGCGCATTGATAATTGGTAATTGGTAATGGCTAATGGAGGTTCAAGAGCATCATGCACTTTTTCCCCATTACACAATTACCAATTACCCATTACCAATTTCCCCCACGTCCTCTCCCACTTGGCGCGGCCGTGGGTACCTCGATGTCGACTGGTCTTCCATCGATGAAGACGTGACGGATGCGTCCGTTGTCGAAGAGATCGCCCTCGGTCACGAGCAGATTCGCAATCTTGCCTTTTTCGATCGTCCCGAGTCGATCGGCCGCGCCGGCCATGCGCGCGGCGTTGACCGTGAGCGCGCGGAGCGTCGCCTCGGCCGGGAGATTGCCTTCTTTCACGACGCGCGCGGCGTTGCGCACGAACTCGCCGAGGTTCTGAAGGCCGCCAGAGGTGAACGCGTATGGCACGCCGGCTTTCTCCAGCGCCGCCGGCCCGCGTGGAGCGTTGACGCGCGCGCGTACGGCCGCAAGCGTCTCTTCGCCGCCACCGCCGCCGCGTCCCCCACCGCCGCCACCACCACCGCGTCCGCCGCCGCCACCGCCCGCCGTCGGAAAATTCAGCGAGTAGATCACGCGCGCGTTGGCCGTCTTGAGATCGTCGGCCACGGCGGCCGCCTCGGCCGCCCCGGTCACGATCAGATCGAGGTTGAACTCTTCGGCGATCGCCATCGCCCGGCGGATCTCACGGTCGGCGCCGGCTTCGAACGCCACCGGCAGCTTGCGCTCGAGCGCGGGCAGCATCGCGTCCAGCACCGGTTCGAACGCCGGCCGCGGCGCGTCCTTATGGCGATCGGCGTAGCTTCGCGCATCGCGCTGCCACTGCGCGTCGTAGAACGACTGGCGGATGAAGGAGATGTACCCCAGGAGCGATCCCGGATACCCGCCGCCCTGACCGCCGCCGAACGCGACGTGCAGCGCGACCGGCGATCTCAGGACGACGAGCCCGCGCCGGTAGTCGCCGATGTTGCTGATTTGCGGGTCGTCTTCCGGCGCGAGCACGTTGATCAGCGCGCTCTGGCCGCGAAACACGCCGGAGGGTGGGACCGCCAGCACGCTGGTGATACCGGCCGCCGCCAATCGCTGCATCTCGGCGCCGTCGACGCGCACGTTACGTGCCGCCTCGAAGTCCGGCCGCAGAATCGCCGCGCGCTTGGCGCGCTCCAGATCCTCGAGCGTGGGCTGCGGCGCCGCCGGCGCCCCGCCTCGACCGCCCGTCGCCGGCGGAGCGCCGCGGCCGCCTCCGCCGCCGGCAGCCGGCGCCTCCGACGATTCGACAGCGGCAGTGTTCGCCATGTCGATCAGTCCCGGATAGACCGTCAGTCCCGCGCCATCGATCACGACCGCGTCGGCCGGTACGGTGACGTTCGCGCCGACATCCACAATCACGCCGTCGCGCATGACGACGGTGCCCTTGTCGATGGCGGATCCGGCGACCGGCATCACGCGCGCGCCGCGAATCGCGTAGAGCGCCGGCGCGCGTCCGCGCTCGCTCGCGGGCGTTGCGTCGATCTCAAAGGATCCGACGCCGAGCGCCAGCGCGGCGATGGCGGCGGTCAGGCGGGCGAAATGAGCAGCGCGTCTGGTCATCATGCTTCTCCGGGCCGTTCCGCGTTCGAAACGGCCTGTCTTCTTTTCCTAGTTGCTCGCGGGGCCCCACCCCGCTCGCCCGCTCAGCGCCGCTCCTGACGTCGCGGGCTTCGCGGTCTTTCGTTTGGTTGCGCGCTACTGCCGCGACATGTAGCGCTTGAACAGCTCCGTGTGCTTGCTGTCGAGCGGAACGTCGCGGCCGGCAATCACCACATGCTTGACCTGTGACCTGATCTCGAGCGGATCGCCGCGGACGACGAACAGGTTCGCAAGCTTGCCGGCCTCGAGGGTGCCGACCTGGCTGTCGACGCCAAGAATCCGCGCGGCGTCGATCGTGAGCGCGCGGATCGCGGTGTCATGATCGAGCCCCCACGCGACCGACATCGCCGCCTGGTACGGCACCAGCCGCACGTTGCTGTAGCCGCCGCTCGAGAACGCCAGCGGTACGCCCGCCTTGGCGAGCACGCCAGCCGCCTGATAGGTGTACGCGTGAAAGCGGTCTTCGTTCGTGGGCGGCGTCAGCACGTTGGTCAGGATGACCGGCACGCTGTGCGCTTTGAGAAACGGCGCCATGCCCTGCGAGTTCGGGCTGATGCGCAGCACCACGCTGACGTTCTGCTTCTCGGCCCATGCCACCGCGTCGCGAATCGCCTGATCGGTCCCGGCGTTGATGAACATCGCCTGGCGCCGCTCGAGGATCGGCACGAACGCTTCGAGCGACCAGTTCATCGCGCGGGTCGTGTTCTTCATGTACGCGCGCGCCTGATCGAACATGCGGTTCAGCTCGTCCATTGGACGGGCCTGTTCCGCCGCGCCCCCTCCGCCGGCGCCTCCGCCGCCACCACCGCGCCCGCCGCCACCGCCGCCGGGATACGACATCGCCAGGCCGGCGGAGGGACGAAGCGTGTTTTCCTCCCACGTCCATCCGTCGAGATTCATGACGGGAATCTCGCCGCCGATGACGCCGCCGCCTGGAACGATCGCCGCAGTCGTGACGCCCTCGACGCGCGCGATCGGAATGGCGTCGCTGTCCGACTGAAACGCCACGCGCGTGCGCAGCATCTGGTTGAACGTCAGCATCTCGTTCACGTCGTCGTAATTGCGAACGCCGGGTTCGTTGAGCCCGAGATCCGTCCCGGCGTCGATGAAGCCGGGGTAGACGCTGAGGCCGGCACCGTCGACGACCTTGGCGCCGGCGGGGACGGAAACCCCGGCGCCGACGGCCTCGATCCGATTGCCTTTGATGACGATCGTCCCTTTCTCGACGACGGGACCGCTGACCGGAACGATCCGCGCGTTCGTGATCGCCCATGCAGGACCGTTGGTGTTGAGCCGGACGTTGAATTTCTCGGCGGGCACGGCCGGCCGCGCTTGCGGTGTTCCGGCCGCCGGCGTCTCGGCCGCCGGCGCCGCGGCGGGTCCGCCTTGACGGCCGAGCAGCAGCGCCTTCTCGGACTCGAGATTGGCGGCGCGCAGCTCGTCCTTGATGCGGTCGTAGTACACGGCGCCGTCGATGTACGTGCGCTCGACGATCGCGAACGTGCTGAGCGGATGATGATTCCAGACGGCGAGGTCGGCGTCCTTGCCCACCTCGATCGATCCGACGCGATTCTCAATCCTCAGCTGCTTCGCGGGGTTGAGCGTCACCATCGCGAGCGCCTGATCGTCGGTGATGTCGCCCCAGCGGACCGACTTCGCCGCCTCGGTGTTCAGCCGTCTCGCGTGTTCCGCGCTGTCGGAGTTGACCGACACGTTGACGCCCTTGTGCGTCATCAGGCCGGCGTTGCCGGGGATCGCGTCCTCGGCTTCGATCTTGTAGCCCCACCAGTCGGAGAACGTCGAGGCGCCGGCGCCGTGCGCCGCGATCTCCTTGGCGACCTTGTAGCCTTCGAGCACGTGCTGGAACGTCGCGACCTTGAATCCCATCTCATCCGCGACGCGAATCATCATGAGGATTTCGTCGGCGCGGTACGAGTGGCAATGGACCAGACGTTTGCCCTCGAGCACCTCGACGAGCGCGTCGAGCTGCAGATCGCGCTTCGGCGGCAGGAGATCCGCGTTCTTCGCTTTCTGTGTCTGGTAGTCCTGCCACGCCTTCTGGTACGCCTTGGCGCGCGTGAAGGCGTCGCGCATCACGAACTCGACCCCCTGACGCGTCGTCGGATACCGTCGCGGTCCGGCGCCGGTTTGCTGGCCCGGACGCTTGACGTTCTCGCCAAGCGCGAACTTGATGCCTGGCAGCGCGCCTTCGAACAGAAGGTCCTCGGCCTTCGCCTTGCCCCAGCGGAGCTTGATCACGACGGTCTTGCCGCCGATGGGGTTCGCGCTGCCGTGAAGAATGTTCGCGACGGTGACTCCGCCGGCCAGATCGCGGTAGATGCTGACGTCGGTCGGATCGAGCACGTCGCCCATCCCCGTCATCGAGCTCACCGACGTCGTCCCTTCATTGATCGCGTCGTTCGCGATGTGGGAATGTGCGTCGATGATGCCGGGCGAGACGAACTTGCCGGTGCCGTCGTAGACGTCGGCGCCCGACGGAATCTGCACATTGGTCCCGACTGCGGCGATTTTGCCGTCACGGATGAGGACCGTCCCGTTCGTGATCGTGCCGCGTGTGACCGTCACGATGGTGGCGTTGCGGATGGCGGACACGCCGGGCTGTGCCGCCTGTCCTTCGACCCGTGCCGTAAGGAGCGAGTCCGCCGGCAGCAAGGCGGCGACGAGGGCGGCGAACGCGAAAAACGCAGGACGCAGATATCGGGGGACCACGGGCAGCCTCCTGGGGATGAACGGCGAGACTGTAGCAGGTTGCTGAAAAAGCCAGCAACCTGAGGGCAGAGGGCAAAGGGCGGAGGGCACAGGTTCGCCCCACCAACGTGCTACGTGGACGGTAGAACGAGATTTACTTTCGACCGGCGCGAATCAGCAATAGAATCAACGTTCCCAGTGAGGGAGGTTCGAATGAGTAAGAGAGTGTGGACGATCGTGGCAGCGGTGGTCTTCGCGCTTGGAGTGTCGGGCTATGCCAAGCAGCAGGCGCCGGCCGCCAAAGAGACGACGATCACTGGCGAGGTGATCGACATCAAGTGCGGACAGGGCATCGGACACGAGGAATGTGCGACGTCATGTGTCCGGAAAGGCCAGGAAGCGGGCATCAAGAATAAGGACGGCGTTTATACCATCGTCGGCTCCTACGCCGCGAACAAGAACGAGAAGCTGATGCCGTTCGTCGCGAAAAATGTGACCGCGAAGGGCACGGTCACGAAGGACAAGGACGGCAAGATGACGATCGACGTCGCGTCGATCGAAGCCGCGAAGAAGTAGTTAGAAGAGCTGGAAGGCCCAAAGCTTGAAAGCCTGAAAGCCGGAAAGCCTGGGAGTCGGAAAGCCGGGAAGCCAGAGAGCTGGACAAGCTCAACGCTTTCGGGCTTTCGGGCTTTCGAGCTTTCCGGCTTTGTCTTAATTCCCCATCAAAAGCGCGAGCAGCGCCTTCTGGACGTGCAGGCGGTTCTCGGCCTGATCGAAGACCACCGAGCGCGGCGAGTCGATGACCGCATCAGTGACCTCCTGGCCGCGGTGCGCGGGCAGGCAGTGCATGAAGAGCGCGCCCGGCCGCGCGTGCGCCATGAGCGCCTCGTTCACCTGATACTCCTGGAACGCCCGCTCGCGTGCTTCTGCCTGATCTTCCTGTCCCATGGACGCCCAGGTGTCCGTGTAGATGGCGTCCGCATCACGGACGGCGTCCGCCGGATCGTTCGTGAGCATGAGTGTGGCCCCGTGGCGCGACACCTCGGCCGCGGCGCTGACGGCCGAGGCCGGCAGCTCGAACCCGCGCGGTGACGCGACGCGAAGATGTACGCCAGCCATGGCGCAGGCGTGGGCGAGCGACACCGCGACGTTGTTGCCGTCGCCGACGAACGTGACGGTCCTGCCTGGAAGCGATCCCAGGTGTTCGCCGAGCGTCAGCACATCGGCGAGCGCCTGACACGGATGTTCCTCATCGGTCAGCGCGTTGACGACGCGGAGGCGGGCCGCGGCGGCGGCGAACCGTTCGAGCCGGTCCTGCGCGAACGTCCGCACGACCGCGCCGCTGACCCACCGCTCGAGATTGCGCGCGACGTCTTCGACCGTTTCGCGGCTGCCGAAGGCGACGTCCGCCGGCGGCTCGATCACTTCGCCGCCGAGCTCGCGGACGGCGATGACGAACGTGGATCGCGTCCGCAGCGAGGGCTTTTCGAAGAGCAGGGCCACGTGCTTGCCGGCGAGCGCCTGCGACCCGAGGCGGCCGGCCGCGCGATCGCGCTTCATCGAGGCGGACAGATCCAGGATCCGATCGAACTCATCCGGACGAACGTCCAGGACCGACAGGAAATCCTTGGTTCCAAGCGGCCGCGTCGGCCGCTTGCGGCCCGCGACGTTGATGGAGACCACCCCCGGCGTTTTGCTCATGTCCGATACTCCGCGTTGATCCGCACGTATTCCGCGCTGAAATCGCACGTCCACATGGTGGCGTCGTGCGCGCCGCCCGTTCCCAGGTCGACCGTCACCGTCACGGTCGGCGCGTCGAGCACTTTGGCCGCCTGATCGGCGCGCTCGTCGTGCGGCGTGCCCTGCACGAACAACGGCACGTCGCCAATCGCGACGGACGCGTGATCGAGGACGAACGCCGCCCCGGATCGTCCCGCGGCTGCGACGAGTCGTCCCCAGTTCGGATCACCGCCATGAATGGCGGTCTTCACCAGGGGCGAATTGGCGATCGTCCGCGCAGCCAGCCACGCGTCAGGTCCCGATTGCGCGCCGGTGACACGGACGGTGACGAGCTTGGTCGCGCCCTCGCCGCCACGGACGATCTCGCGCGCCAGGTGCCCCGCGACCGCGCGCAGGCCTTCGAGAAGCGCCGGGTCGTCGTCGCGCGTCACCCGCACGCCGGACTGGCCGGACGCCAGCAGGAAGACGCAGTCGTTCGTCGAGCATTCGCCGTCGACGGTGATGGCGTTGAACGTGTCGTCGGTCACCCGCTTGAGCGCGCCCGCGAGGACACCGGCGTCCACCTGTGCATCGGTCGTGAGGAAACCGAGCATCGTCGCCATGCGCGGCTCGATCATTCCCGAGCCCTTCGCCATGCCGCCGACGCTGAACACGCCGGCTTTGCCCGTGACCGTGACGCCGAACGATTTCGGAAACGGATCGGTCGTCATGATTGCGCGTGCGGCGGACTGTCCGCCGTCCGTCGAGAGACCTTTTGCGGCCGACCCGATGCCGCGCGTGATCTTGTCCGGATCCAGCTGCACGCCAATCACGCCGGTCGACGCGACCAGTACCTGCTCCGGCGCGCATCCGACGGCCGCGGCCGTGGCCGCCGCCATCTCGCGTGCGACCTTCAGTCCCTGTTGACCCGTGCACGCGTTCGCGCAGCCGCTGTTGACGACAATGGCCTGCGCCTGGCCGTTCGCGCGCGTCAGGTGATCGCGCGACACCGTGATCGGCGCCGCGATGGCCTTGTTGGTCGTAAAGACCGCCGCCGCCGTCACGGGCGTATCCGCGACGATGAGCGCGAGATCGAGCGGCGGAGCCGCGGCGGGATTGGTCACGCGCTTGATCCCGCACGCGACGCCGGCGGCGCGAAAGCCGCGCGGCGTAGTCACGCCGCCTTCGAGTCCCACAGCGTGTGTCACGAGCGCAGCTCCGTCAGGCAACGGCCGTCCGGTAAACGGTCGGCGCCGCGGTGCCGTACCGGGGGATCTCGTGCAGCGGCAGCACCATCGCGTACTGGCCGCACTTGCGGAAGAGCGGACAAGACAGACAGTCGGTCGTGATCTTTTCCGGGACCGACAGATGCGGCACGATCGAGAAGTTCTGCCGGACGAAGAACCGCGCGTCGTGCGTGAACGCGCAGAGCGTCTCGTACCCGGCGGCCTTCGCGCGCTGGCGTAGTTCGCCGACGAGACGCGCCGCGAGACCCACGCGGCGGAAGTGCCGGGCGACGACGAGCGAGCGGACCTCGGCCACCTCGGCTGACAGCGGCGCCAACTCGGCGCACGCCGTGATCTCGCCGTCGACGTCGCAGACGATGAACCGGCCGGCGTGCCGGCGGACCTCGTCGAGACTGCGCGGCAGCAGATGGCCCTCGCGTTGATGGCCGCTGATGAGCGCGTGCAGCGACTCGGTATCGTCCGTGGTCGCCGCTCGAATCGTGAGATCGGTCAATTCTTCTTTCTCCTTCTCCGTTGTGGGCCGGGGCTTCAGCCCCGGCTTCATGCCGGCCCTGAAGGGACGGCCTACATGCGTGTTCACAACACGCCATCCAGGATGCCGATGGCTTCGTCCACGTCGTTCTCCGTGACGATGTAGGGCGGCAGCAGCCGCACGACGGTGTTGGCCGTGCGATTGACGAGCAAGCCTGTGTCGAGCGCCGCCGACACGACGCTCGTCGCGTCGCGGTCGAGATCGAGACCCGCGATCAGACCGGCGCCGCGCACCGCCACGATGGACGAGCGATGACGTGCGGCGAGCGCGTGCAACTGCGCAAACAGATGCTGAGACACGCGGCGAATCGAGTCGAGCAGACCGCCGTCGAGTGCGTCGAGGAACACCAGCGCGGCGCGGCAGGCCAGGAGATTGCCTCCGTAGGTCGTGCCGTGGTCGCCCGGCGTCAGCGCGTCCGCGACCTTGCGGCTGAGCAGCGCCGCGCCGATCGGCACGCCGCCGCCGAGCGCCTTGCCGAGCGCAATCAGGTCCGGTTCGAGACCAAGCGTCCGGCTGTGAATGAACGTGCCGGTCCGGCCCGACCCCGTCTGGACTTCGTCGGCGATGAGCAGCGTTCCTTTGCGCCGGCATGCAGCCGAGATCGCGGCGGCGACATCCGGCGAAATGGGACGCACACCGCCTTCGCCTTGGATCGGCTCGACGATGACCGCGGCCACGTCCTCGCGGATGGCGGCGTCGATGACGTCAGCCGTGCCCTGCGCAGTTGGCCCGTCGACGTCGATGAACGTCACGCCCGGCACCAGCGGCTCGAACGGAAGCCGGTAGTGGCTGTCCCAGGTGACCGACAGCGATCCGTACGTTCGCCCGTGGAACGCGTGCCTGAACGCCACGAACTTCGTCCGCGACTGTTCGCCGCGGGTGTGCCAGTACCGTCGCGCGAACTTCAGGCAGGCCTCGATGGCTTCGGTGCCGCTGTTGCAGAAGAATGCGGCGTCGAGTCCCGTCAGCGTCGAGAGCCGGGCCGCGAGCTCGCCCTGCAGCGGATGGAAGTACAGGTTCGACGTGTGCATCAGCGTCGACGCCTGGTCTGCAAGCGCCTTCGCCAGTCCCGGATGCGCATGGCCGAGCGATGCGACGCCAATCCCGGAGACGAAGTCCAGGTAGGCGCGGCCCTTGTCGTCGAAGAGACGAATGCCGCTGCCGCGCTCGAAAACCACCGGCTGCCGGCGGTAGATCTGTAGAACGTGCTGCAGCTCGATCGCCTTGACGTCCATTACCGCAACGTCCCCGTTCGTCATCGTGTTCCAAGCTCCTCGAGAACCACGTTGGTGCCGCGGACCGACTCGATCGGCTCGCCGGCGGCGAAGTCCGATCCGTCGACAATACGTACGACAGGCACGCCTTTCAGCAGCGCGGCCCGGCATGCGTCGAGCTTGGCAATCATGCCGGCCGTTGCCGTCCGGCTCGCGATCAGCCGCTCGATCCCTTCCGCATCGAGCGTCGCGATCGACTGCCCGTCGGCGTCGAGCACGCCAGGCGTCCCGCCCGCGATGACGAGCTCCGCCTTGAGCGCAGCCGCAATCCTCCCGGCCATCACATCCGCGTTGACGTTCAGAATCGTGCTGCCATCGACTCCGAGACTCGCGATGACCGGCACGTATCCGTGCCCGAGCATCAGCTCGACGAGCGACGTGTCGGCGTCCACCGGATCGCCGACGAATCCCAGATCGACGACCGCGCCATTGGTCGCGAGATACCGACTCGCCCGGATGGCCGGCGCGAAGCCGGCATCGACGCCGGTCAGCCCCACGGCCGGGACGCCGAGACCGACGAGCGCGGCGACGAGCGTCGTATTCGCGGAGCCGGCGAGGACGCTGACCACGACGTCGCGCGTCTCTTCATCGGTGATGCGCAGTCCGTCGACCTTGCGAGGCGCGATGGCGTACCGCTCGAGCGTGACGTCAATCGCACGGCCGCCGCCGTGCACCACGACCAACGGCCTCGCCGCCGCGATAGCGGCCGCGGCCGCGGCGACGCGCGATCGCTGCTCGCCCGTTTCGAGCAGCTCACCGCCGAGCTTCAGCACCAGGGGCGTCGTCACAGCAGCGCCGTCCGCTCGTCGAAACCAAAGGCGACGTTGAAGTTCTGCAACGCCTGTCCCGCCGCGCCCTTCACGAGGTTGTCGAGGCACGCGACGATGACCAGCCGCCGCGATCCGGGCTCGAGCCGCCATCCGAGATCGCAGAAGTTCGTCCAGGCGACGTGCTTGATTTCAGGCAGCGCGTCACCGGTCAGCCGGATGAAGGGCTCGTCGAGATACGCCTGTGTGAACACATCGCCGATCTGTTCGGCCGTGACGCCCGGTCTGACCTTGACGTAAATCGTCTCGAGAATGCCGCGATCGAGCGGCACGAGATGCGGCACGAACGTCACCGACGCGCCAAGCTCCTGCTCCATCTCGGCGACGTGACGATGTCCGAAGACACCGTAGGCCGCGACCGATCCGTGGTTCTCGGAGAAGTGCGTCCGGTCGCTCGGCGCGCGACCCGCGCCGGAGATTCCCGACTTCGCGTCGATCACCACTCCCGCCTCGGTGTCCATCAGTCCGGCTTTGGCGAGCGGCAGCAAGGCCAGGAGCGCGGCAGTCGGGTAGCACCCGGGGTTGGCCACGAGCGCAGCGTCGCGAACATCCGACTTGTAGTGCTCGGTCAATCCGTACGCCGCGCCAGCCGGAAGCGACTTCGTCGCCGGATACCACCGCGACCGCGCCGCGTCGTCTCGAATGCGAAACGCTCCGGAGAGATCGATGACGCGAACGCCGGCCGAGAGCAGCGGCGGCGCCAGATCGGCCGCCGCGTTTTCGGGGACCGCGAGAAACGCGAGGTCGACGCTGCGCGCGAGCCGATCGCGATCGAGCGGTTCGACGGCGCCGTCCCACACGCGCGCAAGTCTGGGCAACGGTCGCGCGGCTGAGTCGGCACTCGATGACATGGCCGTCTCGAGCCGGACCTGCGGGTGCCGGGCGAGCAACCCGACCAGTTCCTGGCCGGCGTACCCGGTCGCGCCAGCGATCCCGACGCGTATTGGCGACGAATACATATTCATCAGAAACTTTAGATATACATCGACTTGAGCGTGACGTCAACAACTTCTCACTGGAAATGCTTGTGCTTGCGCTATACACTCGCTGTATAATCATCGGCTGTGTGAATAAGTATGAAGTCATGGAGGCAATCTCAGATCCTCGACGTCATCGACCACGAGCCGGTTGCTTCTCAGGAGGCGCTGCGGAAAATGCTCGAAACCCGCGGCATCGGCGCCACGCAGGCCACGATCTCGCGTGATCTGAAGGAGTTAGGGCTGGTCAAGCGCGCCGGCGACGGCGCCTACGTCCGGCCCGGATCCGATCGCAGCAGCCCCGCCATCAGCGAACAGTTGAGGCGGGCCGTGATGACGCTCCTGCGCGCCGTCGAGCGTGTCGACACGCTGGTTCTGGTCCGGACCGATCGAGGGCAGGCGCAGGGGCTGGCCGAATGGATCGATCGGGCCCAACTGGCAGAGGTCGCCGGCACGATCGCCGGCGACGACACGATTTTGCTCGTGTGCCGAGGCGGGAGCGCCGCCGAAGCGCTCGAGAAGAAGCTCAACCTGATGCTGAAAGGACACTGACTCCGATGGAACGAATCGTTTTGGCTTACTCCGGCGGCCTGGACACCTCGGTGGCGATCCCGTGGCTCGCCGAGAAGTACGGCGCCGAGGTCGTCGCGGTGACGATGGATCTCGGGCAGGGCAAGGAACTCGACGACGTCCGTGAGCGGGCGCTCGCGATTGGCGCGGTTCGCGCCCACGTCGTCGATCTGCGCGAGGAGTTCGCGCGCGATTTCATCCTTCCCGCGCTCCAGGCCGGCGCGATCTACGAGGGCCGGTATCCGCTGGCCACGGCGCTCGGACGGCCGCTCATCTCGAAGCATCTCGTCGAGATCGCGCGGATCGAGGGCGCAGGCGCCATCGCGCACGGCTGCACCGGCAAGGGCAACGATCAAGTGCGCATGGACGTGTCGGCGCGGGCGCTCGAGCCGTCGATCAAAGTCATCGCACCCGCGCGCGTCTGGGGGCTCACGCGTCCGGAAGAGATTGAGTACGCACGTCAGCGGGGGATTCCGGTCCCGGCGACGGTAGACAGTCCGTATTCGACGGACTCGAATCTCTGGGGCCGGTCGATCGAATGCGGGTGTCTGGAAGATCCGTGGCAGGAGCCGCCCGAGGAGATCTACACGCTCACGAAGTCGCCCGCCGACTCGTCCGGGACGCCGGCGTACGTCGAGATCGAGTTTGCGCGCGGCGTGCCCGTCAAAATCAACGGCGTCGCGATGTCGCTCGTCGAGCTGATCCAGAGCCTCGAGACAATCGCGGGCGACCACGGCGTCGGCCGCATCGACATGGTGGAGAACCGGCTCGTCGGCATCAAGTCGCGCGAGATCTACGAGGCGCCGGCCGCCGTCGCGCTGCACGCCGCGCATCGCGAGCTGCAGAAGTTCGTCACGCCGCGGGATCTCGAGCGGCTGACCGCGGAGCTCGGCGTGAAGTACGCCGATTTGGTTTACAACGGGCTCTGGTACACGCCGACGCGCGAAGCGATCGACGCGCTCGTCGCGAAGGTGCAGGAAAAGGTGACCGGCGTCATTCGCCTCAAGTTCTTCAAAGGCGATTGCCGGGTCGTCGGCCGGAAATCGCCGAACGCGCTCTACGACCATGACATGGCGACCTACGACGCTGGCGACAAGTTCGATCACACCGCCGGCGAAGGGTTCGTGAAGATCTGGGGACTGCCGCTCGAGATTGCGGCGCGCAAGGCGAAGGCAGCCCAGAAGGAAAAGGTGCCCGCCGGCGCAGGGAAGAAGTGACAAGAGATATTGGTAATTGGTAATGGGCAAAGGCTAATTGATTGCCAGGCAAATCTCGACTGGCCGGCGACAATCAGCCTTCCCCATTACCCAATTACCAATTACCAATTACCAATTGCCAATGCCCTTATGGTCGGGCCGGTTCGCCGGCGAGCCGGACAAGAACGTCTTTGACTTCGGAAGGTCGCTCGCCGTCGACAAGCGCCTGTTCGACGACGACGTCAGTGGAAGTCAGGCGTGGGCCGAAGCGCTCGGCCGCGCGAAGGTGTTGTCGGCTGACGACGTCGCCGCGATTGTGTCCGGCCTGGACGCGGTGCGCGCCGACGTCGCCCGCCGTCCCGATCTGATCGACCGCGCCGACGACGAGGACGTGCACTCGTTCGTCGAGCGCGAGCTCGTGCAGCGCATCGGCGACGCCGGCAGGCGCCTCCACACAGGCCGATCCCGAAACGAACAGGTCTCGCTGGACATCCGGCTGTACCTCCGGCGCCGTATTCCAGACCTTCAACACGCGCTCGTCGATGTCGTCGCCGCCGCGGTCACGCAGGCGGAGGGCGCCAAACAGGCGGTGATGCCGTCGTACACACACCTGCGCCGGGCCCAGCCGGTGCTGGTCGCGCACATGTGGCTCGCGCACGCGGCGGCGATTCGTCGTGACGTCGCGCGATTCGATCACGTGCGTGCCGAGTGTGATGCGATGCCGCTCGGCTCGGGCGCGATCGCCGGCACCAGCTACGACGTGGACACGGCGTGGCTGGCCGAGCGGCTCGGCTTCAGCCGCG
>JBLNGH010000490.1:0-11202 GCA_050264575.1 Acidobacteriota bacterium | reverse complement strand
ACTGTACTGAACAGACCCGTGAAGAACTTGTCGATCGCGATTGTCCGCTGACCCTTGGCGCCCGTCGCCGTCACTTCAGCCCCCAGCGCCAGCATCGTCGCCGGGTGATCGTTGGCGGGATCGGCGTGCGCGAGGTTCCCGCCGACCGTCGCGCGATTGCGGACCAGCGGATCGGCGATCACCACCGCGGTGTCGTGAAGGATCGGGTACTTGGACTTGATGAGGTCCGAGCGTTCGAGCGCCGATTCCCGCGTTCGTCCGCCGATCTTGAGAAACCCGCCGTCCTCCTTGATGTATTCGAGGTCGGGAATCCGACTGATGTCGATGAGATGGCCGGCCGCGCCGACCCGGAGCTTGAGCAGCGGCAACAGGCTCTGGCCACCCGACAGTACCTTGGCCTCATCGCCATGGCGCTGCAGGAGCGCGATCGCCTCCGACAACGTTTTCGGGGCGTGGTAATCGAACGGCGCGGGAATCATGGGGAGTCGTCCTTTCCCTATCTCAACCACCAATAAAGGATGAGCACGACGATCAGAATCACGACCCAGACGACAGGCTTCGCCGCGGCTCGTCCCGCGGCCCGTCCCGCAACTGCCGATCCGAACGACAGCACTTCGATCGGCGGTGGCGGCGTCGGTGCCGGTCCGCTCGCGACGCTGCTCTTGACATTGCCGGGCGCGTTGCTCGTCGCCGCGCTGACAGGCGCGTCCGGCTTTTCGAGCTCGGCCCGGGCGGCTGCCACGAACGTCCCGAACATCTGATCGCTGACATCCTGGATCATCCCGCGCCCGAGTTGCGCGAGAATTCCCATCACGTTGACCTGCGAAGTGATCGTGACCTCCGTCTCGCCGGGTGCGCGCTCGATGAGCGTGCTCGTCATGCGCATGTCGGCCCCGCCTTTGCCGCGCATGTCCTGGCCGCTCGCGACGATCTCCGCCGTTTTCGCCGCCGCGTCGAGGCGCTCGAACCGCATCGTGCCCTTGTAGGTGGCCGCGACCGGTCCGACCTTGACCGTGATGGTCCCGGCATGGGTGCGCTCGTCCACCTGATTCGTGATCGCGGCGCCGGGCAGGCATCGCGCGACGCGGACCGGATCCGTCAGGAAACTCCAGACGGCCGCGGCCGGCGCGTTGACGACGAACGACTTCGAGATCTCCATCGCCATGCCTACGCCGCCAATTCCGGGACGAGCCGCTCGAGCGACTCGAGATTGTGCGCCGGCGCGAGCCGATCGATGAACGGCAGCGCGGCCTGCATGGCGCGAGCGGTGGGCTCGTACCGCGCATCGCCCGCGAGCGGGTTCAGCCAGACGATCTTGCGCGCCTTCGCCGCCAGGGCGCGCATCGCCCCGGACACCAGCGTCGTGTCGCCTCGATCCAGGCCGTCGCTGAGAATGACGACGACCGATCGATCCGTCACGTACTGTTGCTGATACTGCTCGACGAACGCCGACAGGCTCTCGCCGATCCGCGTGCCGCCCGACCAGCCAGGCACGTCGATTGCCAGTCGCTCGACGGTATGCCCAATCTTGCCCGGCGACAGCCAGGGCGTGAGCCGCACGAGCGACGTGTTGAAGGCGAAAACTTCCGTCCTCCGCGCGACGCGCTTCAGCGCGAGGATGAACGCCAGCAGGAACTTCACGTGCACGTCCATCGACCCGCTCGTGTCGCACAGAACAACGACGCGCGGGTCTGCGATCGCGCGGGCGCGATGGGCGAGCGACAGCATCTCGCCGCCCGTCCCGATCGCGCGCCGGAAGCTCCGCCGCAAGTCCGCCAGCCCGCGCCCGCGCACCGGCTTCAACCGCCGGCTCCGCCGCGCGGCCCAGCTCGGGGCGAGCCGTGTTAGGAGCCGTTCCATCTCCGCCAGATCGCGCGGACTGCATTCCTCGAATGGCTTGCGACGGAGAACGACGTCTCTCGTGTATCCCACCGTGCTGCTGTCGGTCGGCCGATGCGGCGAGTGATCCTGATCCGCCGGGTGATCCTCGTCCCTGGATACGGTCCCTCGAGGCAGCGCAGCCGTCGCCATGGGCCGCTCCGCCAGTTGCCGTCGCGCACGGTCATCGCGGGCCAGGCTCCAGTACGTCTGAAACAGCGCGTCGAATGCCTCGCGATCCGGCGGCCGGATTTTGAAGGCGATCTGAAACGCGCGCTGCACTTCCGCGCGGTCGAACAGATCGATCAGCGTGAGCGCGCGCGTCGCGTCGATCTCATCGCCGATTCCCACCTGAATGCCGTGGTCCCGGAGCGCTCGCGCAAAGCGCGCCAGGTGAACGACGAGATCGTCGCCGGCCGGCACGACTACACCTCTACGCCCCGCGCTTCGGCCACCAGGGACTCGAGGGCCGGCCGATCGAGATCCTCGACGTCGTGCCGATCCTTCAGCACGCACCCGAGCGTTTCGGCGACCGCGTCGGCGTCGAGCTGCGACCGGCTCAGCGTGACGAGCGCGGTGGCCCAGTCGATCGCCTCGGCGATACCCGGCGCTTTCGACAGCCGGCGGCGGCGAATCGCCTGCATGAACCGCGCGATCTCGTGCGTGAGCCGCTCGCTCGCGCCCGGCACCTTCAACCGGAGGATCCGTACTTCTTTCTCGAGCGCGGGATGCGGGACGAAGAGATAGAGACACCGGCGCCGCAGCGCGTCCCCAATCTCCCGGCTTCGATTGGACGTCAGGATCACGTACGGGACATGCTCGGCGCGAATCGTGCCGAGCTCGGGAATCGTCACCTGGAAATCGGACAGGATCTCGAGCAGGAACGCTTCGAAACCTTCGTCGGCGCGATCGATTTCGTCAATCAGCAGGACGGCCGGACCACCCGGCCGCGTGATCGCGCGCAGAAGCGGCCGCTCGAGCAGGTACTCGCGGCTGAAGATGAGCGCCTCGATCGTCGAGGCGTCGCGCCCGTCGTGCTCGGCCAGCCGCGCCCGCAGCATCTGGCGCGGATAGTTCCATTCGTACAGCGCGGTGTTGACGTCCAGTCCTTCGTAACATTGCAGACGAATCAGCTCGGTGTCGAGGAGCTGCGCAAGCACTTTCGCAAGCTCGGTCTTGCCGCCGCCCGCTTCGCCCTCGACGAGCAACGGCTTGCGCATCTCCCGCGCGAGATACACAGCCGTGGCAATGCCGTCGTCCGCCACGTAGCCGCGCTGCTCCATGGCGCGCTGCAACGCTTGAATGTCGGGATGCACGGCTATCCGTTCTACCGGGCGACGGCGGCGACGTACCGGTCGGGCGCGGCCACGAATCGCTCCCGGCATCCGCCGGAGCAGAAGTAGTACGTCCGGCCGGCGTGTTCGGCACGATGGCGCGCTGTCGCGACGGCGACCGTCATGCCGCAGACCAGATCGCGCTCGTCCTGCGCCGGTGTCGCGGCCGGGGCGTCTGACGCCGACCGTTCCGAGGCCGTCTGTCGTACCCGAACAATCTCGGCCAGAATGCTGAGCGCGACTTCTTCGGGCGTTTTGGCACCGATGTCGATTCCGGCAGGATTCACGATCGAGTCGAGCGCCGCCGCCGACGCTCCGCGATCCGCCAGGGTCGCGCGAATCTGACCGAAACGTTTGCGGCTGGCCACGACGCCGAGATAGGCCGGCTCCAGGGCCAGCGCCGCCAGCGCCGCGTCCTCGTCGTGCTGGCCGAGTGTCGCGACGACGACGAACAGCCGTCCGTGCTGCGGACGTGGAGGCGTGGCGAGCTCCTCCAATGGCAACTTCGTCGCGACGCGATCGGCGTCAGGAAAATCGTCGCGCGTGGCGTCCGGATCGACGACGGTGATCGAATACCCCATGACCTTGCCGAGGCGCACGACCGCGCGCGCCGACGGCGAGATGCCGAAGACGAGCAGGCGTGGAGCCGGCATCACAGGTTCCAGATAGATGTCCACCGTGCCTCCGCTGTAGCAGGTCATCGGAAACGCGTCGACGCCCGCGCGACGATCCGCGTGCGGATCCGGCGTCAACGAAATCAGTCGCGGGGAAGCGTTCCGGAGCGCGACGACCGCCTCGTGCACGACGGTCTCGTGGATGCAGCTGCCACCGAGCCAGCCGTGACAGTCGCCGGACTCCGTGATGACGGCGGTATTGCCGACCTGCGCCGAGCTCGGCGGCTCGCGGCGCACGACGACGGCCAGGACGAACGGCTCGCCCTTTCGCGTCAGGTCGGCCGCAAGCTGCAGGGTCTCGGCGCGCATGTCAGGACCGTCGCTCCATCGACGCTTTCACCCGCTCGTAGTCTTCCGGCACGTCGAGATCCGTGAGCGCTTCGGCCGGCCACGTCGCCGACTCGGCCTCCTGCCGATGCCGTTTCACGACCTGCTTGCCGCAGCCGTGTCCTTCCGGCACCGACAGTTCGCCGAAGAGCGAGCGATCGTACAGCATCGGCGGCGCGTTGACGCCCTCGTAGTCGGAGATCACGAGCGGCGCTTCGCCCCGCCGGTACTTCCCGATGAGCGTCGCAATCATCGCCGTGGTGACGAACGGCATGTCTGCGAGCACGACCACGGCGGCCTGCGCCGGCGTTTCGGACGCCGCGTGAATCCCCGCGCGCAGCGAGCTGTTGACGCCGCGCTCGTACTCGGCGTTGAACACCGGCGTGTATGAGAGCCCCTCGAGGGCTTGCTTGACCCGATCGGATTCGTGTCCCAGGACGACGATCAGCGGATCGACACCCGCGGCCGCGGCGCGTCCCACGACCCGGCGGACCAGTGGCTCGCCCTCGAGCTCCATGAAGAGCTTGTTCCGGCCCATGCGGATCGAGGTACCGGCGGCGAGCACGACGCCCGCCACGGGTCCGGTCCGCTCAGAAGGCATGAATCGCCTCCCGCTTCTCGCGCAAGTGCACGGGCGCCTGACGCGAAAGCACCGACAGCAGCTCCGCCATGACGCTGATGGCAATCTGCTCGGGGCCATCGGCGCCGACGCTCAAGCCGACCGGCGCGAACACTCGCGCGTCGTTGGCGGCGTTGAGCTCTCCCAGCATCTCTTCGGCGCGCCCGCGAGGACCGAGGAGGCCGATGTAGGACGCGGGGCTGTTCACGCACGTCTTCAACCAGTCGCGGTCGTGCGCGTACGAGTGCGTCTTGATGACGACGAGGCTGCGCGCATCGATGCCGAGTTGCCCCACGTCGCCGTTGGGCCTCATGACGACGAGCCGGCGCGCCGACGGAAAGCGATCTGCCGTGAGAAAGGCCTGCCGATGATCCACGACGGTCACGGCAAACCCCGCTTCCGACGCTAGTGAGACGAGCGGCGGCGCATCGTCGCCGGCGCCGCAGACGATCAACACCGGCGGCGGCTGCAGGACTTCCGTAAACACGGTTCGCGAATCGTCCGTCGTGACTCGCGACACGGCATCTCGTGCGACCCGATCCAGAAGGAGCATCCGGCCGACGTCGACGGGACCGTCAATGACTGTCGAGATCGCGATCGCCGATCCCTGCGCGAGGCGCGCGCCGAGCTCGCGGAGAACTTCAAGCGTGGGCGCGACGGTTGCCGGCTGGACGAAGATGTCGACTGATCCATTGCAGCCGAGCCCGAGTCCCCAGACCGTGGAATCGTCGGCGCCGGTGTCGTAGTGGAGCAGCCTCGGTACGCCGGTTCGCATGACGCCGAGCGCGATCTCGCGAACGTCGGCTTCGAGGCAGCCGCCGCTCACGCCGCCCAGCGTCCGGCCGTCATCTTCGATGAGGACCTTCGCGCCCGGCCTGCGGTACGACGATCCGGCGATCCGGATCACCGTGGCAAGCGCTGCCTGTCGTCCAGCGGCGGCGAGCGCCAGGATCCGATCGACGATCTCCGTCGTTTCGCGCCAGTGCTTCATGACAAATGGCCCGGCTGATTTAACTCTACATCTTGTCCGGCCGGTGAGCGCGGACGCGGATTCCAGCTATTCGCCAATGACTTGCAGATTGGCGGCTGTAGCGCCGATCACGGCCTTCAGCGGAATCGACTCGTCGAATGTCGCAAGGTAGCCACGCATTGCCGTTGCCAGCCCAAGCAGATAGATGTCGGTGATCTGACGATGACCCCGAATGTAGGCCGGCTTGAAGACAGCCGGGTCGGTCACCGACACGCGGTCGGCCCAGAACTGATGCGACTTGGCCGCGCAGAATCGACGGAAATGTTCTACCGCCGTCTCCGGGCGAAGCACGTTTTCACCAGGCAGTTGCGTGACGACGCGGATGAAGCCGTTCTCCGTGACGGCGCAGGTGGCCCAACCGGCGCCCTGGTGATCGGCGAACCAGTCGTGCGCAAGCTCGTGGTGCACGTGCTCTGGCATGAACAGCGCGACCAGGACGTTGACGTCCAGGAGCGCAACGCGAGCCATGGCGCTATTCGTCGCGGAGGTTGTTGACGAGCTTTTCAGTCACCGCCGGTGCCCCGGCGCCGAGAGACGGGAGGAGGGGGACGCCGTTCCGTACGCGAGAGGCCCGGGACGGGCGCAGCGCCTGTCGAACGAGATCCGACACGACCCGGCCGGCAGTCGTCCGACGCCGGCCGGCGATTTCCTTCGCGGCCTGCAGGACATCGTCATCGAGGTCCAAGGTCGTTCGCATGCCTTATCATCACGCATCACGCATCAGATGTCAACGCATCATGGCACATGCCGAACGGGCTAGCCCCGCTGCTTCACGCCTTTCTCGAGCAACCGGACCATTTCGGCAATCCGCTCGGCGCGAATCGCCGGACTTCGCTTCGTGGCGTCGATCCAGCGCAGGTACCCCTTGCGATAGAACTGCGCGAGCGAGTCGAAGAACGCGCCAGCCTCAGGACTCGCATCGAGTGCGGCGACGATGTCGGGAGCCAGATCGCCGCGTTGGGGGCCCTCAGGAATGAGAGCGGCGTCAACTTCGTCGCCAACGTCGATGCCGCGATCGCGCCGCCACGAGGGACCGAGGGCGATGCCCCACCCATCGCCAGACTTCTCGATGACACCTCGGAAGTCGCAGTCATTGAGAATGCCGCGCACGTGATGTTTCGACTTGGGACCCCACAGCTGGTCAGGGTCGAACGGCACCGGCAGCACGACACGCTGCCGCCAGTCTGTCGTCACCACCGCTGTGAATCTCGCTGGGCCAGTGGGCCTGGCGCCCGAAGCAACGGGTTGTTTGGGGGGCTTCTTCTTCATCTGACCGATCGTGACGATCGATCATAAGCGGGTCCGAAGTTCGAAGTTCGAAGTTCGCGGCGCGATAGCGCCGCGCCTACTCTTGTCGCAGAGCTCTCAGCGGATCGATGGATGAGGCGCGGACCGCAGGCACCAGGCTGGCCAGCGCGCCGGAGACAAGGAGCGTCACGGCCGTCGTGACATGGACGACCGGATCGGACGGAGACACATTCGAGAGCAGTTCGCGCATCAGCGTGCCGAGATACCACCCCGGCCAGAGGCCGAGGACGACACCCACGCCGACGCGCCAGACGCCCTGCCACAGCACCATCCGCACCATGGACCGGCGGCTCGCGCCGAGCGCCATGCGGACGCCGATCTCGTGCGTCCGTCGCCTGACCGTGAACGCCATGACGCCGTAGAGCCCTGCGGCCGCCAGCAGGAGCGCCGCCGCGCCGAACGTCAGGAACAACCCGCCGAACAACCGGAACGCCCAGCCGCGCCGCCACAGCTCCCCTGCGAGCGAATTGGCATTGGCCAGCGGTGTCTCCGGACTCACCGCCAGGAGCGCCGATCGAATGCCGGACGTCACCGCCGTCGGATCGTCGCCCGTCTTTGCCAGGATGACGGCGAAACGCTGCGGCGACTGTGCGAACGGCACGAACACCGACTCGAGCACCTGATTCGGCCGGTCTGCCTGCACGAGGCTGGGCACGACGCCGACAATCGTGATCCACGGATTCTTGTCGTCGAAACGAAGCCGCCGGCCGAGGGCGGGTCCGCCGCCGAGATGCGTGGAGACAAACGCCTCGTCGACGACCGCGATCCGCTCGGTCGCGTCGGTGTCGGCCAACGTGAACAGACGCCCCTGGCGCGCGGCAACGCCGAGTACGTCGAAATAGCCGGGAGTCGCGATGATCTGGATCGCCCGCGGCCTGTCATCCGGCTTCGCGTAGGTTTTCCCCTCAGGAGTGAACGCCGACGTTCCCCCGGCCACCGGAATGGCGCTCGAGAGCGCCACGCGGCGAACGCCGGGGACCTTCGAAATCCCCTCTTCGAGCTGCTCCATCGCCCGGACAACTGCGGGCATCTCTTTGTGGGTCCGCGTGTCGAAGTTCGTTTGCGCGAAGAACACGTCGCGCGTCGCAAAGGCATAGTCGAGCCGGCTGGTCGTGAGGATGCTGCGAATCATCAGCCCGGAGACGACGAGCAGGATGCAGGAGACGGTCACCTCGACAATCACCAGCCAGCGTCCGAAGCGGCCCATGCGCAGGCTGGTCGCGCCGCGGGTGTCGTCTTTGAGCACGGCGTGCGCATCGACGCGTCCGACGCGGAGCCCAGGTACCACGCTCGAGACGAGCGCCGCCGCCACGGTAATCCCCGTCACGAATGCCAGGACGGTCAAATCGAGCCGCACGTCGATCCAGAACGGCGGGCGGGTATCGGCGATCGCCTCCATGAAATACGTCACGCCGTACTGCGCGATGCCGAGGCCGAGCGCGGCGCCGACGGCCGCAAGGACGAGCCCTTCGGCGAGCGACTGCCGCAGCAGGCGCCACCGCCCCGATCCCAGCGCCGTCCGGATCGCGAACTCTTTCGCGCGCTCGGCGGCGCGCGCGAGCTGCAGGTTCGTGACGTTCACGCAGGCGATGAGCATCACGCCGAAGACCGCCCCGAGCATCGCGTAGAACGTGTTGCGAATCCGATCGGGAACGGAATCCTCGATGAACGGCATGACGCGTGCGACGGTGTCTTTGTTTTCCGGATAGGCCGCCGCCAGCTGGCGCGCGATCGCCGACATCTCCGTCTGCGCGCGTTCGAGCGTCACGCCGTCGCGCAGCCGGCCAATCACCTGCATCCGCGACCCCTCACCGCGCTTGACCGGTACCGTGACTGTTCCCGGCAGCCAGATTTCTTCGGCTTGCGGAAACCCGAATTTTGGCGGCATCACGCCGACGATCGTGGTTGGCGCCCCGTCGATTCGGACCACCGTCCCCACGATGTTCGGATCGCTCTTGAACCGTCCTTGCCAGGTCCGATGATTGATGAGCACGACGGCGGGGGCGCCGGGCGCCGCGTCCGCCTCCGAGAAATCACGGCCGACGACGGGCTTGACCCGCAGCACCGACAGCGTGTTCGGCGTCATCCGCACGCCCCGCAGACGCTCGGGAAACCCGCCCTCGATCGCCATCGTCACCTGCGTGCGGGAAAAACCGGCGAGCGACTCGAACGCCTTTTGTTGCGCGCGCCAGTCGATGAAGTCGTGCGGCGGCGGGCTGTCGCGACTGTCCGGCCGCTGAACCGTGCCGCGCGAGATGAGAATGATTCGATCGCTTTCTGGAAAGGGCAGGCCGCGCAGAATGACGCCCTCGACGATCGAGAACATCGTCGTCGTCAACCCGATGCCGAGCGCGAGCGCAATGATGGCGATCGCGGACGTGCCCGGGCGCTTGAGAATCATCCGTGCGCCGTAGCGCACGTCCTGCAGCCATTCGCGCATAGCGGGTTCCAACCGATGTGCGATAAACACACGCGCCGGCCGGAAGTTTCAGGGCCACGCGCTCTTGCTACTACGTAAACGCGGGGAAAGGGTTAACGTGACGCCTTGTCGCTAATCCGGGCGCAACACCTTCGCCGGATCGAGCCTGGCCGAACGGTACGCAGGGATCATCGTGGCCAGCAGCACGATCCCGACGACGATGATCGTGGCGCCGCCGAGAATCCATGGGTCGGCCGCCCTGACCGCGTAGAGACGGCTGGAGACGATCCGGCCCGCGATGTACGCGACCGGCAGACCGACCGCCATCCCGATGATCGCGAGCGTCCGGCTCTGCTTCAGGACGAGCCAGAACACGTCGCCTGGCGTCGCGCCGAGCGCCAGTCGTGTTGCCACCTCGCCGCGCCGCTGGGACGCCGCGTATGCGATGACGCCGTAGACGCCGACCGCCGCGAGCGCGACGGCCGTCACGCCAAAGAGCAGCATCAGCGTCATGCCCAGCTGCTGGCGCTGAATGGTGGAGGCGACGATATCGGACGCCCGCTCGAACTCGACGGCAATCTGCGGGTCGAGCTTGTGAACTTCCTCGCGGATCGTCGATTGCAGCGGCGCCACATCAGCGAGCTTGGTCGACACTACGATGGTCTGGCGTCTCGGCGGCTGCTGGTCGTGAGACGTATAGAACGCCGGCTCAGGCGCGTCGCTGAGTGATCGCTGACGGACGTCCTCGACAACGCCAACGATAGTGACTTCCGTGTTCGGCTGGATGCTCGGGTATCCGGATGAAAACCGCACGCCCATCGGGTCCATTCCGGCGAGGTACCGTCGGACGAACGTACGGTTGACGATCGCCACGCGCATCGTGTCCTCACGATCGTCGGCGCTGAAGTCCCGGCCCGAAATCAGCTTGATGCCCAGGGCATCGAAGAGTCGCGGTTGTCGCGCCAATCCCAAGCGCGAGCGTGGCAATCGCGGCCAGCGGAAATGCCGGGGTCCTCCGAAGGTTCCGAAGGGCGAACCGGAGGTCCTGAAACAGGATTCCCATGGCCCGGGTTAACGACTTAGACACTTACAGCCGAGGTTGGTTCGATTCGATATGTAGGGCGGACTGATCCCCAAGTCCGGCATGAACCTCGCGGATTTGGGGATCAATCCGCGCTACGTCGTACCATCAATCCATGCTCTGGTGCATCCTGGCAGCCACCGCACTCGGCACCGTCCCTCCGCCTGCGCTCACGATCACGACCCGATCGCGCGCCGTGGCGCCGGGCGAGATCGTGCTGGTCACGATTACAGGCGCAGCGCCGGGTTCTGCACCGCGAGTCCGCGCCTTCGACCGCGATCTGCCGCCCTTCGCCGTCGACGATCGCACGTGGCGCGTCCTGGTCGGGATCGACCTCGATGTCAAGCCGGGCAAGCACGTATTGACGGTCGATGCCGGCGCCGATCACGCGTCGCAGACGCTGGTGGTCGCGCCCAAGCAATTCCCGGTGCGCCGCTTGACGGTCGACGAGGCGTTCGTCAATCCGCCGGAATCAGCTCGCGCCCGCATCGAAGAGGAATCCAAGCTCGTTGCGGCAATCTGGAACTCCTCG
>JBLNGH010000489.1:0-13209 GCA_050264575.1 Acidobacteriota bacterium | reverse complement strand
CACACTCGGCGCATCGGGTACGCAGTCGCGCGCGTGGCAATCGGTCGTGATCGATCTCGGCGCGTATTCCGGCTGGCAGTGGAGTCTGTTCTACCGTCCGTGGGAGCGAATGTGGCGGGTGATTTTCAGCGCCGATGGCGAGCTCGGCGGGCACATTGCCTGGGCAAGGCCGGTCATCACTGGAAGGCCGTAGGTCGAGGGCATGGATCTCTGTCTCTCGTCTTCTGAGGGACCGAGAGTCGGAAGTCGGTGTGTCGCCGATCCCGGCCTCCGCGGACGTGACGCTCGAACCCGCTGCCTTCGTCCGCGCAGGATTGCGATCTGACGCTGGCCGCGCCACTTCGCAAGGTGCGAAGATGGCACGGCAATCCTTGCGCTCCCTTCGGCGCGGGTTCGACCTGTCGCGCATCGCGTCAGTCCGAAGTCGGCCGCGATCGGCAACACACCGCCTTCCGAGAACGTGTCCTGTCGCTGGCTTTGAGTCTTGGGCCTTGGGCCATTAGCTCTGGGCCTTCCATTGGCCTTCGGCCCTTGGCCTTTGGCCTGACCTCCATCACCAGATCCTGACGCGCTGTTCCGGTGGCAAGTACATCTTGTCGCCCGGCTTCACGTCGAACGCGGCGTAGAACGCGTCGATGTGGCTGAGCGGCCCGTTGGCGCGATATTCGGAAGGCGGGTGCGGATTGGTCAGTGTCATCTGCCGCAGGTAGCCTTCGCGCTCCTTCGATCGCCAGACCTGCGACCAGCCCATGAAAAACCGTTGATCGCCGGTGAGACCGTCGATTACCGGGGCAGGCTTTCCGCCCCGCGACATCGTGTAGGCGCGATAGGCGACCTGGAGGCCGGCGAGATCGCCGATGTTCTCGCCGAGCGTCAGCGTGCCGTTGACGCGCAGGCCGGGCAGCGGGCTGTAGCGATCGTACTGTTCGACGAGTCCCTGCACCCGCCGGCGGAACTCGCGATCGTCCTGCGGCGTCCACCAGTCGCGAATCGCGCCGCTGCTGTCGAAGTGCCGACCGCGATCGTCGAACGCGTGTCCGATCTCGTGGCCGATCACCGCGCCAATCGCCCCGTAATTCACCGCATCGTCGGCGCCGGCCTCGAAGAACGGCGGCTGGAGCATCGCCGCCGGGAACACGACCTCGTTGGCCGCCGGCTGGTAATACGCGTTGACCGTCTGAGGCGTCACGAGCCACTCGCCGCGCCTCGCCGGCTGCGTCAGCCATGAGATGCGGTAGTCGTTCTCGAACCGCTGCGCGCGCTGGAGGTTGCCGACGAGATCGTCGGGGCGAATGATCAGCCGCCGGTAGTCGCGCCAGCGCTCGGGCGCGCCGATTTTCGTCGAGAGCGCCGCGAGCTTGTCCAGCGCTTCGCGTCTGGTTCCGGGCGTCATCCAGGTAATCTCCTGAATCGCGTTCCGGTACGCGTCCAGGAGGTTGCCGACCAGCGCCCGCATGCGATCGCGCGCGGCGGACGGGAAATGGCGCTCGACGTAAAGGCGGCCGACGGCTTCGCCAAGGTACGTGTTGACGAGCGCCACGCTGCGACGCCACCTGGTCCGCGGCGCTTCCTGACCGAGGAGCACGCGGCCGAAGAATTCGAAGTGCGCGTCGCTGAACGGCTTGCCGAGATAAGCCGCGAGATTGGCGATGTGCCGCGCCGCAAGCCACGCCTTCCAGGTGTCGATGGACGTCGCCGGCACCAGCTTGGCGAATTGCGCGAAAAAGCTCGGCTGCGCGATGACGACCGTCGTCGCGGGGGAAATTCCCTGCGGCCTCGCCCACGCGATCCAGTCGAATCCCGGCATCTCGAAGGCGAGACGCTCGATGGTGAAGACGTTGTTGGTTCGGAGCGGATCGCGCGCCTCGGCTGCTCCCCACTGCGCCTTCGCGAGCGTGGTCTCGAGCGCGATCACCGCTTTCGCGTCACGCTCGGGGTGCTGCCGCGACGTCAGCGTGAAGATCTGCGTGAGGTACGCTTCGTACGCGGCGCGGATCTGGACGAACTTCGGCTCCTCGCTCAGGTAGTAGTCGCGGCCCGTCATCAACGTGCCGCTTTGAGAGAGATTCAACGCCGGCCGCGACCGGCGGGTGATGTCGGCGGACACGACGCCGATGAACGCGCCGCTCGTGCCGATCGATTGCAGATAGCCCGCCTGGAGGGCAAATCCACGAGTGGTGCGGATCGCGTCGATTCGGTCGAGCGCCTCCCGGATCGGCGACGCGCCGAGCCGGTCGATGCGCGCCTCATCCATCAGGCTGGTGTACAGGTCCACGACCTGCTGCGTCGCGGTGCTGGGCCGGCGATCGGGTGTGGTTTTCAACTCCTCGACGATCCCCAGGATGTCCGCGTCGACTTTGTCGGCAAGCTCGATGAACGCGGCGTAGGAGGCCCGCTCGGGTGGAATCTCCGTCCGCGCGAGCCAGCCGCCGTTCACGTAACGATACAAATCATCCTGTGGACGGACGGAATGATCGAAGGAGTTCGGGTCGAGTCCGGATCGAAGTTCCTGAAGAATGTAGGCCGGCGCTTAAGCGCCGGCAACCTGGCGGGGCTGAAGCCCCGCCCCACACGTAAGCACCACTGCCGCCGCGACGATCGCGGATCGCACGTCATTCCTCCGGCAGCACCGAGACGCGTACGTCCTGCACGCCGCGACCGGACGTTCCCGTCACGTCGAGGCGCAGCCGGCCGTACTCGACGACGTCACCGACGACCGGCGGACGTCCCAGCCGCTCGAGCACCAGTCCGCTGAGACTGTCGACGTCTTCATGCTCGAGATCCAGATCGAGATACTGACCGAGCTCATCCAGACGGACCGTGCCGGCGGCGCGAATCGATCCGTCGGCGTTGCGCGAAATCGGCGGCTGCGCCGCAGCCCCTTCGTCGATTTCGCCCACGACCTCTTCGAACACGTCTTCGAGACTGACGAGTCCGGCCGTGCCGCCGTGTTCGTCGATCACCACGATCATGTGCGCGTTCGCCTGCTGCATCCTCGCCAGCACGTCGTCGAGCGCCGCGGTTTCCGGAATCACCGGAATGCGGCGGACGTCGGCGAGCGTGACCGGTTCATTCTGCAGCAATTTCCGGAGCAAGTCCTTCACGTGGATCATGCCGACGATGTGGTCGAGGTCGTTGTCGTAGACGGCGTATCGGGTGTGGCCATGATTGCCCACAATCCTGCGAAGCGTCGCCGGGTAGGCGCCGAGCGGAATACCGGCGACCCGCACGCGCGGCACCATGACCTGGCCCGCCGTCAATTCGCCGAACTCGAAGAGTTCTCTGAGGAGGCGGCCGGACTCGGCTCGCAGCGCGCCGCCCTCCTGACTCTCTTCGACGATGAGCTGCAGTTCTTCCGGGGTGTAGACGTGCTCGTGGACGTTCTGCTGACGTTTGATTCCGACCAGGCGCAGGCACAGCCGCGCGATCGCGCTCGAGAGCTTGACGAATGGATAGAGCGCGATGAGCGTCGCGCGCATCGGCCATGCCGTCATCCGGCCGACCGCCACCGGCCGCTGCAGCGCGAGCCCTTTCGGCACCATCTCGCCGAAGACGATGTGCGCCAGGGTCAGGATGGCGAGCGCGATCGCCGAGGCCAGCGCCGCGCCGCCAATCGCCGGAATGTGGCCGATGAACGGCTCCAGGATCTCGGCGAGCCTGTGCTCGCCGTACATGCCGAGGCCGAGGCTCGCCAGCGTGATGCCCAGCTGCGCCGTCGCGATGTACCGGTCCTGTCTCGACGACGATTGAAGGACCTCGAGGACGCCCTTGGCGAACCGGTCGCCGGCAGAGGCGCTGCGCTCGAGCGCAGGGCGCGGCGCCGCCAGCAACGCGAACTCTGCGGCGACGAACACGCCGTTCACCAGCACGAAGACGAGACAGGCGATCAGCACTTCGCCGGCGGCCATCTCACGCGCTCCTGCGCTGGCCGTCCGTGCCGCCAAGCAGCGCGGCAAGCACGTCCTGAATCGTGATGAGCCCGAGCGCGTGTCCCTGTGACTCGACGATGGCTTGATGCGCGCGACGCTCGCGGAGCAGCGTCACCACGCGATCGGCGGGCAGATTCGGGTCGAGGCGAACGAGGGGACGAATCAGTCGCTCCAACGTCCCGGGTCCGGCCGCGACGTATCGCTCGATCAAATCCTTGACGCGCAGCGTTCCCACGATCTGATCACGGGTGCCCCGATAGATCGGGATCCGGCTGAACGGGCTCGCCACCACCGTCCGGACGATGTCGTCCCACGAGGCGTCGACGGGGAGCATGGTCGCGCGCTCGAGCGGGACCATGAGCTCTTTCGCGGAGCGGAGACCGAGACGGAGCGCCCGGTGCAGACGCTGCTGCTCCTCGGGTTCGAGCAGGCCGCCGTCGCGGCTTTCTGCGATCAGCAGCTCGATCTCATCGGGCGAGTGCAAGTGGCCGTGACTCGTCTGCGTCGATCCCAGCAGGCGGAGGACGATAATCGACATGCCGTTCAAGATCCACAGGAACGGCCTGAACACCGCGAGCGACCACTCCATGGGAATCACGGTGACAAGGCCCGCATGCGTCGGATACTGGAGCGCGAGCGCCTTCGGCACGAGCTCGCCCATGACGAGCTGCAGCGCGGTCAGGGCGGAAAGAACGATCAGCACGGCGACCGAAAGCGCGGTCCTCGCGTCGAGCGTGAACATACCGGCGAGCACCGGCGCGAGCGACGGGCTGATCGTGGCCTGCGCGAACGCGCCGAGCATGAGACTCGACAGCGTGATGCCAATCTGCGACGCGCCGACGTACCGGTCGAGCGCGGCCGGAGTCTCGACGTGCGGGAGAAGCCGCTGCGCCAGCCAGTTGCCGTCTTCGGCCATCCGGCGCACGCGGCTGCGCCGCGAGCCGACGGCCCCGAATTCGGCGACGACATAGAGGGCATTGGCCAGGATGAACGCGGCAATGCCGATCCAGACCGACACAACCAGCGATCGTACAAGAAACCCGTCGTACCCGATGTACCGACAAGCGTCAGCTCCGGCAAGCGTCAGACTATGATGTCGCTGCCCCCAAACCGTCGAGGAGCGTTCGATGACGATCACGATCCGGTTCCCGCGAGCAGCGATTGGCATCGCCGTGGCCTGCGCCGGCGTCGTGCTGTCCGGTCAGCAGCCGCCCGCGGCATCGCCGCCCGTGCCGCTCGAGAAGCTGACGCTGCCGGCCGGATTCAGGATCGCGGTCTACGCCGACGATGTTCGAGGCGCCAGATCGATGGCGCTGGGCGCGAAGGGCACGGTGTTCGTCGGCACGCGCGCGCAGCCGAACGTCGTCTATGCGCTGGTCGATCGCAATCGGGATTTCAAGGCCGACGAGGTCAAGGTCGTCGCGAAAGGACTTCGGCAACCGAACGGCATCGCGTTTCACAACGGATCGCTGTACGTCGCGGAATCGACCCGCGTGATTCGCTACGACGACATCGAAGCGAAGCTCGACGCGCCGCCGGAGCCTGTCGTCGTCCATGACGGTCTTCCCGTGGCGGGCGGACACACGTGGCGGTTCATCGGCGTCGGACCGGACGGGTTGCTCTATGTGGGCATCGGCGCGCCGTGCAACGTCTGCGAGCGGCTGGACGAGCCGAAATTTTCGACCATCATCCGGATGAAGCTCGACGGCAGCGGGGCGGAGGTCTTCGCGCACGGCGTGAGAAACACTGTCGGGTTCGACTGGCATCCGCAGACGCGCGAGATCTGGTTCACCGACAACGGCCGCGACGATCTGGGCGACGACGTCCCGAATGACGAGCTGAACATCGCGCCCAAGGCCGGACTGCACTTCGGCTTTCCGTACTGTCACCAGGGCACCGTGAAGGATCCGTCGTTCGGCGACAAGAAACCGTGCTCGGAGACGACGGCGCCCGTGCAGATGATGGGGCCGCACGTCGCGGCGATCGGCATGCGGTTCTACACCGGCAGCATGTTTCCGCGCGAGTACCGCAACGCGGCGATCATCGCGCAGCACGGATCCTGGAACCGCAGCCAGCCGATCGGTTATCGCGTCATGGTCGCCAAGAACGACGGCCGCAAAGTCACGAGCTTCGAGCCGCTCGTCGACGGCTTCCTTCACGGCGTTCGCGGATCGGGCCGCGGCAACCGCGTCGACGGCGACGCCTACGCGCGTCCGGTGGACGTGCTCGTCATGACCGACGGGTCCGTGCTCGTCAGCGACGATCAGGGCGGACGGATTTTCCGTGTGAGCTATGGGAAATGAGGCGAGGAGGCGCGGAGGCGCGGAGGGAAGGCCATGAGGCGCGGAGCGAGAGGGCTGAACGCTCAAGGACGTGAAAGCGCCAGGACAGGACACGGAAGGCGGTGTGTTGCCGAGCGCGGCCGACTTCGGACTGACGCGATGCGCGACAGGTCGAACCCGCGCCGGAGGGAGCGCAAGGATTGCCGTGCCATCTTCGCACCTTGCGAAGTGGCGCGTCGTTCGATAGTGCGCAATCCTGCGCGGACGGAGGCGGCGGGTTCGAGCGTCACGTCCGCGGAGGCCGAGCTCGGCAACACACCGCCTTCCGACTCTCGGTAGGTGTGGCGACCGGCAATGGACTGAAGCCTGAACTGCGACAACGCTGAAAGGCAAACCATCATGCTGCAGGAATTCAAAGCCTTCGTGAATCAGGGGAACGCGATTGATCTCGCGGTGGGTGTGGTCATCGGCGCGGCGTTCGGCAAGATCGTCAACTCGATCGTGAACGACGTCATCATGCCCATTGTTTCGCTGGCGCTCGGCCGTGTTGATTTTCAGAACATGTTCATTCCGCTGGCAGGACAGACCACGAAAGTACTCGAAGAAGCCAAAAAGGCCGGGGCGGTAATCGCTTACGGCGCCTTCATCAACACGGTAGTCGAGTTCTTCATCGTCGCGTTCACGATCTTTCTCGTGGTCAGGCAAATCAACAAGTGGCGCGGGCCGGTGGTGACGAAGGTCTGACGGCAGGCGAGGCAACACATGAAGAGACGATCCGGCGTGCTGGCGGTGGCCGTGTGCGCGCTGCTCTCGGGCGCGCTCGCGATCGACGCGCAGCCGCAGAAGATCTACTGGGGCGACGAAGTTCCGGCCGGGTGGACCGGCCAGTGGCCGGCTGAGCTCCTGACCGTTCCCGAACGCACGAGCTACACGCGCACCACGTCGTCGCTCCAGAACCTCGAGTTCATCACGGCGCTTCGCGGCAAGAGCGAGAGCCTCCACGTCGTCAACATGTTCATCAGCCCGCTGCGGAAAGCCGCGCCGGCGATGGTGCTGGCGAGTCCGCGGGTGACCTCGGCACAGGAGGCGCGGGTCTCGGGCAAGCCGGTCGTGTTTCTTTTCGGCAACATCCACCCGCCGGAATCGGAGGCGACCGAGGCGCTGCTGATGATCGCGCGCGATCTCGCGATCGGTTCGCGAAAGGCCCTGCTGCAAAACCAGATTGTCGTCATCGCGCCGATCTTCAACGTCGACGGGACGGACACGTTCGTCACGCAGAATGGATCGCTCGGCAGCGAGACGCCGTACATCCAGGGCACGCGCGAGAACGCCGCCGGCGTCGACCTCAATCGCGACGCGGTGAAGCTCGAGACCGTCGAGGCGAACGGCATGTACCGGCTCCTCAACGAATGGGATCCGGTGCTGCTCCTCGACGGGCATCTCATGAGCCGCGTGAACCACGGCTACGCGAATACGTACGGGACCACGACCGTGCCAGCCGCGGCGCCGGGGCCACGCGACTACACGCACGACACGCTGTTTCCCGCGGTCCGCGACATGGTTCGCCGGGAGTTCGGGCTGGAGGTGTTCACCCACGCGCTGTTCACGCCGAACACGTGGCCGCCGACGGGCTGGAGCCACGATCGTGCCGCCTGGACGGTCGAGGCGAAGTTCATCGTGAACGACTACGGATTGCGGAATCGCCTGGCGATCATCACCGAGACGCCGGGCCAGCCGACGTTCGAGCGGCGGATCTACGCGCAATACGCGTACTTCGCGGCGCTGCTCGCGTACACCAACGCGCACGCGAACGAGATGCAGGCCGTCGTCAAGGCCGCCGACGACAAGACGATTGCCGACGTCCAGGCGCGCGCCGCGTCAGGCGAGCTCAGGAACTGGCTCGACGGCGAGTACCAATCGCGCGGCAAGATCGACGTGTTGGGATACCGCACGAACGTCGCGGAGTACCGTCCCGGCACGAGTTTTCTCGGCACGCGTCCCGGCACGGCGTCGGGTGCTCCGGAGGTCGTCAAGGGTGTGGACGACTTGACGATGCCGGTGGGGACGCGCGAGGCAGTGGTCCCGCGCGCGTATCTGATTCCGGCCGCGCTCACCGGCATCGTGGCGAAGCTCCGCGCGCATAACATCCGCGTGCAGCCGCTCGATCGGCCGATTCGCGCCGAAGGCGAGGAGTTCACGATCAAAGGCCTGCGGACCGTACGGAGCGGCGGCTACGACATGACGGTGCTCGACGGCGTCATGTCCGGGCTCGTGACTCGCGACTTTCCCGCGGGCACCATCCAGGTCGACATGGCCCAACCGATGGCGAATGCGGCGTTCTACTACCTCGAGCCGCAAGCCCGCGACGGGTTCGTCGGCTGGGGGGTGATGAACGACGTCCTCCGGCAGCTCACCGCGGGCGGACAACCGGCGACATATCCGATCTTCAAGATGCGACGTCAATTGGTAATGGGTAATCGGTAATGGGTACTTGAAAGAAAAAATCCACTATTCATTACCAATTATCAATTACCGATGCTCGCTCTAAGATGGCAAGAGAGCATGCCGCTGAGCCCCGGCACTCGTCTCGGCCCCTACGAAATCGGCGAACGAATAGGCGCCGGCGCGATGGGCGAGGTCTATCGCGCCCGTGATCCCCGCCTTGGGCGGGACGTCGCCATCAAAGTGATCGCGTCGACGCCCGATGGCGACCTGCTCTCGCGATTCGAGCGTGAAACCCGCGCGACGGCGGTGCTCGCGCATCCGAACATCCTGACGATCTTCGACGTCGGCATGTACGAGGGTCTGCCGTTCCTCGTCTCGGAGCTCCTCGACGGCCAGACGCTGGGCCGCCGGCTCGCCGCCGGGCCGCTCGAGCCGGCGCGCACGATCGAGCTGGCGCTTCAGCTCGCGCGCGGCGTGGCCGCGGCGCACGCGCTCCGCATCGTCCATCGCGATCTCAAGCCGGAGAATCTGTTCCTCACCGGTGCCGGGACCTTGAAAATCCTCGACTTCGGCCTCGCCAAGCTGAAAAAGGGCGGGCCCGATGACGCGGGCGCGACGACCATCGAGATGAGCGATCCGGGACGGCTGATTGGCACGCCCGCCTACATGGCGCCGGAGCAGCTTCGCGGCCAGATCGTCGACGAGCGCGCGGACATTTTCGCCATCGGCACCGTTCTCTTCGAGATGGTGAACGGCCGCCATCCGTTCCGCCGTGCGACCGGCGCAGCGACCCTTGGCGCGATCCTGCACGATCCGCCACCGCCGCTCGATCCGGACGGGCGGTACCCGGCCGCCCTCGAGCGGGTCGTGCTGCATTGTCTCGAAAAAGATCCGGGCGATCGGTTCCAGACCGCCGGCGATCTGGCATTCGCGCTCGAGGCGATTCTGGGCGAATTGAAACAGCCGAGCTCGAACGGCCGCACCGTGACGGCGCCTCAGCCGGCGTCGTCGGTCGCGGTCCTACCGTTCGCCGACATGAGCCCGACGCGCGATCAGGGTTATCTCTGCGAAGGCATCGCCGAAGAACTGATCAACGTGCTGACGCGGGTGCCGGGCCTGCGCGTGGCGGCGCGCAGCTCGTCGTTCCAGTTCAAGACGTCCGCCGTTGACGTGCGAGCGGTGGGCGCGCGCCTGGGTGTCGCGACCGTGCTCGAAGGCGGCGTGCGCAAGGCCGGCGATCGCCTGCGCGTGACCGTGCAACTCGTCGACGTGGCCGACGGCTATCAGCGCTGGTCGCGACGGTTCGACGGCCGGCTCGAGGACGTGTTCGCGATCCAGGACGAGATTGCCGACAGCGTGGCCACGGCACTCGGCCGGCTGCTGTCCGACCGCGATCGCCAGGCGCTCCGGCGTCCGGAGACGGCCGCCGAGACGTACGAGTACTTCCTGCGGGGCCGGCAGCTCGCGAACCAGTCGCGCCGGCAGTCGTTCATGATGGCGAAACAGATGTTCGAGCACGCGATCGAGCGCGACCCGCAGTACGCGCCGGCCTACGCCGGCCTCTCCGACGTTCTCGCGTGGCTCTATGCCTGGTGGGGCGGCACCGAAGCCGACAACGCGGCGGCCGATCGGGCCAGCCGCAAGGCGCTGGAGCTGGCGCCCGATCTCTCCGAAGCGCACACGTCGCGCGGGTTCGTCCTCTTCATCGCCCGCAAGTACGAGGAGAGCGAGCGCGAGCTTCGCGAAGCGATTCGGCTCAATCCGATGTCGTTCGAGGCGCACTACATCTACGCGCGGATGTGCTTCGGCTGGGGTCGCATCGAGCGCTCCGCCGAGCTCTTCCGCCGGGCCGCCGACATCCGCCAGGAGGATTTTCAGTGCCTCATGCTCCTGAGCCAGTCGCTGAAAATGCTGGGCAAGGAAACCGAGGCGAACGAGGCCAATCTCGAGGGCATCCGGCGCGCGGAGCGCCAGCTCGAGCTCGATCCGGTAGACGTGCGGGCGTTGTCACTCGGCAGCGGTGCCTTGTTCGAGACCGGCCAGCGCGAGCGCGCCAGACAGTGGATCACGCGCGCGATGGAGCTCGATCCGGACGATGGCGGTGTGTTGGCGAACATGTCGTGCTTTCACATCAAGAACGGCAACTATGAGGCCGCACTCGACGTGCTGGAAAAGATGTTCGCGCGTGGCCTGGGCCAGCGCGACTGGGTTGAGCACGATCCCGACTACGACCCGTTGCGCGATCATCCGCGTTTCCAGGCGATGCTCGCGACGCTGAAATGAGGCTATGAGGCTATGAGGCGCGGACACGAGGAACCTCAGCTGGGACCGCTCCAGTGATTCGGTATCAGACCAAAAAGCACACATGAAGGACATGAAGGTCGTGAAGGTCATGAAGAATTGATTACAAAAGAATTCAAAACGCTCTTCTTCATGTCCTTCATGTGTGCTTTGATCTGAAGCCGATGCGAGCAATCTGCTCGCTCGAGAAGCATCGCGCTCACGGCGTGAGCATCGCAGTGAGCAGCGCATTGAAGATATTTCCGGCGCGGCCGCCGAAGACGTTCCAGCTATAACTGACGGCGACGAGATCGCGCGCGGGGACGACGATCAGGAATTGGCCGCCGAAGCCGCGGCCCGCCCAGATGTCGAAGCCGTTCCGGTTCGTGATCCACCACTGATAGCCGTAGTCCCAGCCGGGGCTCACGCCGGTCGCGTGCCGGGTCGTCGCCTCTTTCACCCATCCGGCGGGCAGGATCCGTGTGCCGTTCCAGACGCCGTCGTGAAGATAGAGGTAGCCAATCCGTGCGAGGTCCTCCGCGGACAGGTACAGACCGCCTTCCGTGTCCGGATGGCCGGTCGGCGTTTTCTTCCAGTGAAAATCGCGAATCCCGAGCGGCTTGAACAGCCGATCGTTCGCGTAATCATCGATGAACCGCCCGGTGGCGGCTTTGACGATGCCCGACATCAACTGACTGCCGCCGCTGTTGTACGCCCACTTCGTTCCCGGGTCGGCGTCCATCGGCTGCCTGAGCGTGAAGGCGATCCAGTCCGGGCTCGACTCGAGCTGAATCGTCGTGTTGGTTTCATTTAGCGGCCGATCCTGCTCGTGCCACTCGATGCCTGACCTCATCGTCAGGAGATCCGCGAGTGTCGCGCGATGCAGGCGCGGATCGACTTTCGACAGATCGCGATCCTTGAAGTAGTGGAGGAAGGGGCGATCGGGCGCTCCGACTTCGCCCCGGCCGATTGCGATGCCGATCACCGTCGCCGCGATTGATTTCGTCACCGACTGCAGCGTGTGAATGTCGCGTCCCTGGTAATACGGATGCCAGTTCGGATGGAAGTAATTGAATTCATGCATCCGCGTCGCGTCCGTGCAGCCCTCGCCGCAGCCGATCGGTCCGACAAGCCCGCGACTGATCGACTTGTAATCACGCGGATAGCGTCGATCGACCACGGCGTAGCCGCGACGCACGACGAAAACTTGATCGACGTTGCCGTAGACGCCGGATTCGATGTCCTTGTCGAGGGTGGCGAATGCCGCGGCTGAGAATCCCTGCGACTCAGGCGTCGCCACGGGCCAGCGGTCAGCGGGCCAGATCCCGGACGGTTGGGCTGCCGCGTTCTGTGCCGCGGGTCGCTCGAAGTGGATCAGCCCGACCATGACCGGAAGGAGGAAGAGCAAGATCTGCAAGCGAATCGTGCGATTGGTCATGAGACTTTCCTCGCCACCTCCACAGCCCATTACGATAGGCTTTGTCCTTTCACATCTATCTATGGCGCTAGCCGCCGGCACTCGCGTCGGATCCTACGAGATCGTCTCGCTGGTCGGTGCGGGCGGAATGGGCGAAGTGTATCGCGCCCGCGACACGCGGCTGCAGCGGGACGTCGCGATCAAGATCCTGCCTGCGTCCTTTGCCGCGGACGCCGATCGCGTCGGGCGTTTCGAGCGCGAGGCCCAGGCGCTCGCCGCGCTTAATCATCCGAACGTCGCACATATTCATGGCGTCGAAGAACACGCCCACGGGCCGGCGCTGATCATGGAATTCGTCGAGGGCCCTACGCTGGCCGATCGCATCAGCGCTGGCCCGATGCGCCCGGAGGACGCGCTGCCGATTGCGCGACAGATCGCCGAAGCGCTGGAGGCTGCGCACGACAGCGGGATCATCCATCGCGATCTGAAGCCTGCGAACGTCAAACTGGGCGGCCGTGGTGACGCCGCCGGGTCGACTGTGAAGGTCCTTGATTTCGGTCTGGCGAAGGCGATGGAGGGGGACATCTCTCGCGCGCCTAAGCAGGACCCGAGCGCTCCGGACTCGTCGACGAAACTCTCGCCGGCGATGACGCAGGCGGGAATCGTCCTCGGCACCGCCGCCTACATGTCACCGGAACAAGCCCGCGCAGGCGTGGTTGATCGGCGTGCCGACATCTGGGCGTTCGGGTGTGTCCTGTTCGAAAATGCTGAGCGGGCGGCCCGCGTTCGACGGAGAAACGGTCACGGACGTCCTGGCGGCGGTCGTCAAGGACCCGCCGCCGTGGCAGGCCCTCCC
>JBLNGH010000488.1:0-4175 GCA_050264575.1 Acidobacteriota bacterium | reverse complement strand
TTCATCAAGAAGGCGCACAACCGCACGATGTGGATCGCGCCGCGGATCGTCATCGGCGTGCCGTCCGAGATCACGCAGGTCGAAAAACGCGCCGTGAAAGACAGCGCGTATCGCGCGAAGGCGAGCGAAGTCTATCTCGTCGAGGAAGCCATGGCCGCCGCGATCGGCGCCGGCATGCCGATCGAAGAAGCGTCCGGCAACATGGTGGTGGACATCGGCGGCGGCACGACCGACATCGCCGTCATCTCGCTCGCCGGCATCGTCTACAGCAAAGCGATCCGCGTCGCCGGCAACGAGATGGACGACGCGATCATTCAGTACATCAAGAAGACGTACAACCTGCTGATCGGCGAGCGCACGGCCGAGGCGATCAAGATGGAACTGGGATCCGCGTTCCCGCTCGACGATCGCCTGTCGATGGAGATCAAGGGTCGTCATCTGATCGAAGGCGTCCCGAAGACGATCACGATCACCGACGAAGAGATCCGCGAGTCGCTGGCCGAGACGGTCAACGTCATCGTGGACGCCGTCCGTGTGGCGCTCGAACGGACCCCGCCCGAGCTCTCGGCCGACATCGTCGACCGGGGCATCGTGCTGACGGGCGGTGGCTCGCTCCTGAAGAACCTCGATAAACGGCTCCGCGAAGAGACCGGTCTGCCGGTCGCCATGGCCGAGGACCCCTTGTCCACCGTCGTCCTCGGCGCCGGCAAGATGTTGGCGAACTTCGAGTTACTGCGAAAGATTTCTCTCGATTGAACCCTGTCAAGGGCAGAGGGCAAAGGGCAGAGGGCTTCCAATCCTTTGACCAGCTGCCCATTTTCCTTGCCTTTGCCCTTGCCTTTGCCCTTTGCCCTCTGCCCTTTGCCCTTGGCGGGGGGCGGACCCAGTGGAAAACTCCAGGGCCGTTACCGATATCTTTAGAGAACGAGGGGTGGACGCCCTGGAGTTTTCCATAAGCCGACCCCCGTCCCTCATGCTCCGCCGCAGCACGTTTTCACTGCTTCTCATCATCAGCCTCGGTCACGTTTTGGTGATCTCGGCCCAGGTGCAGTCGAAGAGCGGGCTGCCGGTCATTCAGTCCGTGGCCTTCGGGGTGTTTTCGAGGTTCCAGCAGATCACGACCGGTGTGGCCGATGGGGTGCGGTCGGGCTGGGCGAAGTACTTCGCCCTGCGCGGCGTCGAGCGCGACAATGAACAGTTGCGTAAGCGCGTGACCGAGCTCGAAGCTCAATTGCAGCAGGAACAGGCGCAGGCGGCCAAAGCACGGGGCCTCGAGGAGGCACTGAATCTGCAGCGCAGCCTGGCGGCGCCGACGCTGGCTGCCCGCGTCATCGCCGGGAATCCGCAGCCCGGGTCGCTCGAGGTGATGATCGATCGGGGATCGGCCGACGGGGTCAAGCCCGACATGGCCGTCGTTGGATCGCGCGGCATCATCGGACGCGTGATCGGTCCGCTGTCACCGCACGCCGCGCGCGTGCAGCTGATCGTCGGACTGAACGCCGCGGCCGGCGCGACGCTCGAGAAGAGCGGCGTCGGCGGCGTCGTCTCGGGCGGCGCGAAGGATCCGCCGCTCCGGCTCGAGTACATCCCGAACCTCGTGGATGTGCAGCCGGGCGAGCGCGTGCTCACGTCGGGGCAGGACGGCATCTACCCGTCCGGGTTCGTCATCGGCGTGGTCGAGAAATCCGAGAAGGGCCGCAATGGGCAGCGAGACATCTCCGTGCGACCGGCGGTCGACGTCAGTCACCTCGAGGTCGTGCTCGTCATCCTCGGCCAACCCGCCAAGGCCGCTGGGAGCCGTCCTTCGTGAAGATCACGGCGGTCATCGGGGTCGTGCTTCTCGCCGTGACGCTGCAGGTCGCGTTCGCGCGATACATGATCGGCGGGCGGTTCACGTTCGATCTCGTGCTCGTCGGCGTAGTCTTCGCGGCGCTCCAGTGGGGACCGGTCGCGGGCATGCTGGCCGGCACGATCGGCGGACTCCTGCAGGATGCGCTGGCCGGCGGGATCATCGGCGTCGGCGGACTTGCCAAGACGATCGTTGGATACTTCACCGGCCAGATCGGGACGCAGTTCGTGCTGACGCGTCCGCGGGCGCGGATTCTACCCCTGGCGGTCGCGAGCATCGTCCACCGGCTGCTGATGCTGTCGTTCACCGGCCTGATCGACCAGCGTTGGCCCAATGTCTCCTGGCCCGCTATGCTTGGAGAAACGGGCGTGAACGCCGTCTGCGGGCTCATCGCGTTTCTCGCGGCCGACGCGCTGCCGGACGCCATTTCGCGCGGCCGGATGAGCCGGCGCTCCAGCCTCAGCCGGCGGCAATGGTGATCTCATGATGACCCCCGGCGCGTTCGAGGATCGCCGCAGCGTTACGACGCGGCTGGCCGTGCTGCGCGGCTTCGCCATCATCTGCGTGGGGCTGCTCGCTGTCGGCTTCTGGGTGCTGCAGGTCGTCCAGCACAACAAGTACGACGAGATGGCGACGAACAATCGTATTCGGACAATCCCGCTGCGTGCGCCGCGTGGCGTGTTATTCGATCGCAATGGTCGACCGCTCGTCATCAATGAGCCGACACAGTCAATCTCCATCGTCCGGGAGCGAAGCCGCGATCTGAAGCAGACGATTCGATTGCTGTCGGCGGCCGTTCACGTCGATGAGCAGACGATCCGCGAGATTGTCGATCGACATCGTCGCGATCCGATTTTCCGTCCCATCACGATCATCGAGCACGCGACGGAGTCGCAACTGGCCTCCGTGCGGGCGCGAGAACTCGAGCTTCCCGAAGTCCAGGTGTCGCCTACGCCGACGCGAGTCTATCCGCCGATGGCGTCACACCTGTTCGGATACGTCAGCGAGATTCAGGAAACGCAAATCGATCGGCCTGAATACGCGGGACTCCAAGCCGGCGCGATTGTCGGCCAGGCCGGCGTCGAGAAGGTCTACAACGCGCAGCTCATGGGGCAGGATGGCGACGAGCTCAAGGTAGTTACGAGCACCGGCCGCGAGATTGAGCAATTGGACACGCGCGACCCGATCGACGGCAAGCGGCTGCAGCTTACGATCGACTACGACCTGCAGCGAGCGCTCGAGCAAGGATTTCATGAGCTCAATTTCGCCGGCGCCGCCGCAATCCTCGAGCCGAACACGGGTGAGATGCTCGCGATGACGAGCCTGCCGGCGTACGATCCGAACGACTTTGCCGTCGGGATCGAAGGCAAGAAGTGGACGGAGCTGAATGCGGATCCGCTCAAGCCGCTCGACAATCGCCTGATCCGCGGCCGGTATTCACCGGGATCGACGTTCAAGATCCTGATCGCCGTCACGGCGCTCAGCGAGCACGTGATCACGCCAGACTTCAAGGTCTACTGTCCAGGTTCGAAAACGTTCTACGGCCGATCGTTTCAGTGCTGGAAGAAAGGCGGTCACGGCGTCGTCGATCTGCGACATGCGATCGAGCAGTCGTGCAACGTGTACTTTTACACCGTTGGCGACATGCTCAAAATCGACACCATCCACAAGTACGCCGAAAAGCTCGGGCTGGTGGGCAAGACCGGGATTGATCTCCCAGGGGAGTTGGAGAGCCTGGTCCCCTCGACCGAGTGGAGCCAGCGCGAGCGCCACCAGCCCTGGTATCCGGGCGAGACAGTTTCGGTCGCCATCGGGCAGGGCGCGGTATCGGTGACGCCGCTCGCACTCGGGACAATGATGGCGACGGTCGCCAATGGCGGGACGCTCATCACCCCGCACGTCGTCCGTGCCGTGGACGACAACGGCGTGTGGAAACGAATCCCGACGCCGGCGCCCAAGTCGAAGATCGACATCAGGCCGCAGGTGTTGCAGGCGGTGCGAGATGGGCTGTGGCTTGTCGTGAACGGCGCGGGCACCGGCGGCAAAGCGAAGATCGACGGCTACGATGTGTCGGGCAAGACGGGCACGGCGCAGGTGATTTCGCTCAGCGGCGGCCGCGCCGCGGCAGGCCGCACTACGAAGGACCTGCGCGACCACGGCTGGTTCATCTTCTTCGCGCCGCGCGACAACCCGAAGATCGCCGGCGTCATCTTTGCTGAGCACGGCCTGCACGGTGCGTCTGCAGCGCCCATCGCGAAGTACGTCATGGAGACGTTCTTCGCGAACGAAGAGGGCCGCCCGCTGCCTGAATGGCCGAAAGCGATTC
>JBLNGH010000487.1:0-6198 GCA_050264575.1 Acidobacteriota bacterium | reverse complement strand
GGTGACGATCGACTTCGGCTGCAGGCCGGATCGGACCGACGGACTGATCACGACGGTGTTCCAGGAAAGCGAACAGCTGAACACGGCCGGACCGACGGACAAACAGGTCGGCGACGTCCGCGAGGCGATGCTCCGCGACTTCGAGACGAACATCAAGCGCAACGGCTACTGGCTGAACCAGATCGTCGGCAAGTACGAAAACGGCGAAGAGCCCGCGAGCCTGCTCCTCGTCCCCGAGTTCTACAAGAAGCTGACACCGGCCGCCATCCAGACCGCGGCACGGACGTATCTCGACACGAAGAACTACGTCCAGGTGACACTCTTTCCTGCAAAGTGACGTTCCGGTCCTGACTGTCTGAAGATCTGCCGGTCCTGAGTGTCTGAAGACGTGTCGGTCCTGAGTGTCTGAAGACGTGTCGGTCCTGAACGTCTGAAGACGTGTCGGTCCTGAACGTCAAGAACCGCGACGTCCTGCGATGAAAGTCCAGACGACGGCAACGTCACGATAATGGATTACTGCGAATATGTGCCTCGCGGTCTATGTTGGCTCGGACGCTGAGCTTCCGGACATCGACAGCGCCGACATCGTTGTGCGCCACCTCTCGCCGTCCGAGCGGCGCGAACGCGCCGAAGCAGCGTCTCAACCTCTCTCGACGCGAGCTATTGGATCACCCTGAGTGGTGTGATGAACTCGCTCTCACAATCGTGACGGCGTAGGAACCTGGAGGACCTGCAGGACCGACAATCGTTAGTTCCGCAGGACCGACAATCGTTAGCTCAGAAGAGGTTCATCTGCGCGCAGCTCGCGCGCGGCGGCGTGACGGCGCCTGTCGTGGCCGCCGCGTAGATAAGATCCGCCAGGCGCGCGTACCCGGCGTCGTTCGGATGGAAGCCATCGCTTGAGTACATGCTCGACTGATAGAAGGCGGCGTCGCACATGAGGTCGATCACGAGCGCGCCCTGCGCCGAAAGCGCATTTGCCTGACCGGAAAAGCCGACGGCAATCTGCTGCAGAAATCTTTTTTCCGTGGGCGTTCTGCCGCTCACGTACGGCAGCCCTGCCAGATTGGGAAGATTCAGAACGACGATGCGCGCGGTGGGGGCACGATCCTTGACGCCAGTGATGAGCGACCGGAGATCGCGGCCGAAGTTGTCGATCTGCGTCTGCACGTAGGCCGTTGGATTGAGACCGCCGAGGCCCGCTTGGAGCGCGTCGCCAATCACGTTCGCGTCGTTGCCGCCGGCAAACACCGTGACGAGCGTCGCGTCGCGCTGCACGAACGGCACTTCGCGGTCGAGGAAGTTGCCGAAGACGTCCCGGCCGATCGAGTTGCCGATCTGTTGAATCGAGGGGCTCAACACGGCGCCGGGAATGCCGAGGTTCAGGAGCGTCACCGTCCCGCCGCCGCTGCGGAGCCGCCGCTCGACCGTCTGCACATATCCCGTGCCCTGGGGGCACGCCGTCAGCGGCAGACACGGCACGCTGGCGCCAATGCCGATCGCATCGCTGGCGCCGATCGCGGTGTAAAGAATGGTGTTCGGAGTCGGCGTCGGCTCGTTTGGAGTCTTCGACGAGTTGCAGCCGGCGACGACGAGCAGAGCAACAACGACAAAAGAAATGTGTTTCATGAACTGAAAGTCGGACTCTTCGGGATCTCGGTTCGGGCAGGGCCTTTATGTAGTGCGATCTCTTGCATGTAGGGCGGGGCTTGAGCCCCGCCGATCCGCCGGCCCTAAAGGGCCGGCCTACATATCATCGCTCAGTGCGGGACGCGCGCGTAGTGCTCGGCGAGCAAGTCCGCGCCGAAATCTCCGGCGAAGTCGCGCCAGACGATGTGCTGGTGGTTGGCCTGGTTCTGCGTGTTGTCGTACTCGATCAGGAACGTCTTCCCCTGGATTCGATAGTAGTTCCCGTTGCCGGGCCCTTTCACGGTCGAGCCCATCCAGGCAAATCGTACGTTGCCCCATCCTTCCGCCTTCACCTTCGCCAGCCGCTGTTCGGCGAGCGCCGCGGGCTGCGCCGACGCGTGCTCTTCGATCAGCTTGAGCAGCAGTGCCTGCTGGGCTGGAGACAACGTGCCCACAACGAGTCCGACCGGATCGAGCGCCGTCGCTTTGCGCGAATTGCTCGTGACGATCTCGGTCGGCGCCTTGTCAGACACGATCGCGACGCGCCGCTGTTCGTCGGTGAGCGCGGCAAGAAACGCGCGCGCGAGCTCGTCCTCGGCCGGCAGCGCGCGTGTGCCCTTCATCGGGCCGTCCATCACTTCCGCAGGGTTCGCCCCGAAGAACGCGGGCGTCGTGCCGGTGGCCTTGCCGCCAGTGATCGTCCAGTTCTGCGAGCAGTGGTGCCCTTCGTAACGCCAGCCCCAAGTGTCGGCATCCGGATCGCCGAAAATGCTGAAGAAGTACAGCTCGGGATCGCGCGTCGCGCTCCCGCTCTGCGCGCGGAGGACGTTCTCGAGATTGCGAATCGTCTCGGCCTTCGTGTACCCCGACGCGCTGAGTCCGGTCTTGAGCAGGGCCAGCGCGACTTTCCGCTGATCCTCGGTCATCTCCTTCAGCGGCAGCCCCTTGCGCGCGATCGGCACGAACTGCCAGTTCATGCGCTCCTCGGCGTCGAAGGGGATGCGAATCTTCGCGCGCTGCTCGTCGTTCAGCGCGGCCATGAGCGCCTTCGCGGCGGTTCGCATCGCCGCCTCCGGGCGGCTGGTCTGCGCGGCGATGACGATGAGGCCGCCGAACAGCACGAATGACGTCACGGCGGCGAAGGCTTTGCGGTCAGAGCTCATGTCCGACTCCCGGGGGCAAGGCAGAAGGCCAAAGGCCGAAGGCCGATGACAGAAGGCAAGAACATGGATCGGTTCTGCCTTGTGCCTTTGACTTGTGCCTTGTCTGCGCGCAGCAAGTATACGGCCAGGCCGCTGAAAGGCGCGGCCTGAACTTCGAACTTAAGATTTAGAACTTCAAACTTCAAAGTTAAGAAATCCCGTCTAGACCAGCCCTGAATTCTTCTAATCAGTCCGCGGCGGCCCCACTCCATCACTACGTCGTGATTCCAGGCGAACAACTTGCGCGCGAGAGGATCGAGCCGCTTCATCCAGGGCTTCGTCACGCCGACGTGCCAGTCATACAGCACGCGCGTGCCAGTGCCCGGATAAAGTCGCCAGCAGCCGTGCCCTTCGAGCTCGCCCGTGGCGCGGCCTTCGATGATCTGATGCGGCTCGACGCGCGTGGTTTCCATAGTGAACGTCAGCCGGTACGGCAGACGGCTGCGGAAGGTATAGCGCCGGACGGCACCGACGCCATCTGGCCCGCCCGCGCGGACGGGCTCGACGCGCACGACGCCTGGCCACCAGTGCGGCCAGCGTTCCGGACCCATCAGCTCGGTCCACACGCGTTCTGGCGGCGCGGGGATCGTCCACTCCGTCGTGAATTCGTAGCGGCCAGATTCGGGCATCACGCTAGCGGCTACGTCGCGGGCGCCGCCGACTTCAGACTCGCGCCGATCTCGCGAATCTGCAGGATGTGGCGCATCTCGTGCGTCGCCGTGAAGACGATCCACTGGTACATGTCGAGCGGCCCCAGCGTGCGATGCGGATGCGTGATCTCGCCGAGCGCCAGGCCGTCGGCGGCGACGACGGCATCGCGGATCGCGGCCTGCGCCTTCGACAGCGCCGCCATCGCCGCGTCGGCGTCGAGTCCCGCGCGCGGCTGCACGGGATCGGCTGCCTCGATCCGCTCCCGGCGGTCGAGCACGCGCGCCGAGTCGAGCGTCCAGAGCACCGTTCGCGTCTCGCGCTCGGGCCCGACGCCGGCCGCGCGCCCTTCGGCAACGCGCTTCGCGATCAGCTTCGCGATGTTGGTCTCGACGATCGACAGGTGCTCGAGCACTTCGGCGACCGACCACCGATCCGCCGCGGGCTTGATGTCGCGCTGCTCGCGCGGCACCGCCTCAACGGCGTCGGTGAGATGAACGCCGGCGCTCGTCAGATACGCGAGCAGTTCCTGGATGCGTGGATGCATGGCCTGTCTCGAGCTCCTTCCAGATCAACACGTTGTGCGTCTCCGGGAGAAACCTCAACCCGATGACGAACGTCACGGCGGCAACCGCAATCGGATAGTACAGCCCCGCGTAGATGTTCCCCGTCGCGGCGACGATCGACAAGCCGATCAGCGGCAGCAGGCCGCCGAACACGCCGTTGCCGATGTGATACGGCAGCGACAGCGCCGTGTACCTGATTCTCGCCGGAAACGCCTCGACGAGATACGCCGCAATCGGGCCGTACACCATCGTCACGAACAGGACTTGCGCGAAGACCAGTGCGACGAGCGTCAGCGCCGCCGGCTGACTCAGGAGATCGGCGATTCCGCGGAACGGCAAAACCGCCGGCGCCGGCCTGAGCGCGCCATCCACCATCGTCTGCGGCGTGAGCGCGATCGCGCCGGTCACCGGGTTCCGCTGCGAGGTCGCGGTCACGACGTTCGACCCGGCAGCCGCCTGCATCGCGTGATAGATCGGCACGTACAACATCGCAGCGAGCAGACACCCGGCCAGCATGATCTTCTTGCGCCCGATCCGATCGGACAGCGCGCCGAACACGACGAAGAACGGCATGCCGGCGAGGAGCGCCGTGGCGACGATGACGTTCGCGGACGGGCCGCTGACGTTGAGAATCGTCTGCAGATAGAAGAGCGCGTAGAACTGGCCCGTGTACCAGACCACGCCCTGTCCGGCCGTCGCGCCGAAGAGCGAGATCAACACGCGCCGCAGGTGCGGCCAGTGCGTGAACGCTTCCTTGAGCGGACGCGCTGACGTCATCCCCGTGCTCTTGAGATGCTGGAAGATCGGCGACTCTTTCATCCGGAGCCGGATGTAGAGCGAGACGCCGACGAGCACGATCGAGACGAGGAACGGGATCCGCCAGCCCCACGACGCGAACGCGTCGCGGCTCATGACGTCCTGGACGATCAGAATCACCGCGAGCGAGACGAACAGCCCGAGCGTCGCCGTGATCTGGATGAAGCTCGTGTAGAAGCCGCGGCGGTTGTCCGGCACGTGCTCGGCGACGTACACCGCGGCGCCGCCGTATTCACCGCCGAGCGCAAGCCCCTGCAGCACGCGAATCACCAGCAGCGCGATCGGCGCGGCCATGCCGATCGTCGCGTACGTCGGCAGTACCCCGACCAGCGCCGTGGCCGCGCCCATGATGAGCAGCGTGACCAGAAACGCGTTCTTCCGCCCGACCAGATCGCCGATCCGGCCGAAAAACAGCGCGCCGAACGGCCGGACGACGAAGCCGACGGCAAACGTCGAGAGGTACGCGATGAGCGCAAGCGCGTCGTTACCCTTCGGATAGAACAGCGGTGAGATGACCGTCGCGAGGCTGCCGAAAATGTAGAAGTCGTACCACTCGACCATCGTCCCGACGGCCGACGCGATGATGATCGGCCAGATTCGACCCGGTCGCCCGCCGCCCGCCATCGTCAGGAGCCGACGAAGAGCGAGTCGATCGGATAGAGGCCGTACAGCGCTTCGGCCGCGAGGCAGACGAACCCGAGCGCGACAGTGAGGAAGCGTTCGCCGCGCCAGAATCCGATTGAGAGCAGCACGGCCGCAACCGTGACCAGGATCGGCTTGAGCATGCCGAGCGCGAGCGACGCCAGGCCCTCGAAGGACGGATGGCCTCCGGTCGGCGCGAACGTCATGATGGCAAAAAAAACGAGATCCAACGCCATCACGGCCGCCAGCATCCACGCCACACGGGTGACGCGCTGCAGCGGACGCACGGCGAGCGGGAGCAGGACGAACGGCACGACGAAGATGGCGCTGACGAACTCCCCGCCCCAGCCGCCTTGCCGGAGATGGTATTGTACCGGCATGAAGAGCAGGAGCAGTGCTGCAACGAACCCGCCGACGAGCAGCGTGAGTGGGACCAGACGGCGTGTCATGGGGAGGGGGTCCGCCGGGCGGCCGTCAGGGGGACGGAGGTCTGACGTGGAAGGGGACGGGGGTCGATGTGGAAAACTCCAAGCGTTCAATCAAGGCTTGGAGTTTCCCACCATCGGACACCCCGTCCCCTCATTTTTCTATCGTCGCCTTCTTGATGTGGTCGAGCTTCGGGAATTCCTTCATCAGGTAGGCGTTGCCCTCGTTCTGGATTCTGCCCTGGTCGGGGCCGCGGCCGCGCGGCGCGC
>JBLNGH010000486.1:0-3171 GCA_050264575.1 Acidobacteriota bacterium | reverse complement strand
CGGTCTCATGGACGGTTCGGTGTGTCCGAATGGCATGACGACGATCATCGGCTTCACGCGGCCGTCGGCGATCAGGTTGTCGAGAATCACGTTGGCGAGCCCGTCCATCGTCCACGAACTTTCGGTGCCTCCGCTGCCGTGAAGGAGATACAACACCGGATAGCTGGTCTTGTCCCGATCGTAGTCGGGTGGCGTGTAGACGATCACGCTGCGCAACAGGGAGAGTGTTTTGGAGTCGTACCAGTGCTGATGCAGCGCCCCGTGGGGAACCTTGCGCGTGTCCCACGCTTCCAGGGGATTGCCGCGGATGTGCAGGTATCCTGCCGGACGCGTCGCGCCGTCGACGATGTAGGACGCGAAGTAGAGATCGGGTGCGAGCGGTCCGAGCGTTCCCGTCCACACACCGCGATCGTCGCGCGTCAGCGGCTTGGCGGCCGATGGCGGCAGCGAGTCGACGAGCGCGCTCACCTGCTTCGCAGCCGGCGCGTTGATTTGAAAGGTCACGACGCGGTCGGCGCCGAGCGTCACCTCGGACGGCGGGGCCGCCGGTTGCTGTGCCGATGCCGGGGATTGCGCGATGAGCGCGCCCAGGGCGAGTGTGACGCACGCGGCGGCGCCGACGGGCGAAGTCTGACGGATCACGTTGGCATTATGACGCCCTCGCTCGCTCGGAGCTAAGGCTGATCACTTTTGCAAGCGTGAGTAGCGTTCATCGGCCCGCAATTCCTTCAGCCAGGGCGACCGCTCGATCCGCTTGATCGAGTAACCCGCCTTGATCGACTGGCCGAGGTAGTCGAGCGCCTTCGATCGATCGCCGAGCTCCTCGTACGTGGTGCCGAGCGTCGCGAGGAAGGTGGCATCGCGCGGCGTCGGGTCGATTGACCCGATGAGCCGGTAGGCGTGGTCTCGATGCTGCTTTGCCTCGGGGCCCTCCGAGAGAAGTGCGAGCACGGCGTACCCGGATGCGAGCTCCACCAGCCGCGACGGATCAGCCTTCTCGACGGTGCGTGCCTGTTCGCCCACCTTGATCGCCGTTGTATACGCCTCTTTGGCGCGTGCCCGCTGATCGGGCGCCCAGTAGCAGGCAGCGCCCAAGTTGAACCAGTGAAGAAAGGTGGCGCCGGGAAGCGCGACCGCGCCCTCGAAGGAGCGGGCGGCGTCGTCGTATCGACCCAGCTGGTAGAGCGCCGTGCCGAGGTTGGAATAGGCCGTCGCGTTCTTGTCGAGCGACAGGGAGCGTTCATACATTTCAGTGGCTTTGTCGAACCGCTCCTGCAGCAGGTACGCGCTGCCCAGGTTGTTGTAGGCGCGCGTGTTGTCCGGCGCGAGCGCCTGCATCCGCTCGTACTCGGCGATCGCCTCGTCGAGCCGGTTGAGATTCAGATACAACGAACCGAGACTGTTGTGAGCCGTCCAGTCATCGGGATCAAGCGCCACCGCCTTGCGAAAATCCTTCTCGGCCTCGGCCCGTTGGCCAAGGCGGAAATGGACGCGGCCGAGCTCCCTCCACGCACGGCTCAGGTTGGGATCGAGCGAAATGGCTTTTTGAGCTTCGCCGAGTGCACCGTCAGAACGGTCGAGGCCGAGGTTGATCATCGCCAGGACGATGTGCACGGGTGCGTACGATTGGTCGAGCGTGAGCGCGGCGCCAGCCTCTTTGCCGGCGCGATCAGCCAGCGTCGAATCGCGCGCGCTGTATTCGTACTGTCGCCAGTACCCCTCCGCCAGCATGGTGTGCGCCGCGGGATCCTCGGGCTTCGCTTCCACGATCGGTAGCAGCAGCCGTACGGCCCGATCGACGTTCGCCTGCTTGTCGTAGCGGTTGAGCAGAGCGCGCGCCTGCGAGAGCGGCGCGCTGGACCGGCCATTCATGACCAGCGCGATCGCGAGGGTCACGATCGCCATGACCCCGGCCACAACAGCAACCCACCGCAACGACCGCCACGCCGCGGGCCTGGGGATGAGCCCGGAGCTCGACGATCGCGAGCCCCGCGTCCACTGCAGATCGCGAAGATCCCTCGCGAGGTCCTGCGTGGACGCGTAGCGATTCGCGGGATCCTTCGCGAGGCAGCGCTCGACGATCCTGACGAGCTCGATCGGCGCGTCGGCGCCCAATTCGGCCAGCGGTTCGGGCTCCGCGTCCGCAATCGCCGCCATTGTCTGCACGGGCGTGTCGCGTTTGAAGGCACGACGGCCGCAGAGCATTTCGTAGATGATGGCGCCCAGCACGAACTGGTCGGCGCGGAAGTCAACCGCCTTGCTGGCCACCTGCTCCGGCGCCATGTAGCCCGATGTCCCGACGACCATCATCGTGTCGGTGAGATCGTCGCCGACTCTGGTCGCGTCTTCGCCGCCCGCAGCCGTCCCCGTGCTCTTCCCCAGCCCGAAGTCGACGATCTTGGGGCGGCCGTCTTCGGTCAGCATGATGTTTCGCGGCTTGAGATCGCGGTGGACGATTCCTGCCGCATGCGCCGCGGCGAGCCCGTCCGCGATCTGGGCGGCAATCTCCGCCACACGCTGCGGCTTCATGCGTTTCCACTGGAGCGCCAACTGAAGCGACTGGCCGGCAACGAACTCCATGACGATGAACGGGTGCCCGTCCGTCACGCCGACGTCGTAAACGGTGACGATGTTGGGATGGTTGAGGAGCGAGGTCAGCCGGGCTTCGCGCGACAGCCGTTCCGACGCGATCCGGTCCGCCGCCAGCTCATCCGAGACGAGCTTGATCGCAACCAGCCGGCCGAGGCGCTGATCGCGGGCCTTGTAGACCTCTCCCATGCCGCCGGCTCCCAGGGAACCGACAATCTCGTAGGCGCCCAGGCGTTCACCCGGCTCCAGCCGCATGCGGAGGAACGAAGAATACACCTGAGTCACCGCGCGACGGCGCGGATGGTTGACCGCAATCAACCTCGTTAAGATGACGCTGATCTGATCGGCGCCGGCAAGGAACAGCTTTCTATGTCAAGACGACTCTGCGCGCCGCTCCTGGCTCTCCTGCTCGTCTCTGGCGCCTCCGCGAAACAGGACCTTGCCGCCGGATTGAAGGAGAAGCTGGACGAATTAAGCGCGCGCGCCGGGTTTCCGGGCGCGACCTTCTCTATCCTTCTCGCCGACGGCAGCGAACTCGACGTCGCGTCCGGCTGGGCCGACGCCGATCGACGTCAACCCCTG
>JBLNGH010000485.1:0-3861 GCA_050264575.1 Acidobacteriota bacterium | reverse complement strand
GTTTGATCGACGATCGCGGGAACGACGCCGTCCGCATCGGCTCCGCGCAGCAGGCGCCACGGATTGTCGTAGTCGCGTTCGGTTGAGGCCAGCGACGCGGCGAATCGAAACCGGCCGGCCTCCACGAATCGCGGCGGCACGCCGACGATGCGCGGCCGTCTGGGCTGATACAAATTCAAGCAGCTCGCGTCGTCACCCGGCCGCAGTCGCAGGGCAAACAGGGCGACGCCGGTGAGCGGCGAGTAGGCCGAGCCGGATTCGAGCCCGAGCGCGGCGCGCCCGGCGGGCGTCGACACGTCGTCGACGAACGGCAGCGACGATTCGGCGATGAGCGCGAATCCGCCGGTACCGGACGCCGGTCCCGAATCAGAACCGGCGCTCTTGCGGAACGCGTCAACCGATATGAGCAGGAACACAGCGGCGGCGACGAGACCGGCGGAGGTCAGGGTGCGGCCCGGGCGCCACGACATGTTGGTTGCCGCGAGCCGGCGCAACGGCGCATGCCGGCCCAGCGAGGAAAGCCGATCGGTCGAGACGCGGCGAAGCCAATAGCTGAGCGCGAAGAGGCCTCCCGCCAGCACGAGCGTCCCCGCGCCGAAAAACCCTGCGGCCGGCGCCACGAGGCGCAGCAGCGACAGCCCGGACAGCACGACGGCGATCGTGAAGCAGAGAAACGACGCGATCTTCGAGCGCGTCCGCCGGTGAGGCGTGTTGCCGCTCGAGACGGTTCCCGAGAGAAGCGCGCGGGGAGTCGGGCGCGCGACGCCCCGTACCGTGATGGCGATCGAAATCACGGCCGCGACGATGGTGGCCGCGGCGCCCCCGGCGAGCGCGAGGGGACTGACATGCAGTCGCAACAGCGTCGTGCCAACGGCGCCCGCCCACCACGTGCGCAGCCCGTACATCATCAGCCAGGCCCACGCGATCGCGAGCGCAACGCCGGCGATGCCGCCCGCGATCGCGATGAGGCCGCCCTCGATCAGGAACAGCCGTCTCAACGCACCCGAAGAGAATCCTGTCGCGCGAAGGAGACCGGCTTGCGCAAGACGCTGTTCGATTCCCAGCCGGAAAAAGAGCGCGGCGAGGAGCAGGGCGGAGACCATGAGAAAAAAGCTGAAGTACGAAAAATACGCGCCGAAGTCGGTGGCGCCGGCTGACGCCGCCCTCTGCTGGCTTCGCACGTCGATGACGGTGAAGCCGGCGCGATCTGGCGCGATCGTCCGGGTCACCTCGCGCGAAAGATTCACCGCCACATCGTCAAGATTCACGCCGGCTGTTTCAGGCTGCAGGCGAATCGACGTCAGCTGGCCGTGGCGCGTGCGCCAGAGCGATTGTCCGGCCGCAAGAGGGAGGAAAGCCTTTGGCGCCGTGCGATAACGCTTCCAGTAGTCTTCGTCGATCGGGCGGACGAGCGTGAGATCGATGGGAAATGGCGGATCCCACTCGGAGACGCTGTTCGAGGTCGTGATGCCCGGATAATCCGGCGCCAGGCGGCGATCGAGACCGAGGCCGGTCATCGGAAGGATGCCGGTCACGCGAAACGACGCGTGCGCGGTCGTCAAACGTCCTTCGTCGAGCCAGCGGTAGTACTCGAGATCGAGGATCTGTCCGGGCGTCGCGCCGAGGTCCCGCGCGGCCCATTCGTTCAGGACGACGGGCGGCGCCGTCGGCTGCCCTGTGTCGCTCGCGGATCGATCGTCGAGCAGCTTCGCCAGCGTCGCATCACCGGCTGCCTGCGGACCGATCGCGGAGACAAGTGAGTACGGCACCGTGCGGCCGCCAACGGACAGGCGATTCGCCAGCCAGGTCAGGATCTCAGTGGATCGCAGCGACTGCCGCCTGGCGGCGGTTTCCACCGACTCGACGATGGCGTCGCTCATGACGCCGCTCGTGGTCTCGACGAGAATCGTCGAATCCACAACCGAGACCTTGAGTCCAAGATCGATCGCCTCGAGCGCCGGCGGCAGCGCGTTTCGAACCTCGGTTGCGTCGAGCGTCGAGCCCGGTTGGGGAGTGAGCAGCAGCGCGTTGACCCGTTGCACCGGCTTCCGGTCAGGATCGTCAGCCGGCGGCGGGTCGAGATCGCGTTGCAGGCGCGCCAGCGAGACGAACGCCGCGCGGACGCGTCCCTGCTGCGGCGTCAGCGAGAATTCGCCCATTCGCTCGCGCGGAAGCGTGCCCTCGACCTGCAGTCGTACGGAACGGCCGACGTCGTCGCGGCGGCCCTGCAGCGAATCGAGCGGGATGTCGGTCGGCCGGGCGACGCGCACCACGAAGCTGTCGCCGGTAGCGGCGCCAAGCTCATCGGCGAGATCCGGGCTCAGCAGGACGCCCGATCGTCCCGGCGCTCGCGCGTCCACGCCGTGAAATGTGAAGAAGCGATCGTCGATGCCGTAGATCTGCACGTCGCGCGCCCGGCGGCCGGACGCGTCATGGAGGGCGACGCCTTTGAGCGTCAGCAGCGGCGCACCGGCCGTCCGGTCCGGCAGCAGCCGCGTCTGCAACTGCTCGGTGAACAGATTCTCGGAGCCGACGACGACGCTGGTCCTGCCGAGTCGGCCGGCCGCAATGCCTTCGAGGCTCGCGCGAACCGAGCTGCCGACGAGGAGCGCGCCGGCAACCACCGCCACGGCGCTCGCGACGCCGAACACCGACGCCGCGTTCGTCCGGCGGTAGAACGTGAGGCTCCGGACGGCGAGCTGCGTCAGCGTCATTCGAGCGCTCGCAACCGGCGCGCGTCCAGCTCGTACCGGCGGCTGAACCGCGCCGCCAGCGCCGGACTATGCGTCACCACGACGAGCATCGTCTGTTGCCGCCGGTGGAGATCGACCAGCAGCGCCGCGACCGCCTCGGCTGACGATCGATCGAGGTTCCCCGTCGGCTCGTCGCACAGCAGGAGCGACGGCTGAAGAATCAGCGCCCGCGCGATGGCGACGCGCTGGCGCTCGCCGCCGGAGAGCTCGCCGGGACGATGGTCGAGGCGTTCCTCGAGCCCGACGTCGGCGAGCAGCTGCCGGGCGCGAGCGTTGAAGTCATTCGATCCGGACGGCGGACTGGCGACGAGCGTGGGCACGAGCACGTTGTCGAGCGCCGACAACTGCGGGAGCAGCAGATGATCCTGGAAGACGAATCCGACGTTCGTGTTCCGGAACTTTGCCTGTCCCGATTCGTCGAGCGCGTACGGATCGACGTCGCCGAGGCGAAGGACGCCGGAGGTCGGCGGCTCCAGCGCCCCCAGGATGTAGAGCAGCGTGCTCTTGCCGCAGCCCGACGGGCCCATCACGGCGACCGACTCGCCGCGATCGACCGTCACCGACACGTTGTCGAGGATCGGCAGCGGTCCGCGCGGCGTGTCGTAGTGCTTCGAGATCGAGTCGGCGATCAGCATGTCGGTAATTGGGACGTAGGGCGGACTGGGTCCCAAGGCCGCCCAACGCGGATTTGGGAACCAATCCGCGCTACGAACGCGTCACGATCGTCTCCTCGTACACTTTTTCTGCCGCCACCGCCATGTGCTCGGCCGAGTAGTGTCGTCGCACTCCGGCCGCGCCGGCGCGGCCGAGGGCCGCGGCGCGATCGCGATCGAGGAGCAGCGAGAGCAGCGCGTCGGCCAGCGCGCCGGGGTCATCGGGAGTCACGAGTACGCCGCCGCCGGTCCGCTCGACGATTTCGGTGAATGCGCCGCGGCGCGGCTGGACGATCGGCACGCCGTTGGCCATCGCCTCGAGGAGCGACAGTCCTTTCGGCTCGGCATAGATCGCCGGCATCGAGAAGACGTCCATCTCGCGCAAGCGGGCGATTTTTCCCTCGCGATCGGGCGCGCCCGCGTACGTGAATTCGGACGCCCGTCCCCAGTCACGC
>JBLNGH010000484.1:0-18494 GCA_050264575.1 Acidobacteriota bacterium | reverse complement strand
GGGAGGATCCGAGGTTCGCGGAAGTCGACATCGAAGTCGCGGTCGAGGACGGCGAGGTCGCAGGCGATCTGGAACAGCTCAAGCTCGTGCTGCTCAATCTCCTGATCAACGGGGCGCAGGCGATGTCCGGGCGCGGGATTCTCCGGGTTTTCGCGGGATCGTCGGACGGATGGCTCGAAGTGCGGATTGTCGATCAAGGTGCGGGGATCTCTCCCGAGGCGCGCGCGCACCTGTTCGAACCGTTTTTCACGACCAAACATCGGGGAACGGGGTTGGGGCTGGCCACGGCACGCCGGATTCTCGAGGCGCACCGGGGGACAATCGAATTCGAAAGTCCGGCAACCGGCGGCACGATCGTGATAGTCAGACTGCCATTACGTCAATTCGCAGACGATCCGCTGTCGACAGATTCCGCCGCTCGAAGTTCGAAGTTCGAAGTTTGAAGTTCGAAGTTCGCGCCGCGAAGCGGCCCGCCTACGGCGCTGTGGTCAGCAGTTCGGCGACGTGTGCGGCCTCGAGGTCGGCCAGCTCGACGTGAATCGTGCACGTCGGTACGTTTGACGCCAGCCTGCGAACGGCTGCGAGCACCGCACAGCTCGTCGCGATATCGGTGGCCGTCACGCAGAAATCGGCGATGGCCCGCCGGTTATCCTCGACAACGACGTGGCGAACGCGCCCCTCGTTCAGCAGAGCCTTCAGCGTTTCGACCGGTTGACGTGTTCTGGCCAGCGATTCCCACCAGGTTCGTTCCATGACGGTCGTCTCCCTGGCCGGGAGCTCTGCAATCGGCCTGCCGGTATCCGCGGATCGCGTGGGTCCGTCTTTCCGGATCAACGCGGCCTCGACGCCGGGGAAGAATCCCCATGACTGAGGGTTTCTTCCCTGCGCCGGCGGCTGACGCTCGAGGAGCCAACGGGAGGACGGCTGGCAAGGGTCCTGCACAGTCGAGACCGGCATATGGCCATCCTTGCTGCGTGTCCGTCGGAGCCGCTCGAGAAACAGCCGTTCGCCGCGACTTCGGCGCCAGCTGACGGTCGGGCGGCAATCGAGGAGTACTACGGCGATCGGCACGTGCGTGCGCGCATCGTCGAGTACTGCGGCGCCACGCGCGATGGCCAACCGACTGCGGCATACATCACGCCGCTGGGGCCGGTCGCCACTGACGGCACGGTGCAGGAGTTCGCGAGATCGCTCTGGGATCTCGACAACCTGATTTTTTTCTTGCAGCTCGACTATCTGAACCCGGATCACCCGGAGGAGCCGTTCCTTCATCCGGCCGATGTGCTGCTCAAACTCGAGCCCGCTTTCCGTGCGTGCCGGGCCGTGTGCCAGTCATTCGGGCTCGACCTTCAGGCCGTCCTCACGGGTCGCGGATATCACTTCGTCGGCCGGATCCCGCTGGACTCGCTCGTCATCGAGGCCTTGGCCGCGCTTGCCGGCGAGACACCCGCCTGGCATGCAGGACACGAGACGCGCCGGCCGCACGGCCTTACGGCCGGCCCGCCGGAGCCGTGGCGAAGAGCGGCGACGATCACCGCCAGACACGCGCGGGCGGCCGCAGGGCTCGGTTTGCTCCTCGAGCACGTGGCGCACCTGATTCTGGCGCGCGCGTGGACCAGCCCGATTCCGTTCGTCGTGAACGGGACTGTCGCGCGCAGTGGAATCGTCGGCCGGGAATGCGTGTCGATCGATTTCTCCCATGCCGGCGATCCTCTTGACGTCACCCGCTTCCGCACGGCGTTCAGCGCCTATCGCCGGCATCAGAACCGCCCGGATCTATTCGGCACGAAAGTCGCCGCGCTTCCGCCGCTGGCGGCGCTGCCGCGCGGTGCCGAGCCTCTCGTCACGTTCCTTACCGATGGACGCGGTCTCGATGTCGCGAGACAGGCCGCGCGCGTGTCGCACGTCAGTCTGCCCGATATCGAGCGCGGCATTGGAAGGCTTCTCAGCGAGTACGCCTCTTCGCCGTTGGCGGCGTTTCACCGCTCCTTCCGCGCCGAGTGCCGCACCCTGACGGCTCCGCTGCCGGAGTGGCGCGCGGCGGATCTTCCGCCGTGCATCACGGGTCCGCTCGAGCGTCCAAACGATCTGCTGCTGAGGTCCGGACATGTGCAGCACGTCGTCCGGGGATTGCTGGCGGAGGGCTGGATGCCGGCGCAGATCGCCGCGCTGATCGAGCAGACGTATCACGAGCACCATGAATGGGGCAGCCGCTGGTCACGTCTTGACGTGCGCACGCGCGCCGAGTTCGAGGTGCGGGTGTTTGCCGGCCTCGTCGCCACGGGCGCCGACGACCTCGGCGACTTCACCTGCGTCTCGGCGCAGGAAAAAGGCGTGTGTCCGCTCGTCGGCTGTGCGGGCAGCGCGTCACTTCACCTGAACTGACTCGAGGAACTTGACGAGGTTGTCGATCCGCACGGCCGCGTACCGGTCGTCGGGATCGAGGGCGCGGAAAATCGGTCCCCACACCGGCATCTCGCGCGATCCATGCGCGGAGGTTTGCTTGACGGAGTCGTCGCCGGCGATCGTGGCCCGGATCCGATCACGGGGAAAGACTCCGCCGCTTGTGCGCGCGAGCAACGTCAGATTCGGAGGCGGGCTCTTGAGGGCTGAGGCCGCGGGTCCATTGCCCGTCCCGGTTGTCCCGTGGCAGGCTGCGCAATAAAACCGGAACAGATCGCGGCCGTCGAGCGATTTGATCACGAGCGGCGGTATCGTGGCCCCCGTCGTCTGGAGCCGGGCTGTCGAGCCCAGCGCCGCAAACCAGATGAGCACGATGAGACCCGCCACCGCCAGGCGATGTCGCGTGTGCTTCTCGGACCTCTCGGACACGATCGATCTCCTTGGCCCCGTTGTTTACACCGGAACGGGTGCGTCCACGAGCTCGGGTTCCACGCGAATCGGGGTGTTGAGGGACGCCGAGACCAGGCACGCGCGCTCGGCCTTGTGCACGAGCCGGAGGAGAAGTTCGCGGTCGACGTCCGGCTCGATCGTCAGGCGCGGACGAAGCACGATCTCGGTGAAGCAGGTCCGGCCGTCCTGACGATCAACCGTGCCCTTGCTCGAAAGCTCGAGGTAGTCAAACCTCACGTGCGCTGCGTTCGCCACAGCGCGAAACGTGAACATGAAACAGGCCTCGACCGACGCGAGCAGGAGATGTTCCGGTGTCCAGGCATCGCCGGGGCCGCCGTACTGCGTCGGCGGCGCCGTTCGGATGTCCGGCATCTCGCCGGTCCGGAGCCGTGCGTACCCGCTCGGCCCGCCGGAGAGGTCGACGGTGTAGTGATGGGGCAGCGGCGTCATCTGTATCTCCTATGAAGCGAGGCGATCGCTCTGCGATGTCCGGTGAAGCTCAGCCGCCAGGTCATCGGCCAGACGGGCCACCTCGTCCCAGTTCGTGTACTCGTGGTCCCGGCTCGTGTCGATCGCCAATCCAGCTTTCCGCGCAATTCGCTTCATGACCCAGCGCATCAGCCATCCGTATTTCGTGTAGGCGAGCCGGCCGGCCAGAATCGTCACCTGGCCCGGCCGCCATCCGGTCTCGGTGAGCAGCTTCAGTGCGACCTGGCGAGCGGCGTCGCGATTGGCGGCGCCCGGTGAGGCCGCGCGCAGGCTGACGGAAAAGAAGGCTGACGGCCGCCCGTTGAGCTCCTCAGTATGGCGGCGCACGAATGTGTCGATCGCCGGTTGGTGCCGTCCGCGGTATACCGGCGCGCCGACGGCGACGACGCGAACGCGACGCCAGTCCAGCTCCTGCGCGTCGGCCGATGTCATGTCAATGGCGCGACTGTCGATGCCGCGCTCATGGAGCAGTGCCGACAGGCGTTCGGCGATACGACGGGTCTGCCCTTCTGTCGTGGCGTAGAACACCGGCAACTCGCACATGTCGATCCTCCGGGGCGCGACGCGGTCATGGAGAACTCCGGAGGACGAGACTCTGCCCGTGCTCTCTGGAGCCCTCCACAATCGACGTCGCAGGCCTCACGCGACTTTCACGGCAATCGCGCGCGGCTTGACGGTCTCGGCCTTGGGCAGCCGCACATTGAGGACACCGTCCTTGAACTCGGCGGCGACTTTCTGCGCGTCTACCTCCGTCGGCAGCGCGAGCCGGCGGACGAACTTGCCGTAGGCTCGTTCCACCCGATGGAACTTCTTGTTCTTCTCCTCCTTTTCCTGCTTCCGCTCGCCCTCCAGGGTCAGTACGCCGTCCTCGATGCCGACCTTGACGTCCTCCTTCTTGACGTCCGGCAGGTCAGCCTTCACGAGGTACTCCTTGTCCGTTTCCTGAACGTCCACAGCCGGCGCAAAGTCGGCGAAAAACCCACCGTCGTCGTCGACAGTGCGACGCAGGTAGGGCTGACTGAAGAACCGGCCGAGCTTGGTGGACATGTCCTCGAATTCCCGAAATGGATCCCTGAGCACGATGTTCATGGCAGAGCCTCCTATCTGGCGTGCCGATTCACCTCGGCTCTGAAGTGCAAACACGGAACCAGGTCGAATCCCATCGGGAGGCCACCGCCTCGCGTGCCCGGCGGTCTTGAACTGGGGGATTCTCCGGTCCGTCCGGGGAATATCGCGCGATTTCCGTGGGCGGCGCGATCGCGAGACCGCCGGAGGCTGAACTCGTTCAGCCAACGGCGCCGTTGACGAGGCGGGCGACGAACGCGCCGCTCGCGTAGGCGACCAACGCGACCACCGCGCCGAGCGCGAGCATCTCGATGCCGCCCGACCACCAGCGCACGGCGGTAAAGAGCGACCGCATCGCCCCGATTCCAAACAATGCGAACAGCGTGAGGCCAATCGACCAGAGGAACCGAACGTCGGGCGCGACGGGCGACACATACGGTATGAGCGGTAGCGTTCCAGCCAGGACGAACGCGGCGAGCGTCGCCAGGCTGTGACGGAGCGGCGCGGCTTCTTCCTCCGGCAGTCCCTGGGCTTCGAGCACGCTCTCGTGCGAACGAATGGAGAGGTAGTTTCCGACGGCCATCGACAGCCCGTCGGCGAAGAGATTCGCGGCGCCGCAGATGAGCACGACACTGGCGGACAGATTGCCGCCCGACACGCCGGCGACGACCGCAAAGGTCGTGATGATGCCGTCGTTCGATCCGTAGATCAATTCACGGACGTAGTGCCGCGTGATCTCCAGTGGACCCCGGGGTTCGACGTGATTCGACTGGCGCGGCATGGGCGCGGCTGCCTGGACCATTGTGCTTGCTGCAGGACGGTTGCCAGCTCCGGCAACGATCTGCTGGCCCCGATCGGCCGGACGATTGGGCAGAAGTTCCCACTATCGCGGGATTCCGCCGACGCTGGAGAGGAATCGCTCCACCGGGGCGCCCGATCCCGCCGCGCCGCGTGCCGTCGGCGTCAGCGCTGCCTGGAACGTCGTTTGCGATCGATCTTGCGGCCCGTGTCGATCGCGGGCCGATTCGCGAAGGAGACGGTCATGCCTGTGCTCACCCCCACTCAACTCCACGAGCTCGTCGAGAACGAGCTGAATTGGGATCCGGAGATTCAGTCCACATCAATCGGCGTGGCCGCAAGAGACGGGGTCGTCACGCTGTCCGGTTACGTGTCGAACTACGCTGAACGGTTGGCGGCCGAGCGCGCTGCGCTTCGCGTTCAAGGCGTCCGCGCCGTGGCCAACGATCTTCAGGTGAAGCTGTTGAACGAGCGCGTGGACCCCGAGGTCGCGAAAGACGCCGCGACCGCCCTGCAGAATCATCTGAGCATTCCGAAGACGGTCAAGGCCGCCGTGCGCAGCGGCCACATCACGCTCGAAGGCGCCGTCGAATGGATGTATCAGAAGATCGCGGCCGAGCAGGCGGTCCGGCACCTGCCTGGCGTGAGAAGCGTGCTGAATCTGATCGCCGTCAAGCCGCGCGTCTCGGTTGTGGACGTCAGAACGAAGATCGAAGACGCCCTGCGCCGCAGCGCCGAGATCGATTCCTCACGCGTCCACGTGTCCGCGATGAACACCGTGGTGACGCTGACCGGTGAAGTGCGGTCGTACGCCGAAAAGCAGGACGCCGAACGGGCCGCCTGGGCCGCGCCCGGCGTCACCAAAGTCGAGAACAAACTGACGATTGTGGTCTGACCGACGTGAGTGTGTGGAGGGCCGCCATGAAAGAGCAGACGTTCTGGGAAACGATTGAGGTCAAAGGCGACGCGCTGCTGAAAAAGGTCAAGGAGCTCATCGCCGAAGGAAATGTGCGGCGCGTCCGCATCCGGCAGCACGACCGGACGATCGCGGAGTTTCCATTGACGGTCGGCGTCGTCGGCACGGTCCTCGCGCCGGTCCTCGCGGCGGTTGGTGCCCTCGCGGCGCTCCTCACCGAGTGCACCATCGATGTCGAGCGATCGGAAGCGGCGCGGCCGGTACCGGTCGCGGCCGGGGACCATGCCCCCGTCGACGACGAGTGCTGACGAGTGAGTCAATTCGCGCCCGGGTTGGCGCGGTCGCGAGGGCGCGTTGAAGTCGTGTCGAAGGAGTATGCTGTGCTTTCCCCCGATGTGCGTCGACGGGTGAAGGCACCGGGTAATGATGGCAATGCCTACCACTGGGGCACCAGCCCGCCAACCGCTGGTGCTCGCCACGATCTCGTTCACGTTGTCGTTCGCGGCCTGGGGACTCATCGGCGGTCTCGCGTCGATCTTCACTGAGCTCTATCACCTCACAGCTTCGCAAACGGCACTGCTCGTCGCCGTTCCCGTTCTCCTCGGATCACTGGTGCGGCTGCCGATGGGCATGCTCACCGATCGGTTCGGCGGGCGGGTCATGTTCACGATCCTGCTGGCGCTCGCTGCGGTCGCCGCATGGTTGGTACCGCTGACGACGAGCTACCGCAGCTTGATCGCGGCCGCGTTCTTCCTGGGCCTGGCGGGATCGTCGTTTGCCATTGGCGCGGCGTTCGTCTCGCGATGGGCGCCCACCGGCCGGCACGGCACGATGCTCGGCATTTACGGACTGGGCACGATGGGGCAGTCGATCGCGGTGTTCGGCGGTCCCGTCGTGGCGCGCGCGCTCGGATGGCCGGTCGTCTTTCGCGGGGCGAGCGCGATCCTGCTCATCTGGGCCGTCGTCTTCGCCCTGCTCGCGCGTGATGCGCCGGGGCGCGCCCAGCCCGCCGGTACAGGCGCGATGATTCGCCTGCTTCGGACCGCGCCGAAGGCGTGGCTCCTTGGCGCGTTCTATTTCCTGACCTTCGGTGGATTCGTCGCGTTCTCGATCTATTTGCCGACGCTGCTGCGCGCGCAGTTCGGTCTGAGCCCGGCCGATGCCGGGTTCCGCGCGGCCGGGTTCGTCGTCCTGGCAACCGCCATGCGACCCGTGGGCGGCTGGCTCGCGGACCGGATCGGCGGCGCGCAGGTGCTGTCCTGGGTGTTTGCCGGCGTCGCCGCGTGTTCCTGGCTGCTCGCGTGGCCGTCGATGGTGCCGTTCACGGTTGGCGCCCTCGGATGCGCGGCGCTGCTCGGATTCGGCAACGGCGCGGTGTTCAAGCTGGTGCCCGAACAGTTTCCTCGCGAGACCGGTACCGTCACCGGGCTCGTGGGCGCGCTTGGCGGATTGGGTGGGTTCTTCCCGCCGATTCTCCTCGGCGTCTTTCGGGATTCTCTGGGCGTCATCTGGCCCGGATTTGCGCTGCTCTCGGCGACGGCGCTGCTGCTGCGGTTCGCGAATCAGCGCGTCTTTCGTCCGGGCGACACCGCCTGGCGCGAAGCGCTTCCGGCGCAGATCCGCGCCGCCATGGATCGTGTGCGTGCCGGCGCGTGGGCGATCCTCGTCACGCTGACCCTGGCCGCAGCCATTGTTGTTGGCTCGCGGAACCTGCAACATTTCGACGCAGCGCTCGTCGGGTACACCTTTGCAACGTTATTTGCGGCTTTCGGCATCGCGTACCGCTACGCGATGTGGATCGAACGGCCGCCGACGCGGATGTACTGGCGCCGAGGCTGGCAGGCGTTCTTCACGACACGCGTCTTTGGCAGAAACGTCGCGAGGCTCGGACAGCGGGCGCTCCTGGACGTCGCCGCCAATCGCTTCATCTTCCGGCGCGGCCGGCTGCGCGGCCTCGCGCACTGGCTCATCATGTGGGGCTGCCTGCTGGCGGCGGCCATCACGTTCCCGCTGGTCTGGGGCTGGATTCATTTCGAGACCGTGCCCGGCAACCTCGAGGTCTACCGGACGTTCGTCTTCGGGATTCCCGTTCAGGATTTTCCGGTGGCTTCGCCGATCGCGTTCATCGTCTTTCACGGGCTCGTATGGTCGTCGTTTCTGGTCATTGCCGGCGTGATGCTCGCGTTCCGCCGCCGCATGATCGACCATGGCGCCGCCGCGGCGCAGCAGTTCGGCCAGGACATCCTGCCGCTGCTCCTGCTCTTCGCCATCAGCGTGACCGGGCTGATGCTGACCGCGAGCTACACGTGGATGAAGGGCTACGCCTACGACTTTCTCGCGATCCTGCACGCCGCGACGGTCATCATCACGCTGCTGTGGCTGCCGTTCGGCAAGCTGTTCCATGTCTTCCAGCGGCCGGCTCAGCTCGGCGTGAGCTTCTACCAGGACGCTGGCGAGCGGGGCGAACAGGCCCGTTGCCTCAGATGCGGACGCGCGTACGCGCCAGCCATGATGGTCCGCGATCTGATGACCGTCGAGCGCGAACTGGGATTCCGGTACGAGCTCGGCGGCGACCGGCACTATCAGCAGGTCTGCGCGCGATGCCGGCGCGCGCTTTTCGGGCTCGCGCAAGGCGTGCTCTGGCGCCGCGTCCCGTAGATCACGATCATGGCGACGATTCCCGTTGACGAGCACCGGACCATCGAGGCCTTCGGGCCTCACCTCTCGTCGATGACCGGCGTGCGGCTCTCGACGAGCGTCGAGCCCGACCGGCTCGTCAAGACTCATTGCTGCTTCTGCGGCCAACAGTGCGGCATTCAACTCAAGGTCCGCGACAACCAGGTCATCGGGTTCGAGCCCTGGGAGGATTTTCCGTTCAACCGCGGGATGCTGTGCCCGAAAGGCGTCAAGCGGTACCTGCAAGGCTCGCATCCCGATCGGCTCCTCACGGCGCTCGCGCGCGACACGTCGAGCGCGACCGGGTTCAGCGCGCTGCCGTACGACGCCGCCATTGCTCGGGCCACGGCAGCCATCGATCGCCTTCAAAAAGCGCACGGCCCATCGTCGGTCGGCGTGCTCGGCGGCGCCAGCCTGACGACGGAGAAGACGTACCTGCTCGGTAAGTTCGCGCGGGTGTGTCTGAAGACTCCGTACATCGACTACAACGGAAGGCTCTGCATGGTCAGCGCCGGCGCGGCGAACAAGAAGGCGTTCGGGATCGACCGGGCGACAAACCCGTGGTCAGACATTGTGGGGACCGAGGTGATCTGGGTCGCCGGATCGAACGTCGCCGAGTGCTCGCCGATCACGACGAACTACCTCTGGCAGGCGCGGGAGCTGGGCGCGAAGATCATCATGCAGGATCCACGCATCACGCCCGCCGCGCGCACGTGCGACCTGTACCTCCCCGTCAAACCCGGCCGCGACGCGGCCTTGTTCGCCGGCGTCCTGCAGATCCTGATCGAACGGAACTGGATCGATCGTGCGTTCGTCGACGCGCACACGATCGGATTCGACGACGTCGCCGCGTATTGCTCGCAGTGGCCGCTCGACCGAACCAGCGACGTGACGGGTGTCCCGGCGCGTTCCCTCATGCAAGCCGCTGAATGGTGGGGGCAGGCAAAGACGAGTTTCCTCTTCCACGCGCGCGGCATCGAGCATCATTCGAACGGCGTCCAGAACGCGCTCGGCACCATCAACCTGGTCCTCGCGACGGGCCGCATCGGGAAGCCGAAGAGCGGATACGGCACCATCGTCGGCCAGGCGAACGGCCAGGGCGGCCGCGAGCACGGGCAGAAGTGCGACCAGCTGCCCGGCTTGCGCGACATCAGCAATCCCGAACACCGCAAGTACATCGCGGGCGTCTGGGGCATCGATGAACGCGAGCTGCCGGGTCCCGGCGTCGACGCCTACGAGATGTTCCGCAAGATCGACGCCGGCGAGATCAAGGGGCTCGTCGCGATCTGCTTCAACCCCAAGGTCTCGCTGCCGGACAACGCGTTCGTGGCTCGCTGCCTGGACAAGCTGGAATTCTTCGTCGACATCGATTTCTTCCTCAACGAGACGGCGCGGCACGCGGACATCGTGCTCCCCGGAAGCCTGCACGAAGAAGACGAAGGCGTTGTGACGCAGGTCGAGGGACGAATCATCAAGATCAACAAAGCAGTCGCGTGTCCCGGTGAGGCCCGCGAGGATTGGCGGATTCTCCAGGACATCGCGCGCGGTCTCGGACGGCCGCACGGATTCACGTTCACGTCGCCGCGCGAGATCTTCGAAGAGCTGAGAATCGCCAGTAAGGGCGGCGTAGCGGACTATTCAGGCGTCACGTACGAGAAGGTTGAACGCCAGCTCGGCGTGTTCTGGCCGTGCTACAGCGAAGATCCGCGCACGGGCGAGCCGCTGACCGACCATCCGGGCACGCCGCGTCTTTTCGAGCCGGGCAGCTACAACCCGGTCGCGAAAGGCGCCGGTCCGTTCTACTTTCCCGACGGCCGGGCGCGGTTCAACGTCGCCGACTACCGGCCTCCGGTCGACGATGCGAGCGAGGAGTACCCGCTGTTTCTCACCACGGGACGGGTCGTCAGCCAGTTTCTGTCGGGCACGCAGACGCGGCGGATCGGCCCGCTGATTCGCCAGTATCCGGAGCCGCGGATCGAGATGCATCCACGGCTGGCGGACAAGCTCGGGATCGCGGAGGGCGACTGGGCGACCGCCGAGACCCGGCGCGGATCGATCACCCTGCGGGCGATGGTCGTGACGACGATCCGGCCCGACACGGTGTTCATTCCGTACCACTGGCCCGGCCGGAAGAGCGCGAACCAGCTCACCGTCGCCGCGCAGGATCCGATCAGCAAGATCCCGCAGTACAAAGTCTGCGGCTGCCGGGTGAGAAAGGCGGCGCGCGCGCCGGAATACGACGGGATCCTCGAGTCGCAGCAATGAAGCCCGACTACCTGCACTTCTTCATCGATCCGAGCCGCTGCATCGGATGCCAGGCCTGCGTCCAGGCGTGCACGGAGTGCGACACGCATCGAGGCGAATCGATGATTCATCTCGAGTTCGTCGATCGCAGTCAGAGCACGCAGACCGTGCCGGTGGTGTGCATGCACTGCGAAGAGCCGACGTGTGCCGAAGTCTGTCCGGCGGATGCGATCAAACGCACGGGAGACGGCGTCGTGCAGTCGGCCCGGCGGCCGCGCTGCATCGCGTGCGGCAACTGCGTCGTCGCGTGCCCGTTCGGCGTGCCGGAGCTCTACGAAGACCGCAAGATCATGATGAAGTGCGACATGTGCTACGACCGCACGAGCGTCGGGAAGAAGCCGATGTGCGCCACCGTCTGTCCGAGCCAGGCGCTGTTTTTCGGCACGCACGAGCAGATCGCGCAGCTTCGTCCACGATCGACGCCCGTGAACCAGTTTCAGTTCGGCACTCAGACGATCACGACGCTGGTCATGATGATGGTGCCCCGGGAGATCGCCACGCCCGCGCCTTACGTCGACGTGACCGCGGCCATGGACGAGCGGCCGGTTAGCCGCGTGAAGATGCTCAAGGTCATCGCGCCAGGTAGCGAGACGCCGCCGGATCGGCCGGCTGACGAGCAGGATCCGTTCGCCGGAATCGAGGTCTAGCCGTGGCCACCCGGGACATTCATCCGAAGGCGCCGGTCGATGTGCGCATCGATTCCGCGGCCCGTGAAGGACTGACCGGGACAGCACCGGCCGACCTGTACGGGCCCGCGCTCGAGCGGGAACAGATCACGATTGCGCCGGATTTCCGGCCGCCGGAGCTGCAGCCGGCCTGGCGCCAGGATTTTCCGATCGACTGGCCGCAGGATCAGTACGTCGAGCGCCGCGATTTCGTGAAATTCCTGGTGCTCACGAGCTTCGCGTTGACCGTCGGCCAGTTCTGGATCGCCGGCGAGAACTGGCTTCGCCGACGCCTCGGTTTCGCCGAGGCTCGACGGATCGCGAGCCTGGCCACGCTGCCCGTCGGCGGTGTCGTGGTGTTCAACTACCCGGCTGACCGCGATCCGTGCGTCCTCATTCGTCTGGGCGAACGTGAGATGGTGGCGTACAGCCAGAAGTGCACGCATCTGTCTTGTGCCGTGATTCCGAGACCGGCCGAAGGTGTCATGCACTGTCCGTGTCATGAAGGGCTGTTCGATCTGCGCTCCGGACGCCCGATTGCCGGACCACCTCCGCGTCCGCTGCCCAGAATTCAGCTCGACGTGCGCGGCGGCGACGTGTTCGCCACCGGCGTCGAGTTGAGGACGGTCTGACATGGCGCTGCGTCGTCCCTTCACGCGCGAACAACGCATGACGATCGTGTACGGCATGCTCGTGTTCGTCGTGATTCTCGTCGTCCTGCAACTCTGGCTGCTCACCGCGACGATGAACGCTTATCTCGGAGGAGACGACGGCGTCGTATGGCCCGCGGCGATCGCCAGTTTGCTGTGCCTGCTGCTCAACCTCGGATTGCTCCGGTATCTCGCGCGGCTGGCGCGAGGGCGGTAACGCCGACAGCGCCCGTCAGAACATTGCATCGTCGTCGGACCGGGCAGACGGCTTGGCCGAATCCTCGAACAGCCGCACACGCGCGAGACCGCTGGCGGTCTGGTCCGTGTCGTACAAGACTTGCGCGATGGTATGTGGCGGCGCGCCGCGGAACACCACGAGCAGAACCACAACGGGGATAGAGCCCAGCGCGAGGATGGCGACGCTCCACGGCAGCGTGCCCGGCATGCCCGGACCCAGGAAGACTCCGATGGTGACGATGAGCGAGATGAGCCAGCCCGCAATAAGGATGATGTGCAGACGATTGAGAGACACGGAGACCTTTTCGGAATCAAATCGGATCGCCGCCGCGCCACCGGTATTGGCAGCACGAAAGAATCCGGTAAAGCTGGCCGGGCGGCGCGCGGACCCCAGGGAGGGTACTACTCGGACGCTGGCGGGCTCACTTCAGGAGTGACCCAGCCAGTATACATGGCCCGATGCGCGACGCCTGCCGTGAGATTCACGCTGGCGGGCTCTGGCGCGGGCCACCGGCGCTTCCAATCAGCAGCACCGCCGGGATTAACACCAGCCCGACGACACACAGCGCCAAGCTTGTCCACACACCCCCCGGCGGGTTGCTGAGGAAACGAGCCCGAAGATCATGATCCAGCCGGGCACCAGAATGTGGCGAGTGATCCTCATGGAGATTCCTGCGCCAGCGCGAGCGCGGTCACGAACCGACGGCCGGTGCGAATGGCGAGAGTGTCTCGCGGTGCAGACCGGGTCGCGGCGCGTGCCCCAACGCCTCGTGTCTCTCTTCACACGGCTGGCAACGCACTGCGAATGGCAGGGCCCGCAGGCGCCGTGCAGCAATCCCGCGTCCGCACTCGACGCACGCCCCGTAGTGCCCGGCATCCAGCCGAGCGAGCGCTTCGTCAATCCGGCTCACGATCGTCGCCCGCATCTGGAGCAGCGCGAGATCGATGTCCCCCTGGTTGTTGGCATCGGAATCGTCGAGCTGGTCACGCACTTCCAGTGCACGCGTGGCGCGACCGTCGCGGAGGCGACTTTGAACGTCGCCCTCCATCTCGCGCCGGCGCTCGTGCAGCATCTGCCTGAGATCGGCGCTGCGCATCGTCGCTTCGGTCATTCACAACTCTTCACTCAGCATGCCGCCGAACGACGGTGTTGTCTGTGCTCTTGTGAACACCGTGCGGCTGTCGTCACACTTCCCACGGTCCCGTAGCGACTTGGTCCCAGTACGTCACGGTGTCGTGACACCAGCGCACAAACCGCAAGCCTCCGTCCTGGGAAACGACGAGCGCGAGCACGTCGCGGGCCTCGTGGCACAGGCGATACACCGAGCGATGCCGGGTGCCGACGCGATCCGTCCTGACCCAGTCGCGACGGGTGCCCTCGACGTCGGAGGCGCGTGCCACGCGCCCGATGTCGGGCAGGCGGCCAGTGATTTCAGCGCCGAACCCGAGGAGATCCAGATGACTCGTCATGACGACTGCGCCGTCGACCTGGCTCAAATCGGCGATTAAATGCGCCACCTCGAATAAGGCTTCGTCCAGCTCCACGATCGTCGCCGCGTCACTGGTTTCGTATTCGCGCCAACCGACCGGCGACGAGTGGGCCTCGCCATTGACCCTCGCCAATTCCTGCATGATGCGGACCGTCAGCGTCAGGAGGCGCCGACGCGGCTCCTCGTCGCTGAATCCATACTTCACCTGGACGGCGCGCTCACCGCTGAGCAGTTCCGGCGCACGGGTAGTGGGAAGGATGAGCAGCGTGCCGCCATGCTGTCCTCCACGAATCGTCGCGAGCACGCGCCGCAGTACATGCCGTGCCAGGTTGGGAGCGAACGTCGGATCCACGTCCGCCCAAGGCGCCGATGCTTGGTCGCGAGCCAGCAGGTGGGCGCGCCGCGCGTCCTCGCCGAAGGTCCGAAACAGCTCGTGCATCCACGAGGAGTCGAAGACATCTAGTCGGCCGGCCACGAGAGTCCCGTGACGCAGCTCGGCAATCGGCTCAGCGCCGGCGCTCACGAGCAGACGACCGGGACCCGTCACGGCGATCGTCAGCACCGACGGAATCGCTTGCTGCGTCTCACGTCCACCCCGGACGGACTGCAGCCACTGCGGGCCTGAATGGATCAGCCCCCAGACGTGCGGCGCGCTCTCGTCGCCGAGCGAGGCCCCGATGAACGATCGGGAGAAGGCCGCGGCCGGCGAAAGCCGCCGCAGTTCGTGCTGATCCAGTGGCCGGCGCGTCTGGAATGCGAGTCGGTGGAGACCTCTGGGAGGCCCGGCGCTGATGTCGAACGCGTGGAGATCGGCCAGCGCGACCCGAAACGTGACCGGGCGACCTTCCTCGCGCAACAGGCTCGCTTGATAGCAGCTCGAGAGGGTCGCTTCGAGCCGGTCGCGTCCGGGCCTGGGCCAATCGTTGCCCGTCGCGCGCTGGACGTCGGGCCAGCGATCCAGGATGAGATCGGTCAGCTGTGGCGGATAGGCGCACACGGCATCGACGAGCGGATCATCAGCGTCGCCCGGCGCCTTCGTGACGTCGTGAGATCGGCTCGTCACGTCCGCGGGAGGCTCAGCGTCCCACACCCGTCGCCAATAGTTCGCCGAGCCGGTCGGCTCCGACCGGAGGGCTGAACAAGTCGCCTTGTGCCTCCGGGCACTGGTGGGCTCGCAGGAACGCGAGCTGCCAGTCGGTTTCGACGCCTGACGCCATTACCCGGAGGTTGAGGCTCTTTCCGAGGCCGATGATCGCTGTCAGGGCCGGCGCACTCGCCACGCCGAAGGCAATCTCCCGTACGAACGACTGATCGATTTTCAGGATGTCGATCGGAAACTGCAGCAGGTCACTCAAGCTCGCGTGGCCGGTACCGAAGTGATCGACAGCCACGTGCGCCCCCAGGCCTTTCAGCGCCTGGAGCGAGGACACGGCCGACGCCATGTCCTGCATCAGAATGTCCTCGGTCAGTTCCAGCACGAGGTGGTGAGGTTCCAGGCCGGAGTTCCGCAGAATGGCCTGCACGTTCCCGACAAAGTCCTCGCGCCAGAATTCGACAGCGGAAATATTGACGGCGACCAGAACCGGCCGCACACCCGCATCCTGCCACGCTCGCTCCTGCCGGCACGCCTCCCCAATCGCCCACAGCCCGATCGGCACCATCAGGCCGCAGTGGTCGGCCATCGAGACGAACTGTGCCGCTGACAGAAGGCCTCGTTGCGGATGCCGCCAGCGGACGAACGCCTCGACGCCGACAATCGCGCCGGAGGCCAGGTCGATCTGCGGCTGGTAGCAGAGGTCGAACTCGGCTCGTTCCAGCGCGCCACGCAGGTCGCGTACGAGCGATCGACGCTCGAACGCCCGCGCGTCCATCCCGATGTCGAAGATCCGGTACTGGCCGAGTCCCCCGCGTTTGGCGTCATACATCGCGGCGTCAGCGTTCGCGATCAGCGTGTCCGCGTCCCGGCCGTGGTCTGGGAACAGCGTCACGCCCAGGCTCGCGGTGATGTTGATCACCTGGGCGTTGATGCGGTGCGGCTCGGCAACCGCGCGCAGGATTTTTTCGGCCACCCTGGCCGCATCCTCGGCGTGTTCAATCTCCGACAGCACGATCACGAACTCGTCGCCGCCGTGCCGGCTCACCGTGTCCGACTCGCGGAGCGCGGCGCTCAGGCGTGCAGCAATCGACCGCAGGAGCCGGTCGCCGGCGGCGTGGCCGAGCACGTCGTTGATGTCCTTGAAGCCGTCCACGTCGAGAAACCCCACCGCGAGCGGTTTGCTTCGACGATGTCCCAATGCGATCGCCTCCGCGAGCCGGTCGTTCAGCAGCAGGCGGTTGGGCAAGCCGGTCACCACGTCGTGCTGCGCCAGGTGGGACATCTGTCTCGACGTCTCGAGCGCCGTGCCGACATCGCGAAACACAATCACGGCGCCGGTCACCCGCCCATGCTTATCGTGAATGGGTGCGGCCGAGTCCTCGATCTCGGTTTCGCGGCCGTCGCGGCGGACGAGGATACAGTTCGGGGTAAGACTCACGGTTTTGTCGAGCTGCACGGCCAGACTCATCGGGTTCCGCGCGACTTCCCGCGTCTGGCGGGTGATGATGTGGAAGACTTCGTCGAGGGGGCGGCCGGCGGCCACCTCGCGCGACCAGCCGGTCATCGCTTCCGCGGCCAGATTGAGGTAGGTGACGTTGCCGTCGAGGTCCGTGCTGAGGACGGCGTCACCAATCGAGTCGAGCGTCACCTCGGCTCGCTCCCGGGCCGCGAACAGCGCTTCGGCGACACGCCGCTGTTCGATCATCTAACGTACACTCCCTGACAACGCCCGGCTGTCGGGCCGGACTGAATGCGGGGCGCAAGCAAGTAGAAGTACCACGGCGCGCGAGCACCCAACTGTTCACATTTGCACAGGTTGGCGGCTCTAGTTGGGGTCGAGCCTGCTCACGCCTTGCAGATCACGGAGCGTCCGCCGCAGCTCTTCGACGACCTCCATTTGGCCGAGGGTCGCTTGCAGCGTTTCGGCGGTGGCGCGCACGGCGTCCATTGCCGCAAGACGTGCCGCCTCGGCGGCGGCGCGTGCCTCCTCCCCAGAGATCCGCGCCGACTCTCCGGCGATCCGAGCCGACTCCCCGGCCTCCCGGAGGTGCTCCCGCTCCTGGCGGACGATCTCCAGTGCCTGACGATGGTGGTCACGCGCTTGACGCGTGTCCTCCGCCAGTTGCCGTGCCTGTTCCGCGTCGTTCCTGGCCGACTCCGCTGACAGACGGGCGTCCTCGGTGAACCCGCCGTCCTGCTCCGCAACCTGACGTTTTTCCTCCGCCTTCACGCGCACGCCTTCTGCCTGCTTGCGGTCTTGCGGTGACACAGTGTGATTGGTGCGCATTGAGGATTCCTTCTCTCAAGAACACGGCCGGCGGCAAATCGCGGATCGAACCGCTTCTATTCTAGAGAGGACCGGCGGCGCTGTCTGTGCATTACCGCACAGCGGTCGGACGATGATTGCGGTATGTTTGGAGCGTCGCGGAGCACAGCGATTGTTCGGGTGGAGTGGGATGAATCACAACGTAGGCGTCTGGATCGACCACAAGAAAGCGGTCATTGTGTCCGCCTCAACGGGTCGCGTCATCGCCACGACCCTGGAATCCGACGTGGGACCGCACGCCCGGTATTCAGGCCGAGCGGAGGACCCGACATCGGACGGCCCGCAGGGTGGCCGAGGCGAGAAGAAATACGAGCACCGCTACGACCAGCATCTTGACCGGTACTACGACGAGGTCATCGGTCAGCTGGGGCAGCCGGAAGCGCTGTTGATCTTCGGGCCGGGCGAGGCGAAGCTACAGCTCAGCGAGCGCCTCACCCGTGTCAAGGCGCTATCGGATTGTGCGGTCAGCCTCGAGACCACGGACAAGCTGACCGATCCACAGATCGTCGCCAAAGTACGGAAGCACTACAGGATCCGCGTTATCCCCACGCGCCCGGCTGAGTAGGTCCGTCGTCCATCAGGTCCAATCCCGCGCACCTGTTCAGTAGGGGTCTGTCATCTCCGCCGTCGCGCCTGAGCGCTCGAGCCAAGACGCATCAAGAACGCTATGCACTCAGGGTTAGATATGGGTCGTCTGTTCAATACCGCATAGACCTGGGCGCTGTGAGGACGCAAGGTAATCTCTTGGACCCTCTAACGACCGAACGGTCATGACGGGCAATCTCCTTTCGGCCTCAGCCACCCCAGGTGCAAAACGGCGGCAGCGCGTCGGGGTCATCGAGTTGCTGACGGACACGCGCACGTCCGGGTGGGTGGACCGGGCGTACGCGCATGTTCTGACCAAGCAGTTTGCGAGCATCACTCCGCAA
>JBLNGH010000483.1:0-20747 GCA_050264575.1 Acidobacteriota bacterium | reverse complement strand
GAAGCGAGCGGCGATCCCGCATTGCAGCGCGAACTCGCGGCCGCCTACGACAGGCTCGGAAGCGTTCTCGGCAGGCCATACGCCGCCAACCTGGGTGACACCGCGGGTGCCATGACGAGCTACCGGAAGGCGCTGCAGATTCGCGAAGCGCTCGCCGCCGCCGATCCCCGCAACCCGCAGGCCCGCCGCGAGCTCGCGCAGAGCCACCGGCGCATCGGCTGGCAGCTCATGGGAACAACCGAGTTCGACGCCAGCCGCGACCATTTCCGGCAAGCGATCGCCATCTACACGCAGCTCGTGACTGAACAACCTGGCGATACCGAGAACCGAGTCGGCCTGGTAAGCGCCCATAACGAGTTCGGGGGGATCCTCGGGGATCGCAACGATCTGGCTGGAGCGCTGGAGAACCATCGCCGCGCGCTGGCCTTGCTCGAAGAGGCACCCGCCGAAACGCGTGGCACTCCAGAGTTCCGCCGCAGACTTTCGATCACCCACGAAAATATCGGCCGGTCGCTCTTCCTGAGCGGCGACGACGCGGCCGGGCTCGACGCCAACGCCAAGGCGCTGGCACTGCGCACGGCGCTGGCAAGTGAGGACCCGACCAACGCCATCTTTCGCCGCATGGTCGCGATCAGCTACCAAAACGATGGGGACTACCGCGATCATGCCGGCGATTCCGGCGGCGCCCTCGCGAGCTTCCGCCGTAAGCTCGCGATCGACGAAGAGTTGTTTGCCGCCGATCCTGCCAATGCGCAAGCCGGTGGCGATCTCGCATATACGCTCCTGAGACTCGGCGACCTCCTTGCGAAACGCGGCGTACACTCGGAAGCCCTCGTCTATTACCGTCGCTCGGCGGAGCAGTGGGAGCGGCTGCAAAAACCGAGTGGTGATACGACCCTGAATCCAATACTCGCGGTCAGTCACGCCGGCGTGGCCCGAGCGCAGGCGAACCTTGGGAATCAGAGCGCGGCGCTTGATGCGGCGAGGCGCGCCGAGACCGTCGTCGCAACGGGGCCGGACGACGTCATGAATTCGGGCCAGCGCGAACTGCGGGCTCAGACGTACGAGTATCTCGCCGAGGCCCATCTCGCGCTGGCCACGCGGCACGGGATATCGCCGGCCGACGCGAAAGGACACTGGAGCGCCGCATGCCGTACGTTGCAGCAGAGCGGTGAGGTCTGGGCCGATATGCGGCGCCGCGGGATCCTGTGGGGAACCGACGCGAGCAAGCCCGACACGCTGGCGCGCAAGATCGAGGACTGCCGAACGAAGCTGGGTGGAACGTGAGCGGATTCCGGAGCTGCTTTACGGTGAATCAGGTACTCCGCCTGAAATGGCGTCATGCAGCCACGCGCGGGCGAATTTCCAGTCCCGTTCGACGGTCGCCGCAGAGATATCCAGCGTTTCCGCGATCTCATCCGTCGTCAATCCGGCGAAGAATTTCAACTCGACGATCCGGCCCTTGCGCGGATCCGACTTGCTGAGGCGCTCGAGTGCCTCGTTCAGATCGAGCAGGTCCACCTCCGCGGCGCCGATTCCTTCCGCGACAAGCGTCAGCGGCACGTGCTCGGCACCGCCGCCCCGCTTCCCTGCGACGCGATCCCGCGCATGATTGACGAGGATGCGCCGCATCATCACCGCGGCGAGTCCCATGAACTGCGCGCGATTCGACCAGTCCACCTTCCGCTGATCCAGGAGCCGCACATAGGCTTCGTGAACGAGGGCCGTCGGCTGGAGGGTGTGGCCCGGCCGTTCGCGACGCAGGTAGCTGGCAGCCAGACGCCGGAGCTCACCATAAATGACCGGCGACAGGCGATCCGACGCGGCTTCCGCGGGATCTGGTGCAGAAGGATTGCGCTCCGGTGGCCCGCCCGGGGTCTTCATGGCTCGAGAGCTGTGAGGGAGTGTATCAGCCGATCGTGCGTTACCGCCCGTCAGCGAGGGATCCGAAACACGGAGTCGTCGATCGGAACGTTGAAGCGGACGGCCTCGTAGGCGAAGACCTGCGTCACCGCCGCGAGCCGGGTGCGGATGGTGAAAGGCACCATGATCCCATCCACCCGGCGGTAATCCTCCATGAAGTTGATCTGGATCGGCGTCGGTTGCGGCGCCGGTCCCAGCGTGTCGCGACGGACCAGCAGTCCGGACTCGAGATCGAAGTAGAAACGCGCGCGCCGGAGTCCCTTCGGCGTGGCCTCGATGACGTACACGGGCCTGCCGCCCACCTGGGCCATACCCTTCAGCTCCGCGTCGAGCAGGTCTTCTTTGAAGCGAAGCTCGCGATGGAGATCGCCCTGGCGGCGCAGGCCAGCTGCCTGATCGCCGGTGAGCGTCGTCAACCCTTGTCCGCTGTAGTCGAGATCCCAGCCCGTCTCTCCGTCGAAGCCCTGGCCCATGAACGGCTGCTCCGTACCGGCGATGCGCATCGCGTACTTGGGCGGCTTGACGTATGACTCGAGCTTCCGTGTGAAGCTTCGTTCGACGACGGTGAACGTGCCGGTGGACACGCGCGAGGTGATCTTCTCGATCGCCGCCCGGCCGCCGAGCGACTCGACGTAGCGATCGAAGACCTCGTTGACCGTCGTCGGTGGCGACGGCGTCGTGCTTGTGATCGGCGCCACCGCCAGGGCCGGCGCCGGCGCGGCCGGCGTCGGTGCGGGACGCGGCACGGGCTTCGCGTGCGTCCGCATGACGATCGGCAAGTCGATCGACGACATCGCCGTCCGATTGCGGCCGACCGTGATCGCGGGCGTGCCCTCGGCAGGTATCCGCGCGAAGGTGTCCTTGTCCGCGCCGGCAATGGCGACGCGGAGTCGATGACCCGCAGCCAACAGTACCGAGATCGGCTGCAGCCCGAAGTCGAGCGTCGCCATCTGGCCGGGCACGAGGGGCGACGCGTCCGCCCGCGTGAACGAGTGATACGGCACGAACATCTTGAATGGCGGTTCGGCAGTCGAGATCTTGCGGTGCAGTGCGCGCAGCACGCCCTCGGTGAGGTATGTGACTCGACCTGACGACTCGACGGCCTCGAGGTACGCGAAGAACGCACCGTCAGATGCCGTCGAGGCGACGGACAGATGCACGACGGGATAGCCCGTGATCTCGGTATCTTCCTGCAGCGGGTCCGATGTGTACGTGAGCAGCTTGCGATCTTCGGCCGCGCGATCCGGATAGATGACGTCGCCGCCGCCGTTTTCGGTGGACCACCGGTTGCGGGTGCCGGTCGTGGCGCTGAAGTCCACGGTGTAGCGATCGGTTCCGCTCGCGTCTCGAGGTGCGCTCGCCGCCAGCTTGTGACCGTCACTGAAATAAAAGGTCGTGGTGGCCGTCCCGGGAATGGGCCAGACGCCGGTCGTTCGCCACACGTTCTCGCCCATCACGTAATACGTAAGGAGGCGCGGCTGCGCGGCGGCCGGGCCCGGCAGATCCTTCAGATATCGATCGAAGAACCGCAGGTCCTCGTTCTGTTGTTCCAGCTGCGACGGCGCGACCGGCGCGTTGTCGGCCTTCAGGGGATCGGCGTCGTACGCGGAGCCGTGACTCCAGGGGCCGATCACCGCCTGCTGCGGATTGCTGAACGTGGCAAAGCGGCGAATGCACGCGTCCGCAGTCGCCGCGTCCATCCAGCTGCCCCAGCCGTAGATCGCCGCACCCGTTCGCTCGATCGCCGCTTTGTGGCTGAAGACGCTGATGTCGTCGAGCGAGAGCCCGAGGGTGCCGGGCCGATCCTCGCGATGGGTGATCTGCTGCGCAGCGGTGAAGACGTTCACGTTGCCCGCGCGCGAGGACAGCGCCTGCTTGAGCAGATCGCCGGTCGTGTCCTCGTCCACTCGCCGCACGCCCCTGCCGGCGCTGAGCTGCTCCTGGCCGGCCGCCCAGTCGCGAATGATCGTCTCGGCGAACACGCCGCCGGGAAAGGCGATGTCGGTGAAGACGTCGAACTCGTGAAACTTGGGGATAACGGCCTTGACCGCGGCATGACCCGGCACGAGGAGCATCTGCGCGGTCGATCCCTCGTAGGACACGCCGACGGCGCCGACGCGCCCGTTCGACCACGGCTGCGCGACGATCCACGCGACGAGATCGCCGGCATCTCCGATTTCGTCGGGCGCCTGCGGCGCGCGCCACACGCCGAACGACGCGCCGCTGCCGCGGACGTCGGCGCGCACGAACGCATAGCCGTGCGTGGCATAGAACCGCCCCGTGTTGGTCGCGCTGGTCCCTTCACGGCCGCGCCAGTACGGCGTTGTGCTCACGATCGCGGGCACTCTGGTGCCGGCGGCGCGGCCCGCCGGCAGCACGACGTCGAAGGCGAGACGCACGCCATCGCGCATCGGCACGTACATTGATCGCAGCGTGACGTCCGCCGACTCCGGCGCGCGTTGGTACGCGCTGAACGGCGCCGGGGCGGTCTGCAGCCCGACGACGACCGCGACCACAGCGGCCCAGCGAAATATCATGTGTAGAATCTACGCCACCAGGCGCCGTGCGCACTGGCCCCCTGCGCCATTTCGCTGGCTCCCGGCGCCAATCTCGCGTTCCGGTCCATGCACCACACGATTCCCGCGAAGTCCGTCGACAAGATCCTCGATGCGGCCTCTCGCCTTGGCGTGAGCCGCACGGCGGCGTGTGCGGATGCGGACATCGATCCCGCAGTGCTCGTGGATCCCGATCACCGCCTGCGGTTCGCGCAGGTCGTGCGCCTGTACGACGTCTGCGCCCGCCTGACCGGCGACGACGCGTTCGGCCTCCACGTCGGCGAGGCCTCGGATCCCACCATGTTCGACGTGCTGGGTTACATCATGATGAACAGCCCGACGGTGGGCGAGGCGCTCAATCGGCTCGAGCGTTATCAGCGTGTCTGGACCGACGGCTCGGTGTTGAGTCCGTCCGTCGGGGACGGACGAGCCCGGATTCGGTACTCGTACGAGATCGCGGAGCCCGGCCCGGAGGATCGCCGGCAGGATTGCGAGGCGACGCTGTCAATCGTCACGAGCGGCATGCGCGCGATCGTCGGATCCGATTGGCAGCCGGACGTCGTCTGGTTCGAGCACGACGCATCGGCGGACATCTCGGAATATCGCCGCATCTTCCGGTGTCCGATCGCATTTGGTCAGCCCGTCAACGCGCTGATCTTCGACGCGTCGGTGCTCGCGCGCGCGATCCCTCGCGCGGATCCCGCGCTGGAGGCCGTGCTGGACCGGCACGCGCAGGCGCTGCTCGACGCACGGCCGGCCGGCGCGTCGCTTGCCGATCGCGTGCGGCAGGTGATCGTCGGCAGGCTGCGAGGATGCGAGCCGGATCTCGAGACCGTCGCGCGTGAGGTCGGCATGAGCACGCGCACACTGCAGCGGCACCTGAAGGAAGAACGGACGACGTTGAATGAGGTGATCGACGGGATTCGCCGCGATCTTTCGACCCGGTACCTGCGGCAGCCGGACCTCACGATTTCCGATGTCGCCTACCTGCTCGGCTTCGCGGAGCCGAGCACGTTCCACCGCGCGTTCCGGAAGTGGACCGGCCTCACACCGGGGGAATTCCGGAAGTCCCGATAGCCGCGAGGGAGCCACCTTCGCTATTCGCGTCCGCCGCTTACTCCGAGCGCATCGTCTGAAGCGGATCCACCTGCGCGGCGCGGCGACTCGGGAGGTAGCCCGCGGCCAGGGCTGCGGTGAAGAGCAGCGCCGCGGTCGTCAGCATGACCGTTGGATCGTTCGCTTCGACTTCGTAGAGGAATGCGGTCAACGAACGCGACGCAAACCATGCGGCTCCAAGCCCGATGGCGACACCTATGGCTGCGATCGTCGAGGCACGGCCCCACACCAGCCGGTAAATATCGCGTGGAGCAGCGCCAAGCGCGACGCGAACCCCAATCTCGCGCGTCCGCTGGGCGACACTCTGCGCCAGCACGGCGAAAACTCCGACGAGCGCCAACACGAGCGCGAGACCGGCAAAAATCGATAGCAGTGTGCTGATCGTCCACGTTCGCCACGTCGCCTCACCGTAGCGCTCGTCCATGGTCTTGACGTCATTCAGTGGCAGATCGCGATCGAGCGAGGCGAGCTCCTGACGAATCGTGGGCACGAGCGCGGACGTGGCGACGCGGCTGCGCACGAAGAACACGCCCTGAGACCGCGGCGATTGCAGTACGGGAATGTAGACGTCGGGTCCCGGCGGCGTCTCGACCGCGCGATACCGCACGTCGGCGACCACGCCAATCACCTCGGCGCCGTCGCGAAAGCCGCCCTGCCCGAGGCCAATGCGCCTCCCGATCGGATCCTCGTTCGGCCAGAGCTGCTTTGCGGCCGTCTCGTTGATCACGACAACCTTCGGCTGGCGTTGACGATCGCGATCGTTGAACCGCCGACCCCGTACGAGACGAATGCCGAGCGTGTCGAAGAAGCCGGGCGACACCCAGGTCACGCCGACTATCGGATTGCTGCTCGGCGCCACCGCGGGGCGCTCCGGGAACGACGCACGAGTGCCATTGCACGGACCGGTGACCGGCGCGCAATGACCGAATGCCGCGGCCTCGACCTCGGATCGCGCCGCGAGTTTGCTGAGCAGCTCCTCGACGAACAAGAGGCTCCGTTGAGGCGGATACGACTCGTCGGGTAGCGCGAATTGAAACGTCACGACATCATCCGGGCGGAACCCAAGATCAGTCCGGCTCAGCCGTATCAGGCTCGTCACCATCAGGCCAGCGCACACGAGCATGACCAGCGCGAGTGACACTTCGCCGACGACGAGACCATTCCGAAGCGTGAAGCCGCGAGAGCCCGTCGGCAGGTTGGCGTCGATTGGAGACTTCATGGTGATGACCACGTCGCCCCGGCCGGCGTGCCATGCCGGGATGAGACCGAAGAGCGCAGCCGTCACCACCGCGAGGCCGACGGCGGCGATCACCAGTGTTGCGTCCACGTCGAGCATCGAGGCGCCGACTCGCATGAGGCCGCCGGTTTCACCGCGGAGAAGGTTGCTCACGTCGGGCATCGCCGACGAGGCGAACTGAACCGACGCCGCTGCGAAGAGCGCGCCGGCTGCAGTGCCTGCGACCGACAGGAGCAGGCTCTCGGTGAGCAATTGGCGGACAATGCGCTGCCGGCTGGCGCCGATCGCGAGACGAATCGCCACCTCGCGCTGTCGCGCGAAGCCGCGGGCAACAGTGAGATGGGTGAGATTGACGCAGGCGATGAGGAGCACGAGCCAAACGGCGCCGAGCGTGACGAATGCCGCGCGCCGCAGCAGCGGATCGATGCGCTCCTCGTTGAGCGGCACGACGGCGACCGCGCTCTTCCCAACGGCGCTTGTCACGGGAAACGCGGCGTCAATCAACGCGCCGAGCCCGCTGACCGCAGCCTCCGCGTCCCCGACCGACACGCCGGCACGCCTTCGCGCGAGCTGGAAGTAGCTGTGTGAGAACGGCTCAGTGAGATCTGCGCCGACGGTCGGCTTGAACGGTCGCCAGATGTCTGCCTGGCCGGAAAGCCCGCGAAATCGCGCCGGCGTCACACCGACGATCGTCAATTCAGCGCCGTCGAGAACAATCACCTTGCCCAGGACGTCGGTCTGGCCCCCGAAGCGCCGCTGCCACAATCCATGACTGATCATCGCCACCGGCGCTGCCTCGACTCGGTCGTCAGCCGCGGTGAAGAGACGCCCGAGGCTCGCCTCGACGCCGAGCAACGCGAAATAGGAGGCTTCGACGACCTCGCCCTGAAGCCGTTCGGGGTGGGTCGTTTTCGTCAGCGTCCATTCGCGGTCGGTAAACAGGGTGGTTGCGGTGAAGACCTGCTGCCGGTCGCGCGCCACTTCGTACTTTGGGTACGACCAGAGCACTTCGGATGACTCGCGATCTGGCCCGAGCAGGTGGACGAGCATCAACTCGCCGGGACTGCGAAACGGCAACGGTCGAATCAGCACCGCGTTGATGAGCGCGAAGATCGCGAGGTTGGCGCCGATCCCCAGGGCGAGCGTCAGGATGGCGACGGCGGTGAATCCCGGCGTGCGTCGCAGTGTCCGGAACCCGTAACGGAGATCCGTTCCGAGATCCTCCAGCCATCTCAACCGCTGTTCGTCTCGATGCGCTTCCATGATGGCGTCGCCGACGCCGAGTTCGATCGAAGCACGGCGACGGGCTTCGTCGAACGAGACACCTGCGCGGACGTGATCCTCGATCAGCAGCCGCAGGTGTTCGGCGAGCTCCTCGCGGAAACGGTCGTCCTCTCGTCGCCGGAAGACGGAGGCAGTCAGCCGTCGCGCGAACCGGCGTAAAGCCTTCATGCCAAATCGTCCGCCTTCGCGGTGATGAAGCGGTCCATCAGCGCCGTGGTCTGGGCCCATTCCTGTGTCTGGACGCGGAGGTGTTTGCGGCCGGCAGCGGTGAGCCGGTAGAAACGCGCTCGCCGGTTGTTCTCCGAAGTGCCCCACTCGGAAGCCACGGCGCCTTCCTGCTCGAGCTTCAGCAGCACCGGATACAGTGTGCCTTGGTTGACGGCAAGCAGCTCGCCGCTGATCTGCTCAATGCGCCTCGCGATCCCGTACCCGTGAAGCGGACCCAGCACCTCGAGGGTCTTCAGCACGATCAACGCCAGCGTGCCCTGCTGAACGTCTCGCTTCGCCATTGGCGGTTCCTATTGGATCCCCAAACGAGTCTCGCACAACTCATTTGGGAAAGCAACAGGTGTACGAATTGCGGCACTGGTCGCCGCGGCAGGAGTAGACCCCGGCCGGTGGGTCACTCCGATCGCAGCGCCACTGTCGGATCGACTCTCGTGGCGCGAAGCGCGGGGATGAATGAGGCCAGGAGCGATGCGGCCAGCAGGATCAGCGGCGCTGTCACCAGCACGACCGGTTCGATGCTGTTCACTCCGTACAGGATGCCCTGGAGGAACTGGCCGGCACCAAGCGCCAGCAGCAGACCGATTCCAATGCCGATGGTCGTGATGCGGCCACCCTCTCGCAGGACCTGCCACAGAAGAGCGCGAGGATGTGCGCCGATCGCGATCCGGATCCCGAACTCGCGCGTCCGCCGGGAGACGACGTACGACTTCACGCTGTACACGCCGAGGACGGCCAGCAGCAGCGCGATGCCGCCGAACGTCGAGAACACGCCGGCGCCGGTTCGATGGAGCGTCACGTCCAAACCCGCGTTGAGATGATCCCGCCATGTCGCGACGCTGAGGACCGGCACACGCTCGTCGACATCGTGCACGATGCGTGCGATCGTCCCCAGCATCGCCCGTTCATCCTCCCCCTGAGCCACTCGAAGCAGCAGCGTCATGGCGCTCACGTAGTGCTGTCCGAGCGGCACGTACACATGCGGGGATGGCCGTGGATTGCCGAGCGAGTGCTTCACAGCCGGGATGATGCCGATCACCAGGAGTGGCTGCCTCGCTTCCGGTCCCTTGGCATCGAGGAACTGAATCCGACGTCCGAGTGCGTCCTGTCCCGGCCACAACTTCTCCGCGAGCGCGTCGTCGATGATCGCGACCCGCTCTCTGGAACCGGGTGCCAATTCCGCGTCGCTGAAATCACGGCCGGAAAGCTGCGGAAGTCCGAGGACGCGCGTGTAATCGCGGCCGACGACGCTGAAGACGGCGCCCACGGATCGCAGTTGCGGATCGGTTACGCCGGCCGGCGTGACTTTGCGGCTGTCCCCGATGGACGTGAACGGTGGACGCGACCCGATGGTCACCGCCTCCACGCCGGGGACCGTACGCAGCCGATCGATCAGGGCGAGATGCACCTGTCGCCCGCGCACTTCGTCGTACCCGGCAAGAGCCGGATCGACCTGCACGATCAATCCGCCGTCGACACTGAACCCAGGATCGGCGCTGGCAGCACCGACCGCACTCATCATGAACAGTCCACCCGACGACAGCAGGAGCAGCGAGAGGGCGATCTGGCTGATCACCAGGGTATTGCCGATCCTGAAACCTGCCGGCCGTCGTCCTTCGCCGCCGGCCTGGAGCTTGAGATCGGCCGCCGCCGCGCGACGGGTGAATGACAGGGCCGGTCCGGCACTAAAGATCAGCGTGGCCACGAGACTGAACGCGATGGTGCCGAGGAGAACGCGCCAGTCGAGACCGACGTCCGGAAGGCTCACTGCGACGGGCAACATGGGACTGAGCGACGCCAGCAGTGTTTCGGTCGCCCACGTCGCCAGCACCAACCCGACCGCGCCTCCGGTCAGCGCGAGGAGCAATCCTTCGGTGAGAAGTTGCCGAACGAGGCGCGACCGCCCGCCGCCGAGTGATGATCGGATCGCCAGTTCCTGCCGGCGTCCGTGACCTCGCGCGAGGAGCAGATCGGCGAGGTTGAGACAGGCCACGAGCAGGACGATCGCCGGCATGAGCATCAGGAGCAGAGCAGTCAGCGCGCCGCTCCCGCCGGGCATGAAGATGAGACGGCCGCTCGGCCGGGATATCGCGAGCGAGTACCCGGCGTTGACCGACGGAAATGCCTGCTCGAGTCGACGGCCAACGGTGGCGAGCGCCGCTGCCGCCGTTTCGTCCGTCATGCCAGGCCGGAGTCGTCCCACAACGCTCAACTCGTGCGTCTCGCGCGCACCGAACGGGCGTCGCGTCCCATCTTCCGTCCTGAACGTCGCGTGCGCGCCGAGGGGCAGCCAGACTCCTGGTCCGGGGATGCTCGTCCCCGCGAATCCCTTCGCCGACACGCCGACAACCGTGAACGGTTCGCCGTTGATCCGCACGAGCTGACCGAGCATGTGCGGGTCGGCGCCGCGGTGCTCCCAGAGCGAATAACTGATGATCGCGACGCGAATCCCCGCGCCGGGCTGTTCCTCTTCCGCGGTGAAGGACCGTCCGTACGTCGTCGGGGCAGCGAAGACCTGAAAGTAGTTGGCGGTTACAGCGGATGCATACGTGCTCCGCGGCCCGTCGCCGAGATCAAGACCGACGAAGCCTGTGAACGAGGCCGCCAGGTTTGCAAAGATGTCGGCTGTGCCTTCCCGGATATCGCGGTAGTTCAGGTAGGAGAAGGCCCGGTTTCGTCCCGACGGCGTCGTACTGCGGCTGTGCACGCTCACCACGTCGTCGGCGCCTGCGTACAGCGGCCGGAGCAGCAGGCCGTTGACGAGGCTGAACATGCCGATGTTCACGCCGATGCCGAGCGCCAGGGTGACGATCGCGGTGAGCGCGAACCCGGGACTGTGCCGCAGCGTTCGCCACGCGAAGCGCGTGTCCTGCGTCACTTCGTCAAGCCAGTTCCATCCCCAGGCATCGCGCGCTTCCTCCCGGAGTCGAAGGGTGTTGCCGAAGGCCGGCGGCGTTCCCATCTGCGCCCGGTGCGCTTCCATCTCCTGGCGCAATTCGTCCTCCCGCGCCCGCCGACGGAGCAGGTAGCCGAGACGTCGGATCCATTCACCAATGATCGCCATGGCCCTCACGCCTCGTCGAGCAACAGACCGATCGCGCTCGCCATCCGCCGGTATTCCGCCATCTCCGCCTCGAGCTGGCGTCGTCCGCTGGCCGTGATGCGGTACTCGCGCACCTTTCGCCCGGACTCCGAGGCGCGCCACGCCGCTTTCACCCAGCCCTTGATCAGCAGCTTCTGGAGGGCGGGGTAGAGCGATCCCTCCTCGACGCGCAGTTGCTCCGCCGACAGCAGGTGGATGTGCTGGGCGATGGCGTAGCCGTGCAGCGGCTGTGTCTTCAGCACCCGCAGCACGAGCATCATGAGCGTTCCCGGGGGGAGTCCAGTTTCCCTAGGCATAGTTTATCTATGCCTATCCTATGTTGCGACTCGGCTGGACTGTCAAGTGTCGAGTAGAACGGCCCAGGCGGGCGACGTGTGGACGGAAGGGGCAAAGTCGGCTTTCGAGCAGACTAAACGTTCGAACACCGATTGATTATGCCCGCGAAAGCCAAGCGACACGGCGGGTCGACGCTGACAGAACCGGCCATTCGAGTCCGCGCCGCGCAATAGCGCGAGTGGACGGAGGTTTGCTTGGAAGCACGGTCGAAGACAGACCTGCACAAATGAACACAATCCTGATCACTGGAGGGGCGGGATTCATCGGGACGAATCTCGTGAGCCACTTCCTCGCACACACCTCGGACAGGGTCGTCGTCGTCGACAAGCTGACGTACGCCGCCAACCCGGCATCCGTTCAGAGCTGGCGCGCGAACCGACGCATCGCGTTCGTGCAGGCGGACATCGCCGACGAGGCGGCCATGACGGCCGTCCTGTCCGATTATCGACCGCGGTCGGTTCTGAATCTGGCCGCCGAAACGCACGTCGATCGTTCGATCGACTCGCCCCGAGCCTTCATAGACACCAACGTCACCGGGACGCTTGTGCTCCTTGACGCCGCGCGCCGATACTTCGGGGGGTTGACCGGCCAGGTGCGACAGGATTTCCGGCTCCTGCACGTGTCGACGGACGAGGTGTACGGCACGCTCGGCACCGTCGGCCAGTTTACCGAGGACGCCCCGTACGCACCGAGCTCCCCGTATTCGGCCAGCAAAGCTGGCGCCGATCACCTTGTCCGCGCCTACTTTCGGACGTACGGCCTCCCGGCTTTGATCACCAATTGCTCGAACAACTACGGCCCGTTCCAACACCCTGAGAAGCTGATTCCGCTCACGATCCTGAACGCGCTCGATGGGCGACCGCTGCCTATTTACGGCGATGGTGCAAACGTGCGCGACTGGCTCCATGTGTCCGATCATTGCGCCGGCCTGAGGACGGTTCTACAGCACGGGAGACCGGGCGATCAGTACAACATCGGCGCCTCGAACGAGCAGACCAATCTTGCGATTGTCGATCAGGTATGCGATGTTCTTGAGGAGCTGAGCCCGTCTTCGACGAATCCGACACTGAGGATTGCTGGCGTCGCCCACTACCGGGAGCTCAAGCGCTTCGTTCCGGACCGACCCGGCCACGACCTGCGGTACTCCGTGGATGCGACGAAACTGCGCCGTGAGCTCGGATGGAGACCGGAGCACTCCTTCCAGTCCGGTCTCCGAGCCACGGTGTCCTGGTATATCGAGCACCGCCAGTGTTTCCAGGAGAACCGCCCCGGGTACGACCGCGAGCGCCTCGGATTGAAGACCGTTCACGCATAGCGATTACGCAAACTCGACACGATGGCGACACAAGCCAACTTGAAGGGGATCGTTCTGGCCGGGGGATCCGGATCGCGGCTGCACCCGGTGACGCGCAGCATCAGCAAACAGCTGATCCCCGTGTACGACAAACCGATGGTCTACTATCCGCTGTCCACGCTGATGCTGGCTGGCATCAGGCGGATGCTGATCATCACGACGCCCCACGACCAGGACCTTTTCCGCCGATTGCTGGGTGACGGCGGAAATCTCGGGTTGTCCATCGAGTACGCCGCCCAGCCACAGCCCGAGGGGCTGGCTCAGGCCTTCATCATTGGTCGGGACTTCGTCGGTGCCGACCGCGTCGCGCTGGCCCTTGGCGACAACATCTTCTACGGCGCCCACCTGTCCGACTACCTGCGCTCAGCCGCTGAGCGCACGGTCGGCGCGACCGTGTTTGCGTATCGCGTACGGGATCCCGAGCGCTACGGTGTGGTCGAGTTCGATGCAGCGGGCACAGCCATCGGCATCGAGGAGAAGCCCCAGCATCCGAGGTCGGCATTCGCCGTGACGGGGCTGTACTTCTACGACAACCGCGTCCTCGACATCGCGGCCGGGCTCGCGCCGTCAGCGCGCGGCGAGCTCGAGATCAGCGACGTCAACCGGGCCTATCTCGACCGGGGCGAGCTGCATGTCGAGAAGCTGGGCCGCGGCATCGCGTGGCTCGATACCGGAACCCACGCCTCGTTGACGCAGGCGTCGAACTACATCCAGGCCATCGAGGAACGACAGGGGCTGATGGTAGCCTGCCTGGAGGAAATCGCCTACCGGATGAATTACATCACGGCCGCCGAACTCGGTCGACTGGCGCGGGCGATGGAGTCGAGTTCCTACGGCCAGTATCTCCTCCAGGTCCTGGAGGAGGTCTGATATGCGCTATCTGTCGACAGACATCGCAGGCGTAGTGGTCATCGAGCCGGTCGTCTACGCCGATGCACGCGGACACTTCCTCGAGACGTTTCACGCAGAAAAGTACGCCGCGGCGGGCATTCCGTCTCATTTCGTCCAGGACAATCAGTCCCTGTCGGTGAGGAACGTGCTGCGAGGTCTCCATCTGCAGCTGCGAAAGCCGCAGGGCAAGCTGGTTCGCGTGGCGGTCGGGGAGATCTGGGACGTGGCCGTCGACGCCCGCCCGGAGTCGCCGACGTTCGGCCGATGGGTCGGTGACGTCCTCTCGGCGGCCAACTCGCGGCAGCTGTACATTCCGCCGGGCTGCGCTCACGGGTTCTGCGTCGTGAGCGACCAGGCGCTGGTGGAGTACAAGTGCACCGAGCTCTACGACCCGGAGGACGAAATCGGGATCGCCTTCGACGATCCGACGCTGTCGATCACGTGGCCAGTACGCGAACCGCTGCTCTCGGACAAGGATCGCCGCAACATCCGCTGGTCCGACTTCGTGGCCGGCCTGTCGGGTGTCCGCCCAGGCAGGTAAACCCGGCGGCGGATGTGCCGAAGGCGAATGGTCAAAATCCCTATTGTCATCAAAGTGTGGGCGGGTACCGAACCCCACGATTTCCGGTACATCACACGAAGTCTGCCGAGTCTGCTCGCGAGTGAGCTGCCGGCGGCCGCGGATGTGTTGGTGTTCGATGATTGTTCGACCGATCCGCGCCTCCGGCCGTTCCTGCTCGAGCTGGCGAAGCAGGACCGGCGGGTGCGCCTGTTCCTCGGGGACGTCAACAAGGGGCCGAACAAAGGGCAGGCTGACGCGTACGCGCTGGTCGAGGAAGAGTATCCTGACGCGCCCTACTATCTGAACCTGGACGACGACGTCGTCTATCATCGGCGGTGGCTGAGCCGTCTCCTCGAAGCCCGCGAGAGTCTTCGTTCCCGCAATGTGAACGGTATTTTCACGGCGTTGAACATGCCGTTCAGGGCGCCGCACGGCACCGTGCGCACGCCGGGCGGCACCTGCCTGCTGAAGTGGAAGCAGCCGGCGTTGAACTGGCTGATCCCTCGCGAGGTGTACCAGGAGGTCGGTTCGTTCACGGACGAAGGCATCGCCTATGACACGGCGTATTCGCACTGGCTGCGTCTGAACGGCTACCCGGTGATCTGCCTGACGCCAAGCCTCGTGCAGAACGTCGGCACGTTCGGTGCGTATTCGCGCGATCACTCGACCACCGCGGATGACTTTCTGGGCGAAGGCGACGGAGATCCGGCACTGTCCCGCGCCCTGCACCACGCCTGGCGCCGAGTCGCGAGACCGTGGCGACGGCAGATTCCGGATGTGGCTCCAATCCGCTGGGGCGCCGAGTGGGTCTACGAGAGGAGGATCGAGGGCGGCAGGGGCGTCGCCGTCTTTCGGTATGCCGACGCCGAGCGTCTGGGCGGAGACGCCCGTGCGTTCGAACGGCGCGCCTTGGACGTGCAGCGTGCGCAGGGAGCATCGCCGGTCTCGATTCTCGGGCTTCAGCAAGGACGCCGTGGCGCCGTGACCGGCGTGGAGTGCGCGTGGTCCTGTCTCCCGAACTTGAATGAGGCTCGCAAGTACCGCCACCGCTACGGCGTTCCAGACCCGACGTCGCTGCTCCTGGCGATCTGCCGCGACCTGGCGTCGCTTCACGAGCACGGGGTCGTGCACAACAAGATGCGCGCGACCAACCTCTACGTGACCGAGGCCGCGACCGATGCGCACCTTGCGTGGTATGGGACCGAGCCGCCCGCGGGCCGGCGCTTGCTGTCCGATCGTGCTGGAACGGTCGCGCTCCTCAGCGACGCCCTGGACAAGAGAGCCGGCGACGACATCCGGGAGTCCTGTGCGGCCTGTTATCTGGCGGCCACGGCTCCGGAGGTCCTGGAGGGCAGGCCCGCGACGCTGCGGTCGGACGTCTTTTCGGCCGCCGCCCTGACGATGTTGTCGATCGACGGCGACCCTCGGACGCTTGTGGAACTCGAGACGCAACGAGAGCGCTGGCGAGCGGGTGCCGAGGCACTCCCGCAATCGCTGCCGCGGGAAACTCGATCGCTCCTGGCCAGATGCCTCTCGATTGACCCACTGGCGCGACCCGCGACCGCGCTCGAGTTACGCTCAGCCGTGACGCGCTTGGATGCAGGCCGTTCCGCGAGCGCGTCAGATTGACGCGTTCGATATCTGCGCGCTATCGTACGAAGTTTCATGCTGGATGCAATCGGCCGGCGTCTGACGCAAATCTGGCCACGAGCGCCGTGGTACGCAGGTCGACTGGGACAGACCATTCACTCCGACGGCTGCACGTTTACGCTCCCGAATCGCTACCTCGCCGGCGCGATGCGGCTGGGCGGCTACGAGGTAGGCGAACGGCGTGCGGTTCGCAGGTTCTTGCCGCGAGACTTACCGCTCGTCGAACTGGGCGCCGGCCTTGGCATCGTGTCGTGCGTCGCCAACAAACTGCTGACCAACCCCAGCAATCACCTGTGTGTGGACGGCAATCCCTTGGCTCTGGCCGGTGCCAAAGCACACGGGGAGGTCAACGGATGCCGGTTCTCGACGCTGCACGCCGCATTGGCCTACGACACGCGGACGGTGATGTTTGGCGTCGACGAACACATTCAGTCGGGTGGAGTAAACAGCGGCCATCGCACTGTCAGCGTGCCCGCCGTCACGCTTGCCGATCTGTTCGCACGGACCGGGTTTGCGCGCTGCTCGCTGATCTGCGACATCGAAGGGGCCGAACACGCGATGGTCACCAGAGAAGGTGAGTTGATGCAGGCGCGTGTCGCTCTGCTGATCCTCGAGACCCACCCGGACGTGTACGGTGCCGCTGGAGAGACCGAGATCGATGCCCGCCTGTCAACGCTTGGCTACGTCCGCCAGTGGCGGCGGCGGGACGTCACCGTGTGGCGCAATTCGAGATTGATTCCCCACGTCTAAGACTTGGAACTGCGATCCAGGACAGGCCGGAACGATCCGGCTGTCTTGGCCGTCATCCTTGAAGTCATCAATCATGCGGCTATTGATCGTCATCCCTCACTATTTCAAACCCGATCCCGGGGGCACCAGCCTCTATGCCAGCCGCCTGGCCGATCCGGTCTCACGCATTGCCGGCCTCAACGCGACGCTGGTCGGCTTGCATCGCTATTTCGGTCCGAACCACTGCGGGTTGGACGGCCGCCGGCTCGACGGTGACAAGCCCGTGCCACGTCTCGACATCGTCATTCTGACCGTGAAGGGCGCCAACGTCCTCGAGTCGATTGGAGTCAGTCCGCGACACTACGAGGTCGCCTATTTCGACGGCGATCCGATGATGCTCGGCTTCGAGGTCCACCGCGTCATGCGTGAGCGGATCGGAGGCTACGATTACTACGGCTACGTCGAGGACGACCTGATCATCGATGACCCTGCCTTCTTCGAGAAGCTGTCAGGGTTTCAAGAACGCTTTGGTCCACGGACGCTGCTGCAACCTCTTCGGTATGAGTTGTCGGCAAGCGGCACCCTCGCACGGATCGCCATCGACCGCGACATCTCCGCTGACCAACTCTCGCAGTTCAGGCGCCCGGATCAGCGACTTGTGTTGAGCGCGCAGACTGGCGGAGGCGTGCAGGAGTTCCGGATCGCGTCGAATCCACATTCAGGATGCCATTTTGTCTCCGAGCAGCAACTCCGGTTCTGGGTCGACCAACCGTCCTTCTACGATCGGGAGGTATCGTGGCGTGGACCGATTGAGAGCTCCAACACGTTGGCGGCCGGCAAGGTCTTCGACATCTACAAGGCTGGTGCTCCCGATCCATGGTTTCTGGCGATCCAGCATTCCGGCGTTCGCTTTGCATCGCTGGGTGCACCTTCCGAGGACTATGGCGAGTCGCCGCTCCTGAAGTACGCCCAAGACGGTTTTGCGTCGGCTGGGAGGATCGCTCCCGTTCACTCCGACTCGACGGGAGCGTTCAAGAGCCTTGGTACTCTCACTTCGGAAATGCGCGACCTGCGCTTGCAACTGGACCTGCTGAGATCTTCACGCAGAGAATTGGCGCGACATCTCTGGTGTGCGCTGTTGCGGCGTCAGCCGCCGCCAATTCGAGGCGGAGCCACCCAAGGGTAGGTATTTTGCCCGTGAGGTAACTTCGATCTCGCCACACAAATCTGTCGTTGACCAGTTCGTTGGTCGTCGCCAGCCCGCTCTTTCCGACCTGGGCTAATGTAACCCTGGACGGCAGAAGCGGTTGGCTGAGAGCAATCACGGTCGCCGGTCCAAGAGCCGATATCATCGGTGGGCAAGAACGGGGATGTCTCAATGGGTCGGTTAATTGCAGACTTTCGCGAGATGTTGCACGAGCAGGTCGAGTACCGCGAGCTGCTCCGCCAGATGACGATGCGCGACCTGCTGATTCGCTACAAACAGGCGATCATGGGCTTCGGCTGGGCCGTGTTCATGCCGCTGGTCAACACGGCCGTGTTCTCCATTATTTTCTTGCGGATCGCCCAGATTCAGACGCCGGTACCGTATCCCGTGTTCGCATTCTGCGGACTGTGGGCGTGGAATTTCTTCGCGTCGGCATTGCGCTTCGGTGTGGCCTCGCTGACGAGCAATTCGAACCTCGTGACCAAGGTGTATTTTCCACGAGAGATTTTTCCATTTTCGGCGGTGCTCGTTTCGCTGGTGGACTTCGCCGTCGGATCAGCCGTGCTTGCTGGGTTGATGATCTGGTACCGGGTGCCCGTCGGATTGAACCTTGCCTGGTTTCCGGTCGTGCTCGCGGTGCATGTTCTATTCACTGCGGCCATCGCGCTCGTGCTGTCCATGGCCAACCTCTTCTACCGCGATGTCAAGTACCTGTTCGAGGTCGTCATCAGCATCTGGATGTTCGCCACATCCGTGGTCTATCCGCTGGATAAAGTTGGCGGCGTTCTGGGAACGCTGGTGCAGCTGAACCCGATGACGCCCATCATTGACGCCTACCGCGACGTCATCCTCCTCAACGCCGCACCCGGCGTGCCATTTGCGGTTGTTGCGGCGGCGACGGTCGGGTTCCTGGGCAGCGCCTGGCTCTTCTTTCATCGTCTCGAGTTCAAGTTCGCGGAGAGTATCTGACGTGGATCGTCGGGTTACTTTCGATAACGTCTCCAAGAAGTTTCGGCGCGGCGAGCGGCACGACAGCCTTCGCGATCTGGTGCCGGCCATGGCCGCCGCGTTCCTCAACCGCCGCCGGAGTTCCGAGACCTTGGGCGACCAGGAGTTCTGGGCGCTTCGCAACGTGTCGTTCGAGGTCATGGCGGGCGAGGCCCTCGGGATCATCGGGCCCAACGGTGCCGGCAAATCGACCACACTGAAAGTGCTCACCAAGCTCCTTCGGCCCACCACCGGGAGCTGCCTGGTGCACGGCCGCGTGGGCGCCTTGATCGAGGTCGCCGCGGGTTTCCATCCGGATCTGAGCGGCCGGGAGAACATTTACCTGCAAGGTGCAATCATGGGCATGAAGCGCGCGGAAATCGCTCAGCGCTTCGACGACATCGTGGATTTTGCCGGTGTCAGTGCCTTCGTTGACACGCCGGTCAAGCGATATTCCTCGGGGATGAACGCGCGCCTCGGCTTCTCGATCGCAGCACACCTGATGCCGGACGTCCTGATCATCGACGAGGTGCTGAGTGTCGGGGACATGGCATTTCAGCAGCGCTGTTTCGATCGCATGGTCGAGTTCAAGAAACAGGGCATCGCCATCGTTCTCGTGTCCCACAACCTGCAAGCCGTCAGCCGGTTGTGCGAAACCGCCGTGTACCTGGCCAGTTCCGTCAAGGCTTCTGGGCCAACTCTCGATGTCCTCGATGCGTACGTGCGCGATTCGAACAAGCTCGAGCCGACTGTAGACGCCGGCGCAATTGAGCTCCGATCGATCGCCTTCGTGTCGGATGGCGGCCCGGCGACGACGCATCGTGACGTGGCGGCGGGTGCAGCGCTCAGGCTACGGGTGGAGGCGCGAAGCGCCCACCCGCAGGATGATGTGACGTTCGGTTTTGAGATTTACCGGTCAACGGACCAGCTCCTTGTCTACAACGGCCATGTCCATCGTCCCGAGCTTGGGAGCCCGGACGATTTCAACGGTGAGTTCCATCTTGATCTGGTCTTTCGGGCCAACCTGGTTCGCGGTCACTACTACATCTCGTTCTGCATCCTGCATAACCCTACGCAGGCATATCTCGTTCAGCCCAGGCAGGTCGGCACGCTGGCAGTCGCAGAGACTCGATCGCGGTCGGGCGTGGCGGACGTCGATTTCTCCGCGGCCTTGAGCATGCCGGTTGGAACGCCGGCTCGGCGTTGACCCGTACGACGACGTAGTCGGTTGAGAGGCTCATCGCCGTCGGACTCGTGACGGGAGTCACTCCGCCTTCGGCCACGCGGCGTCAATGAGTGTCGCCCAGATGTGAATCACGAGAATGTGCATTTCCTGGATCCGGGCCGTCCGATCGGACGGGACGATGACCTGCAGGACTCCCGCGGCGTCTTTCAGTTTGCCTCCGCCGCGCCCGCTCAGGGCAATTCCAACCATGCCCCTGCGTTCCGCTTCCGCCATTGCCTCCAGGATGCTCGGGGAATTCCCCGAGGTCGTGATGCCGACGAGAACGTCTCCCGGTGATCCGAGCGCCGCCACCTGTCGTGCGAACACGGTGTCATAAGCGTAGTCGTTCGACCACGCTGTCAG
>JBLNGH010000482.1:0-22677 GCA_050264575.1 Acidobacteriota bacterium | reverse complement strand
GATCGCCAGCCGAGAACGCGACCGCAATTGGGCTCACGACCCCAGGCACCGCGCTCGGCACCGTTGCCTACATGTCTCCCGAGCAGGCGCGCGGCGAGGACCTCGACGCGCGCAGCGATCTGTTTTCCCTCGGCGCCGTGCTGTACGAAATGGCCACCGGCCGTCAGGCCTTCGCGGGTCCGACGGTCGCGACGACGTTCGACGCCATCCTGCACGGCACGCCGGCGCCGCCCGCGCAGCAGAACGGCGCGCTTCCGGAGGGACTCGATCGTGTGATCGGCAAGGCGCTCGAGAAAGACCGGCGCGTGCGGTACCAGACCGCCGCAGACCTGCGTGCGGACTTGCGCCGGGTCAAGCAAGAAAGCGGCTCGGGTCGCACGCCGCGGGCGAATCCGGCGGCAGGCAAGGCGCCCGCCTCGGTGGCCGTGACCTACTTCGAGAATCTAAGCCGGGAGAAGGACGACGAATACTTCCGGGACGGGATGACGGAAGACATCATCACGGAACTGTCGAAGATCAAGCATCTGCGTGTCTTTCCCCGACCGGAAATGCTGGCGTACCGTGACAAGCCGACCGCGCCCGCACAAATCGGCCACGACCTGGATGCCGCCTACGTCCTCAGCGGCAGCCTGCGCCGCGCCGGCAATCGTTTGCGCATCACCGCGCAGCTCATCGAGACGCGGTCGCGGCATTCGGTCTGGGTGGAACGCTACGACCGCGAGATGGCCGACGTCTTCGAGGTGCAGGACGAAATTGCGCGCAAGATCGCGCAGGCGCTCCGCATCACGCTCTCGCCCCAGGAAGAGGCGCATCTCGCGCAGAAACCGACCGAGGACCTGCAGGCCTACGACTATTTCCTGCGCGGCCGGAATTACCTGCGCCTCGAGAACTTCGACCACGCCCTCCAGATGTTCCAACAGGCGGTGGAGCGCGACGGCAACTTCGCGCTGGCCTATGCCGGCATCGCCAATGTGTGCGGTCTCATCTATGAGCTCCGCGAAAAACAGCAGCCCTGGATCGACCGCGGTCTGGCGGCCTGTGAGCGGGCGATGGCGCTCGACCCGGGCCGCGCCGAAGTGCTCTCGGCACGCGCGCGCATGTACTACGCCCAGCAGAAGTACGATGACGCCGTGGCCTACGCGCGGCTCGCGATCGAACGCAAGCCCGACTGCGAGGGCGCCTACAACGTGCTCGGCCGCGCCTATTTCGCCTCCGACCGCTTCGAGGAGGCCGCGCTCATCGTCGAGCAGGCGCTCGAGGCAAATGGCGACGACTACAACACCTACATTCCGTTTCGCGTGAGTCTCGAGCGGCTCGGGCGCAAGACGGAAGCGCTGCGCGTGCGCGAGCGGCAGACCCGCGCGCTCGAGCGCCAGCTCGAGCTGGTGCCAGACGACGTGCGCGCGCGCATCCTGCTGGCGGTCGAATACGCGTCACTGGGCCGGGCCGGCGACGCGGTGGCCCAACTCGAACGCGCCGTCCGCCTGCGGCCGGACGATGGCAATACGCTCTACAACGCGGCCTGCGTCTACGGCGTCCTCGGCCGCCCGGCCGATGCCCTGAATATGCTGCGCCGGGCGATCAAGGCGGGCTACGCGAACTTCGACTGGGTCCGCCGCGATCCGGATCTCGCGCTCCTGCGCGACCAGGGGGAGTTCAAAGAGCTGGTAGGCCTGAAATAGCGGCGTGCCCGACTCATCGGGTAACAGGTTTGCCGCGGCCCGTCGTCAGATACGTCGCGAAGCTGCCCAGCCAGTGACCGCCTTCATAGTGCTCGCCCGTCACGGCGGCGAGTCCGCTGTCGGCGTGCGCCTTCGCCGTCGCGAGCAGCGACCCGCGGCGCGCATCTGTTGCAGGCAGACCCGACGCGATGCCGTCGAGCATCCAGGCGCGGCTCAGGTTCAATCCGTCGAGGTGCGCCAGTTTGCCGTCGGTCTTGTCCGTGACGACTCCGATCGGCAGCCACTCGGCCGATGCTCCGGCCGGCAGGTGGGGCAGGAACCGCGTGAGCCACGCCGCGAATTCTGCCGGCGGGAGCACGCGCCGCATGAGGTCTGCCTCGGCGAGACAGGGTGACAAAAAGTCCTGACCGGATGGCTCGTACGCGATCGGACAGTCGCGATCGTTCAGGTGGAATTCGCGGACGCGGCGCTCGAGCAGTGCGGCCAGGCCCGTTCGATTTGCGCGCGCCCAGTCGAGCGCAAGACCGAACGCGAAGGCCGTCTGCGCGTGTTCGCCCTCGCGAATCGGATAGGCGAGTTTCTCCAGCCACGTCTGGAGGCGATCGGCCACGGCGGCTTCGAGCGGCGCCAACGACCCAGACAATGATCGCGCCTGCGGCGCGTCCCACTCGCGCAACTCACCGGCGAGCTGCAGCAGCCACGCGAGCCCGTATGGCCGCTCGAACGTTTCCCGTCCGGGAGCCGACAGGTAGGCGACTTCGCCCGCAATGTGGGCCGGCGTGATGTTGACGGCGAGGGCCGCCAGCGCTTCGCGCGAAAACGACGCGTCCGGGAAAGCGCGGGCGACTCGCGCGAGCAGCCAGTGACCGTGCACGGCAGAGTGCCAGTCGTAGCACCCGTAGAACGCCGGCGTCAGTTCGTGCGGTGGCTTGACGTCGGCCGGCGAGTTCAGGACGTGGGCGACCTTGTTCGGATATTCCTTCTGAACGCACGCGAGTGCCAGCGCGGCGAATCGTCCCGCGGTGGCGGCATCGAGCGGCGGCGCCACCACGATGACAGGCGCCTCGGCGGGCTGCCCACCGCCCGGGCCGGCACACCCGCCAATCAGCGCGAGAAGCAGCGTAACGGAGACAACAGCCGGAAAGCGCATAGTGGACTCTGCGCGGCCATCGTATCGCGGCCAGCGTATGCTCTGCCGATGAGGCACGTCCGCGCGCTTGGGATCGTCGCGTTCGCCATCCTGTTCTGCTCCGCGAGCGGTTGCCGCGCCGCGCCCGAGCAGCCTGCCGCAGGCGCCGCGATCGACCGCGACCTTCTGGACGTCACCGTGGCGCAGCTGCATCGCCTGTACGCGGACCGGAAGTACACCGTCGCGCAGGTGGTGCAGTGGCATCTCGATCGCATCGATCGCTACAACGGTGTCTACGGCGCGATCGAGACCGTGCTCCGCCGCGAGGCTCTTGCCAGGGCGGCGAGTCAGGACGCCGAGGCCGCGCAAAGCAGCGGTGCCCGACCGCCGCTCTGGGGCGTGCCGATCGTCATCAAGGCGAATACCAGCATCAAGGGCCAGGTGACCACGGCCGGGTGGGAGGGGTTCACGCGCGCGGGCCACGAGCTCATCGCGCCGCGGGATGCCACGATTGTCGCGAAGTTCAACGCCGCGGGCGCCATCATCGTCGGGCTCGCCAACATGCCCGACCTGGCCAACAGCGACACGAATCGCAGCACCTCCTTCGGCCGCACCGGAAATGCCTACGACGTTCGCTTCTCCCCAGGCGGATCGTCGGGCGGTATCGTCACCGCGATCGCCGCGAACATGGCGGTACTCGGCAACGGTACCGACACCGGCAACTCCATCCGCATGCCGGCTGCCACGAGCGCGCTCGTCGGGATGTTCCCGACGCGAGGGCTCGTCAGCATCGCCGGCATTGCGCCGCTCGATTGGCTGCTCGACAACACGGGGCCCATCGCGCGTACGGCGAACGACGCCGCCGTCGCGCTCGCGGTGATGGCGGGAGAAGATCCGCTCGACCGGCCGTCGATGGGCTCGCCGAGTGACGCGCAACGGGCGCCGTATGAGCCGTATTTGAAGGCCGATGCGTTGAAGGGCAAGCGCTTCGGTGTGCCGGCCTTTATCCTCGCCGGCGAAGGCATCCCGTTCCACGGCATTCCCGCGAGCGTGCCCGAGGCGGCATTCGAAAAACTTCGAACGGCCGCGAGCGTGCCTCTCCGGCCGGAGACGCGAGAGATGTTCATGAAAGCCGTCGAGGCGCTTCGTGCCGCGGGCGCTGAGGTGCAGATTGACGACAGCATCCTGCCGGCGAGCTTCGCGAGAATGGCGAGCCGCGTGTCGACGTACGGATACATGCAGGACGGGACGAACCGATTTCTCGCGACATTTGGGCCGGCGGAGTATCACTCGGACGGCGACTACCTCAAGGTCGTGGGGACGCCGCTGTTCCCGTCATCGATCGGGACGGAAGATGTCTTCCGCAATCTGGGCGGCGTCCGTATCGTGCAACGCTCACTCGACGCCGATCCTGACGCCGAGCGCACCTATCACGCTCCCCGCCGCGCGATGCTCGCCGCGTACCTGGAGACGCTCGGCCGTCTGAAACTCGACGGCTATGTGTATCCGGCGATTCAGATGCCGCCGCCCGACGAGACCATGCCGCAGGATGGCCGAGTGAGCGAAGGGCCGCATTCGGCCACGAGCTGGATCAACATGATCGGCGTCCCTGCGGTAGTCGTCCCGGCCGGGTTTTACGCGAGTGGCTTGCCGTTCGGCTTGGAGTTCTCGGGACGCCCATGGAAAGACGGCGATGTGCTGGCGATTGCTTACGCGTGGGAGCAGGCCACGCACCTGCGGAAGCCGCCGGCGCTGGTGGAGAAAGGCCTGCTGGGCGTGACGCCCGCGCGTGAGGCGCGAGTGCGATGAGCGCGTTCGAATCCGTTCGCCGGCTGGTGATCGTGACGACGCTAGTGGCCCCAGCCGCCGTGCTCACGCAGATCGGGAGCGACGCACCCGATCTGGATGCATACCGCCGCATTCGGGAGGAAGGCCTGACGCGATCGCAGATCATGCCCCTGGCCAGCGAGCTCGTCGACGGGATCGGGCCTCGACTGACAGGCTCGCCGAACCTTGTCCGGGCCGTTGCCTGGAGCCAGGACCGTCTGCGCCGCATCGGCCTCTCAGATGTCCGCACCGACAGCTGGGGTGTCTTCGGCATCGGTTGGCGGCAACGCAACGCGTGGCTCCGCATGGTCGAACCGGATACGGCACCGTTCATCGTTCAAGCCGCCCCGTGGTCGCCGCCGACGCCCGGTGCCATTACCGGCGAGGTTGTTGCCGTTCGCGGATTCACCAGCGACGCCGAGTTCGAGTCGAACCGAGGCAAACTGCGCGACAAGATCGTCCTGCTAGGCCGCGCCGTCGGCCCGCCCGAGACGTTCCCTATCGACAAACCACTGTCCGATCGACTCGACGCTGCTCAGCTCGCGGCGCTCGCCAAGCCGATAACCGCCGCTCGCGACGAGCCGAACGTCGAGCAGATGTTCGAGGCGATCGAATCCGTCGAGCGCAGCTGCCGTCTGCTCGCCGCCGAAGGAGTCCGCGCCGTGCTGATACCGAGCGGCAACAACCCGCGCGGCGGCGCGTCCGGCGGAACGATCTACGCGGACAGCAATGCGATCTGCGGCCTGCGCTCATACGAGGAGGCGCACGCGATCCCGCTGCCGTTCGGCATCCTGTCGCTCGAACACTACGGCCGCATGAAGCGGCTGCTCGACCGCGGCGTGCCCGTGCGGGTCGAACTGAACCTCGACACGGAAGTCACCGGCAGGGACATCGAGGGGCTTAACGTGCTCGCCGATCTGCCTGGCGTCGACCCGGCGCACGAGAATGAAATCGTCATGGTGATGGCCCATCTCGACAGCTGGGCAGCCGGAACGGGCGCGACCGACGATGGCGCCGGCGTCGCGATAGTCATGGAAGCGGTGCGGATCCTGCGGGCGCTCGAAGTGAAACCGCGCCGCACGATCCGGATCGCGCTGTTCACGGGAGAAGAGCAGGGCGCACTTGGTTCCCTGAGCTATGTGAATCGCCATGTCGCCGCGCTTTCGCGAGTGACGACGCCGGCGCAGCTCCGGATTCCCGAATTCATGCGCGCCCGAGTTGGGGCGCCGGTTCCGGGGCCGGAACATGCCCGTCTCTCGGCGATCTTCAATCTCGATGCGGGCGGTGGAAAGATCCGCGGCGTCTCAGTCGGCAGCAAGGCTCTCGTCCCCATTTTCGAGCGCTGGGTCGCGCCGCTTCACGATCTGGGAATGACGATGGTCAGCCCGCGCGAAGACTGCGGCGGCGACTGCCGGCCGTTCAAGGAGGCGGGGATTCCGACACCGTCGTTCAAGCAGGATCCGCTCGAGTACGACACGCGAACGCACCACACGAACATGGACACCTACGAGCGTCTCGTTGTTGCCGATCTGCAGCAGGCCGCCGTGATCGTCGCGACGATGCTGTACAACACCGCGACGCGGAGCGATCTGCTGCCTCGGGGACGCTGAACTCAGCTGTTCGGCTCCAGCGTCATCGTGATTCCGGTCGGGGCGGAGTAGTATCTCCGCACGCATCGGTTCCGGAGGAGCACACCATGACCCGCTCGATTCTCCCGGTTCTCGCGCTTGTTCTCATTGGGACGCAGGCCGCCGTGCCACAAAGCCGGCGCGTCGTGACAGCCGCCGACTACGACCGCGCCGTGAAGATGCTCCCCCAGAGCCTGAACGGCCTCGTCGTCGGCGACACCGTCAATGCGAACTGGCTCCCTGACGGCCGCTTCTGGTACTCCCGCACCACTTTGACTGGAACCGAAAACGTCGTCATCGACCCGGTGAAGAAGGCGCGCGAAGTGGTGGCAACGCCCCCGGGTGGAGCCCCCGCCGAAGCCCCCGGCAATGTCGCCGGTGGCAGAGGTGGGCGTGGTGGCGGTGGCAGGGGAGGCGGGCGTGGCGCGATCGCGATCACGAAGACCTGCGGCCCCAACGTGACTGGAATGACCGCTCCACCGCCGCCGTCGATGTCGCCGGACGGCAGCAAGGCGATTTTCATCTGTGACTGGAATCTCTGGGTCCGCGACGTCGCGACCGGCCAGGATCGCCAGCTCACGACCGACGGCGTGAAAGATTTCGGCTACGCCACGAGTAATGCCGGATGGGCGACGAGCCCGGCGCCGTCGCTGTCGTGGTCGCCGGACGGCAAGAAGATCGCGACGCAGCAGCAGGACGAGCGGAAGGTCGGCGACATGTACCTCGTCGAAACGCCGGTCAATGGCGGGCACCCCGTGCTTCGCGCGTGGAAGTACCCCCTCCCGGGCGATCCAGACGTCGCGATGATCAGCCGCGTCATCATCGACGTGGAGACCGGCAAGACGACGCGCCTGCTGATGGCGCCGGATTTCCACCGCGCGATGTCCGAGGACAACCTCGACATGGGCGAATATCTCTGGAGCCCGGACGCCACGCGTCTCGGGTTCGTCTCGACCGATCGGTTTCACAAGTGGTCCACCGCGAAGCTCGCCGACACGACCACCGGCGAAGTGAGGACGCTGTTCACCGAGACGGAGAAGACGCACGTCCAGACGCGCGTGCAGTGGCAGATCCTCTGGGACACCAACGACGTGCTGTGGTACTCGCAGCGCGACGGCACGGCGCAGATGTATCTCTACGATCTCAAGACCGGTCAGCTCAAGAACCAGATCACGAGCGGCGTCGGACCGATCACCAGAATTGCCCGGCTGGATCGCGCCACGCGCACGATGTGGTTCGAAGCCGTCGGCAAGGAAAAGGGACAGGATCCGTACTTCACGCACCTCTACCGGATTGGGCTCGACGGCAAGAACTTCGTGTCGCTCACGCCCGACAACGGCACGCACTCCGTGCAGATTTCACCCGACGGCAAGTACGTCGTGGATACGTTCTCGCAGCCCGACGTGGCGCCGGAGACGACGCTGCGTGATGCCATGACCGGGGCGGTGATCATGCCGCTCGAGAAGGCCGATATCTCCAAGCTGCTGGCCACCGGCTGGAAGCCGCCGATGCAGATCAAGATGCTGGCCGCCGACGGCAAGACGGAGATCTACGGCATGCTCTTCCGGCCGACGAACTTCGATCCGTCGAAGAAGTATCCGATCATCAATCAGGCGTACCCGGGACCGCAGTCGGGGAGTGTCGGCTCGCGCGCGTTCACCGCGGCGCGCGGGGACAAGCAGGCGCTTGCCGAGCTCGGATTCATCGTCGTCAGCATCGACGGCACCGGCACGCCGAACCGATCGAAGGCCTATACCGACGCCTATTACGGCGCGATGGGACGTCACAACACGATTCCGGATCAAATCGCCGGCATGAAGGAGCTCGCGAAGAAGTATTCGTGGATCGACATCGACAAGGCCGCGATGTGGGGCCACTCGGGCGGCGGGTTCATCACCGCGGACGCGCTGCTGCGGGCGCCCTACAACGACTTCTTCAAGGTCGGCATCGCGGAGTCCGGCAACCACGACCAGCGGCAATACGAAGACGACTGGGGCGAGCGGTATCAGGGTCCGCTCGTGAAGAATCCGGATGGGACGGACAACTACACGATCGAAGCCACACAGACCCAGGCCGCCGGTCTGAAAGGCCGCCTGCTGTTGATCCACGGCACCATGGACAACAACGTGCCGCCGTACAACACGCTCCTCGTTGCCGACGCGCTCATCAAGGCGAACAAGGAATTCGACATGCTGATGATCCCGAACTCGGGTCATGGCTTTGCGCCGGCCAACTACGTCATGCGGCGCCGGTGGGACTACTTCGTCAAGTACCTGCTCGACGCCGATCCGCCGAGGGACTACGTGATTCCGTCACCGCCGGCGGGTGCGGGACGGCGGGGCGGGGGCCCGGGGCGGTAGGAGGCCATCGCCAGCGGTCGGTGCTTGTCTAAAAGCACACATGAAGGACATGAAGGACATGAAGAGCATGAAGGGAGCCCGACAATTGGCGACAGCGGACGTGCGCTGACCGGGCTGCCCGGCAACGCCGGGCTCGCTCTGGAGGAAACAGCACGCAGGCAAGACCTTTGAAGCGCTCTCGAGTCGGTCTTGTCTGCGTGCTGTTTCTTCCAGAGCGGTGGGCCGCCGGAGGCGGCCGCCCGGTCAGCGAGAGCCCTCCGAATTATCTCGGTTCCTTCATGTCCTTCACGTCCTTCATGCCCTTCATGTCTGCTTTTGGAAAACGACCTGACGCGGCGAGCAAGCTCTTTGACTCTGAATTCTTACTTGTGTCGCGAGCCCAGCGCCCCGCGCAGCTTGTCCGCGAGCGAGCCGAGCGATGCCGACTCGCCGGCCGCCTCCGCGCGCGCGGCATAGTCGCGCACGTCTGCTTTCTCCGCCTCGTCCTGGATGGCCTTGATACTGAACCGAAGACGGCGGCCAGCCACATCGACCTCGAGGACAATCACGTCGACGCGAGTTCCGATCGGGAAAGCCTTTCTGAGATCGGCGCCCTTGGCGATGCCGCTCTCAGCGGCGGGTAGAAGACCGATCACGCCAGGCTCGAGCTCGACGAACACCCCGAAATCGGCAATGCGCGTGACCCGGCCCGGCACGACCTGACCGACCGGATACTTGCTTTCAACCAATGACCAGGGATCGTCGGTCAGTTGCTTCAGGCCCAGCGCAAGCTTCTCCTCGCCGTTCTTCGACTCGATGCGCAGAACCTTCACGGTGATCTCGTCGCCGGGCTTCAACACGTGCGACGGATCGTTCACGCGCGACCAGCCCATTTCGGACACGTGCAGCAACCCCTGGACGCCGCCGCCGAGATCGACGAATGCGCCGAAGTCGCGGACCGAGACGACACGTCCGGTGACGACCGCGCCGGCCACGAGCGAGCGGCGAACCTCATCTGCGCGTTTTCGTTGTTCTTCTTCGAGCAGCGCGCGTCGTGACACGACGAACTTCCGGCCGTCCTCGGCGAACTCGATGATGCGGAAGTCGTACACCTTGCCAATATGTGATGCCGGGTCGGTGTCGCGCACGATATCGATCTGCGAGAGCGGACAGAAGGCGCGCAGCCGCGCGATCGTGACGCTATACCCGCCCTTTACTTGACCGTCGACTTTGCCTTCGACCGGCAGCCTCGCGCGGAACGCGTTCTCGAGCTGCTGCCGGCTCGCCGCGCCGCGCTGCAGGCGGCGGGACAGAACGATGCCGCCGGTCATCGACACGATGGTGGCCTGGATCCGATCGCCGGTCCTGGCCTCAACGACGCCATCCTCATTCCTGAGTTCGGCGACCGCCAAGGACGCTTCGCCCTTCGCGCCGACGTCCACGAGGGCGACCTCGGGTCCGATGGCGACGATGGTGCCTTCGACGGTCTCGCCGGTCGCGAGGCGCTTTGCCTGGTGCGACGCGGCAAATAATGCGGCGAAATCTTCGTCGTCCTTCATCACGCTGACTTTATTCTCGCTCAGTTCAAGCCGCAACACTTCGGCTTGATTTAGTGCACAATGTGCAGTATATACGGCCATGGCCGACTACGTCGGCTGGGCTGCGCTCCGCGAGGCGCACGGGACGATTGCGAAGATGGCCGAAGGCATCCGCGGATTATGAAACACCCCCTCAACTTCCTCCTTCGCCTCGGCCGCTCTGACGCCGACCGTGCCGCGCTGCTCGGCGATCTCGAGCAGGAACGACGCGCCAGGCGCGCGCGCGGCTGCGGCTGGCTCTCAACGTTCCTCTGGCAGACCGGCCAGATCTTCGGCGCGTGGGCGTACGGCGTGCGTGACGCCATATGCCGGCGAGCCTCGCACGGCGTGTCCTGGCCCGACCTGAAGCCGAGCGTCCGGCTGCTCTTCAAGTACCCGGGCCTGACGCTCGTCTCGGGTCTCGGCATCGCGGTCGGAATCGCGATTCCGACCGGTTTCTTCGCGTTCATCCATTCTCAGCTGTATCCAACGCTGCCGCTCGACGAGGGCGACCGCATCGTCGCATTCGAGAATTGGAGAATGCCGGACGGCCATGAGGACCGTCACCTGCTGCACGACTTCGTGACGTGGCGCGAGCAGATGACCTCCGTCGTCGACATCGGCGCATTCTGGCAGGCGGATGTCAGGCTTCGGTCCGGCGCATTGCGGGCTGACATGGTGCGCGTCGCGGTGATGACGGCCAGCGGCTTCACGTTTGCACGCGTGCCGCCGCTGATGGGGAGGTTTCTGACGCCGGACGACGAACGGCCCGGCGCGGATCCGGTGGTGGTGATTGGCTACGACGCGTGGCGGTCGCGCTTCGCACAGGATCCGTCAATCGTCGGAAAGCAGGTCCGGCTCGGCACTACGCTGTTCGGCATCGTCGGCGTGATGCCGGAAGGCTTCAAGTTTCCGGTCAACCATCAGTTCTGGGTCGCTCTTCGCGCGAGTCCACAGGCGATCGAACGGGGTGCGGGGCCGGCGATGTTCGTGTTCGGGCGGCTGGCGCCTGGCGCGACGGTCGCGTCGGCGCAGGCGGAGTTGGCGACCATCGGTGATCGCACCGCTGCCGCCTTTCCGAAGACGCATGCCAATCTCAAACCGCATCTCGTGAGATACACGCATTCAATCATCGACGCGGGTGGTCCGAGCCTCGAACGCCAGATGTTCAGGTTCCAGCTGGTGATGAGCCTGGCGATCGTGGTGGTCGCGCTCAATGTCGCCATTCTCGTGTACGCGCGGACGGCCACCCGGCGCCGCGAGCTTGCGATTCGGACCGCGCTCGGCGCCGGCCGCCTTCGCATCGTGATGCAACTGTTTGGTGAAGCGCTGGCGCTGGCGATTGGGCCGGCAATCGCCGGTCTGTTCCTCGCCCAATACGGATTGAGCCTCGGCCTTGGGATCGTGGAGCACGAATTCGGTGAATTCGGCGGGGGCTCGCCCTTCTGGGCCGACTACAGCGTGCAGCCCGCCACGATCGGTTATGTGCTCGCCCTCGTCGTCCTTGCCGCCGCCATCGTCGGCGTACTGCCCGCGATTCAGGCGACGCGGAGCAGCGTCGCCGGAGACATCCGTCACAGTGGCGGCGCGGGCACAAGACTCGGTCGCGCCTGGGCTGTGATGATCGTCGCGCAAGTGGCGATCGCCGTGGCCGCGCTGCCGACGGTGATTCGGGCGGGTCTGTCCGGAGCTCGCGGGTCCCTCACGCGTCCGGCGTATCCGATCGACGAGTTCCTCGAGCTCGTCGTGACTACCGAAGGCGGAAAAGAGCTTCTAGGGCATCGACTGACGGAGTTGAAGCGAAGTATTCAGATCGAGCCTGACGTCGCCGGGGTGACGCTCGAGGCGTGGCTTCCGGGCCGCGATGGCGCACGCCGGCGCGTGGAGCTGATGGATGCCGGTGCACCCATAGACACCACCATAGGTGTGTCCGAAGGCGTGCGCACGTATGGCATCGATACCGACTACCTCAGCGTGTACGGCTTGCGCGTGCTCGCGGGACGCGCCTTCGACGCAGGAGACGCCGGCAATGTCGCGAATCCCGTGATCGTGGATCGATCATTCGTCCGCGCGTACCTGAATGACGAACCGGCGGTGGGCCGCCGCTTCCGGTATGCCGCTGGCGCCGGGACCGCAGAGCCGTCACCGTGGCACGAGATCGTCGGCGTGGTGGAGAACATGTCGACGAATCCGATCGATCCCGATGTCGTGCGGCCGTACGTGTTCTATCCCGCGGCTGGGGAGCAGCTCTCGGGGGCTGAGCTGCGCGTGCACGTGCGCGGACCGGCCGCGGCGCTTCTGCAGTCCGACCTGCCTCAGCGGCTGATCAATCTCGCGACCACCGTCGACCCCGCACTGCGGCTTGGCGATTTTCGCGCGAGCGCGGCCAGCGAAGCGCAGGAGACGCTGATCTTCCGGCTCGTGGGCTCGGCGGTGTTACTGATCATGGTGACGGTCCTGCTGCTTTCGGCCGCCGGTGTGTACGCGCTGATGTCATTGACCGTGACTCAGCGGCGGCGGGAGATCGGCATTCGCACGGCGCTGGGCGCGCCTCGCCACCGCGTCTTGCGGAGCGTCTTCTCGCGCGTGGCCCTCCAGATCGGCGCCGGCGTGCTCGTCGGCATCGCCGGGGCCGTGGCCCTCCAGTCGCCAGCCGCCGGCCTCGGCCTGTACGGCTCGAGCATCATTGTGATCCCCGCCGTCGCCGTCATCATGTTGCTCGTGGGGTTTTTCGCAGCCTTCGGCCCGGCGCGACGCGGACTGAGCATCCAACCGACAGAGGCGCTCCGGGCGGAGTGAAGTAGTCGGCTGCCGTTACTTCGCGCGGCCGACGTCGATGGTCCCTTCGCGTTTCTCGCCGTTCGCTTCGGCGGTCACTTTGCCTTTCAGGCGTCCCTCGACGACCTTCAGGTCGAACTTCATGACCGTGCCGTTGGGCTGGGTGGCGTCGAACGTCACGCTGGTCTCGCCCTTGACCGTCGTGACCTTGCCGTTGGCGATCTCCACCTGGCGGTCCGGTCCCGGCCCGGCAGTTCCAGTGACCTCCGTGCCTTTCTGTTTCAGGACGATGTGGGCCGGGCCTTCTTCACCGGTGCTGCGGGTGAGGGTGCCTGTCCAGGTGCCGGTGAGGTCGACCGGCTTGGCTTGATACGCGGAGAGGGTCGACGCGGCAAACAGGAAGGCGAGAGCAGACACGAGCATCTTGTAAAGGCGCATTGATTTCTCCATCTGCGTAGTTACGGTGGATGAAGCGACCGGGTTCAGTGATGGAGCGGATTAGCATTAGTCGCACATGCGCGTTCTGGTCATCGGAGGATCGGGCTTCATCGGCTCGCATATCACTCGCGAGGTGATTCGTCACCACCACCACGTCACGGTCTTTCATCGGGGACGGACAGCCGTGCCGGCGGGCGCGCGCGAGATCGTCGGCGATCGCCGGCGGCTGACCGAATCTGCACACGACCTTCGCACCCTTGCACCCGAGATCGTGGTGGATGTGGTGCTGAGCTCCGGAGGGCAGGCACGCGAGCTGATGAACGTCTTTCGTGGACATGCGAGACGCATCGTTGCGTTGAGCAGCATGGACGTCTATCGTGCGTGCGGCGTCACGCATCGACTCGAGGACGGGCCCCTCGAGCCGTTGCCGCTCAGAGTGGAGACCTCAGCGCTGCGCACCAAACTGCAGACGTATCCGAAGGCGCAGGTGCAGATGCTGCAGCAGATCTTCGGCTGGCTCGACGAGGAGTACGACAAGATTCCGGTCGAGCACGCGATCCTCGGGGACCGCGAGTTGCCGGGGACCGTCCTGCGGCTGCCGATGGTGTACGGACCGCGCGACCCGTTGCATCGGTTCTATCCATGGGTGAAACGCATGGTCGACGGGCGCCGGATTATCCCGTTCTCCGCCGACCTGGCGCAGTGGCGCGCGACGAAAGGGTACGTGGACGACGTCGCGGCGGCCACTGTTGCCGCAGTCGTGACCGATCACGCCACCGGGCGCATCTACAACGCCGGGGAAGCCGACACCCTGACGGAACTTGACTGGGCCCGGCAGATCGCGCGGGCCTTGAACTGGAACGGCGAATTCAAGCTGATGCCGGACGACCGTCTACCGGCGCACCTGCGCGCGCCTGGCAACACCGCGCAACATTGGATCGGCGACACGACGCCGATTCGTGAGGAGCTCGGCTTCAGCGAAACACTGACGCGTGAGGCAGCGATTCGCCGAACAGTCGAATGGGAGCGTGACAACCCGCCCACCGGTTTCACGCCGCACCAGGTCGACTACGCCTCCGAAGATGAAGCATTGAGCAACGCGAACTGAATCGCCGTTACTTTTTCACAGGCTCAACTGGAGGAAGGTCGAACTTTCCACTGCTTTCGACGAAGGCGTCGTCCGGGACTTTCCCGCGTTTCCTCCCAACCTGACGAGGAAAGGGGACCATCTACCATCCGGCCGACGCCTGGCAGGCTGCTGGAAAATCTATTGACGATGAAGTCGCGCAACGAGCGCGGCGCGATCGAGCACGTGACCGGCTTGCAGCACGGCCCGAATGCGGCGTGAGTTGCGGATGTCGATCACGGGATCGCCGTCGAGAATGATCAGGTCGGCCCACTTCCCCGCAGCAATCGTGCCCAGGTCCTCGGCGCCGAGTATCCGCGCCGCGTCACCGGTCGCCGCGCGGATCGCGTCCAGCGGAGTCAGCCCCGACGCCACGAGCTCTTCGAGCTCCATGTGGACCCCTGTCGGGATCTGCCAGATGTCGGTCCCGGTGCCGATCGTGACACCCGCGCGCGCGAGCTTGGCCGTCGCCTGACGCGCGAATCGGGCGAAGTCCGTGAATTCCTGGCGCCAGCGCCCCTCGAGCTTCAGCATCCAGGCGAACGCACTGGGCGGCGGCAAGAACGGCGCGAGGTCCGCATCACCGGCGAGCAGGTCAGGATGCTCGCTCAGGTTGACGGCGAAGGATGAATAAGCGACCGTCGGGACGACGGCGATGTGCGCGGCGCGGTAGAGCTGGACGAGATCATCATAGATGACGCCGTCGCTGCGGGGGTCGCAGAATCCGGCGTGCTCCTTGGCGTCCATTCCGGCGGCCACGAGCGGGAGCAGGTGCGCGCAGTGACCCGTCACCCGCATGCCACGGCGGTGCGCTTCGGCGATGAAGCGCGCATTGATGTCCCAGCGCCGGAAGGTCCGCGCTTTGAGGTGCTGGGAACCGAGTGCCAGCGCGATTTCGACGGCCCGCGCGACGTGGTTCGCATCCGCCTCAGGTTCGATGCCGTGCCCCTCGTCCGTGTCGTACGCCCAATCGCTGTAGAACTGGAATCCGCCGTAGTCCACACGCGGGCCATCCGATTGGCCGGCCGCGATCGCATCGGCGTAGGCCACGAGCGGACCGATCGGTGATCCCTGATCGCGGATTGTCGTCACGCCGAAGTAGGGGAAGCCCGCCAGGAGATCCGGCCTCGGCACGTGTGCGTGCAGGTCCATGAGACCGGGAATGACGAAACGACCTTCGGCGTCCAGGATGTGAGTCGCGCCGGCGCTGAGGGTTCCGGCCGGAGCAACCTGGCTGATCCGGCCGCGCTGGATCAGAAGATCTCGCGGGGGTGTCGCGGGTTTGCCGGTGCCATCGATGATCCGCGCGTTCCGGATCAGCGTCGGCTCGGCGACAGGAGGCGTGTACGAGAGCGGCCACCCGAGGACTCGCTCCCGCCCATCCGGCGATCGCAGCCGCAGGCCGCCGGCGGAGATGTAGAGGACGGTGCCCTCTCTCGAAACGGAGGAATACATCGCCGGCTCCGCGCCGAGCGGTTCCGCGTTGCCAAGCATGCCCGTTGCGTCGAACGGCGCACGCCACAACCGGGCGTGGCGCCCGTACACGAGGGAGTTCGCCGCCCACTGCAGGAAGAGCGGGGAATCGGGTATGCGCGCAATCGCTTTCCGCTCACCCGACAACGGAATGATGACCGCCTTGGTGGGTTCTCGGGGGCTGAATCCGCCCGTGACGGAGAGCAGGGCAGTGGAGTCCGGCGTCCACAACGCTCTGGTACCGCCCTCGGCGGCGAGTGCCTGACCCTGAGCAACATCCGAGATCTGGGGTGCACCGGTTTCTACGACGCGCAGGATCGTCGTCTCTTCCTTGGGCTCGTGGACGAATGCCAGATGGTGCCCATCAGGTGCATAGGCGGGAAACGCTTCGCGACCCGGCAACGACGTGATCCGACGGATCGATCCGGTCGCAAGATCGGCCGCAAACAGATCTTCTTCTCGCCACGGCCCCGCCGACCAGGCGAGCGTGGCGCCATCGGGCGACCACGCGAGTTGCTGCGCGCTCATGGGCACGTCGACGACGGCGCGCGGCGTGCCGCCGACTGGCATGACCCAGAGCTTGCCGAGCGCGAGCATCGCGACATTGCGGGCGTCGGGAGACAACGCGAGACCCATGAACGCGCGAACCGTCTGCGGCGTCCCCGGCTCAGGGAAGTGCGGTGCCGCAAGCCTGGTACGGGGACGATCGAAGGACAGGCTGACTGTGACAGGAATCTCGGCCGGCGCGCCGCCTTCCACCGGCGCGCTCCAGAGTCGGCCGTCGGCACTGTAGATCACGTGACTGCCATCCGGTGTCCAGCGAACTCGCGTGGCCGCGACATCGGCGTGGTCGGTGAGGCGAACAGGGGTTGCCCCGGCGCTGTCGACAGGCATGACCCACACCTGCGTCCGCCGCGCGGCGCCGGGCGCGAAAAACGCGAGGCGCCGTCCATCCGGTGAGAAGGCAGGCGCAATTGCGTCCGTTCCTTCCGGCGTGACGGGCGTCGCACGTGCGGTGCCGGCTTCAACCAGCCACAGCCGCCCGCCGCTCGGACTGCCGGCGAGAGCGGCCACGACCGCGACTCGCTTGCCACCGGGTTCCCACGCCGGATCGCGAAAACGGGGACCCACCGCATCAGGGATCGGCAGTTCGCGCGATTCGCGCGTCGCCAGGTCAATCGACATCAATCGCGTTCGCCCGCGAGGCGCCGACTTGTCCGGCGGCAACCGTCGCGTGAACACGATGCTTCGTCCATCCGGCGACCACGACACGCCGCCCTCGTAGCTGTCGGGATCTTCGAGTTGTGTGAGCTGGAGCGGCGCGCCGCCCGGCTCGAGCAGCCACAATCCGATCCGGCCGCGTCGTTCACCGCGGAAGACGATCCGCTTGCCGTCCGGTGAATAGCACGGATCGAGATCCTCAGCCACGTCAGCGACGGCGTTTGTCAGCGGCCGCGCATCACCGCCTTCGCGGGGCATCTCCCAGAGCTGACCCAGCAGATCGAACACGATCGTCCGGCCATCGGGCGAGACGTCGAAGGCCAACGTCGTGCCCTCGTGGACGCGGATGGCGATTGTTTCCGTGGCCCTCGAGCGGGCGCTCGCCACCGTGGTCGATGGGTCGCCGATGTTCGCCAGAATCGCGAACAATGACAGCAGACCTGCCGCCCGGATGGGGGTCACGCGGGCGCAATTCTATGTCCAGCTCCTGCCTAGGCGATACAGGCTTGCGAGTCAGGTTTTTCGTGAACGCCTCGGCGACCTGGAGGGCAGCGCATACGTTGCAGCAACTCGCTGCCACAAGCGAGCCGTACTTGCCCCCGAGTTGCAAATCGACGGCCGTAACGGAACGTCCAGACGCAGATTCTCAACGGTCCCAGTCTTGCAAAATAATCAAGCTACACCTTGAGTACCCGGAGTAGGCGAGTCCACAGAGTGACGGGGGACGGAAATGGGGATCCCGAAAACGCACGTGGCAATTCTCGCAGTCTTTGTGTGGTCTGCCACCGGACTGCTGACAGGATGCGGAACAGTCAGCGAAGCCCCCGCCAACCCTCCGCCAGCCGGCACGCCTAATCCTCCTCCAGCGGACCAGGCGTCACCGGCGCTCGTGGCCGAGGGCCAGAAGATCTTTCGATTCGACACCTTTGGGGACGAGCAACTCTGGACCGACAAGCTGCGCCTCCACGAAGTCGTCGAGAAGAATGTGGATCCGACGACCGCGCTCAAGGTCGGCCTCAAGGTGGATGCCGACGCCTTGCCGCCGGGGATCCTCGACAAAGCGGATCTCAAGAGTCCGGCCACCACGGTCGCACTCTTGAAGATGAACGCCGTCGTCGGCCTTCAAGCGACCGTGGATGCCAGCAATCGCATCACGCGGTTGGGCGTGACGTGCGCGCTCTGCCATTCGACTGTCGACAACTCGGTGATGCCGGGCATCGGCCGCCGGCAGGACGGCTGGCCGAACCGGGAGCTGAATCCCGGCGCGATCATCGCGCTGTCGCCTGCGCTCACGGCCGATCAAAAGGCTGTCTACAACTCCTGGGGTCCAGGGAAGTACGACCCGCGCTTCAACCAGGACGGCAAGAGCACGCCGCTCGTGCTGCCGCCGGCCTATGGGCTCGCCAACGTGAAGAACGAGACGTACACCGCTGAAGGGCCGATTTCGTACTGGAATGCGTACGTGGCGGTGACCCAGATGGGCGGACAAGGCAACTTCTCGGATCCGCGGCTTGGCATCGACGTCAAACATTCGCCGGATCTGGTGACGTCCAAGCTGCCGGCGCTGCGTGCCTACCAGCACAGCCTGCCGGCGCCTCCACCCCCGCCGGGAAGCTTCGATGCCGCGGGAGCCGAGCGGGGACGTGCGGTGTTCGATCGCGCGTGCGCGAGCTGCCATATCGGCGGATCCGGCACCGACAACAACAACGGCACACTGCACCCACCGGCCGATACCGGCGTCGACGGCGCCTATGCGGCGCGCACGGCGAGCAAAGCGTACCGGACGACACCGCTCCGCGCACTCTGGCAACATCCGCCGTACTTCCACGACGGGAGTGCCGCCACGCTCGCGGCGGTCGTGTCGCAGTACGATCGCGTCCGGAAGCTTGCCCTGTCCGCCGACCAACAGCGCGACCTCGTGGAGTATTTGAAGTCCCGTTAGTGGTCCGGCGATAGCGTGAGGAGGACGTCGCCAGCGCCTGCCCCAGCGCCTGCCTTCTCTTGACTTCTAGAGAACTCGGTGGTTACACTCCTCTCGACTCAAAGAGAAGAGATGCCTTCACACCGCAACACCGAACCGGATCCGCTGCGCGGCAGCATCGATCTCCTGATCCTCAAGGCCCTGTCGCTCGAGTCCATGCACGGCTGGGGCATCGGTGCCCGGATTCAGCAGATGTCCCGGGGACGCCTCGACGTCAATCAGGGGTCGCTCTACCCGGCGCTTCAGCGGCTCGAGCATCGCGGCGACATCGAAAGCGCCTGGCGCACGACCGAGAACAACCGCCGCGCCCGCTACTACACGATCACCGCCAGAGGGCGCCGCGAGCTCGGCGAAGAGCTCGAGAAGTGGAAGCGGTTCGCCCAAACAATCAGCCGTATCGTCGAGGGGTAGAAGGATCTCATGAATTGCAACTGCGCTCGTTCTCTAGTGCGAGCGAGCCGCGCGAGCGAGCCACGCGAGCGGCCCGCCTACCCCAAGGCTTCGGCGAGGTCTCGCCGTAGCGCTCCGCGCGGAGGCGGAAGCGCGCCGACGAATCGGCGCGCGAGAGCGCGTGCAGGGGAGTCCGGGGGGCGAAGCCCCTCGGTTAAGACATGAGTTTTTTGAAAGGCCTGGCGGCCCGCGCACGCTCGATTCTTCGCCCGGGTGACGCCGAAGCGCGTCTCGAGGAGGAGTTTCGATTTCACCTCGAGAGCGAAATCGATCATCTGATTCGTGAAGGCGTGCCCCCTGCCGACGCGCGGCGGCGGGCGCTCGTCGCCTTCGGCGCGGTAGAAAGTCATCGCGAGGTGATGCGCGACGAGCGTGGAGCGCGCTGGTTCGACGACGTGCGCGTCGACGTGCGCTACGCACTCAAGGCCATGCGACGCCATCCTGGATTCATCCTCGCTGTCACGCTCACGATGGGGCTCGGGATAGGCGTGAACGGAATCATCTTCGGGTTCGTCAACAGCATCCTGTTCCGCCCGGTACCGGCACAACAGCCAGAGGAGCTGGCCGCCCTGTTCACCCGCGACACCCGGACCGGCAACACCGGCGTCTTCGGCTACGACGACTTCATCGATTTCCGCGACCGCAGCGGCGTCTTCGCCGGAGTCGCGGCGATGACCGGCAGTCCCGTAAATCTCGTCGTGCCGCAGACCGCCGGGAACGCGGTCGGCGACCTGGTCTGGGCCGAGATCGTGACGGAGGATTTCTTCTCCGTCCTCGGCACTCATCCCGTCGTCGGCCGTTTCTTCACCGCCGCCGACGCGCCGCAGGGAGGCAATCCGTTCGTCGTCCTCAGCTACGACGCATGGCAGCGGCGTTTCCAGGGGGATCCGAATGTCGCCGGGCGCGTCCTCCGGATCAACGGCAGCGAATTCGTCGTGACCGGCGTGGCGCCGCGTGGATTCAAGGGGATGCGGCGGCTGGGATTCTGGCCCGAAGTCTGGGTGCCGATCGGGATGCAGCCGATCGTGCAGCCAGGCTCGCCGGGGCTGCTGCACGGACGCGGCGGCGGTCCGCTGTATGTGGTCGGACGACTCCGGCCTGGCTTCGATCTGGAGCGGACTGAGGCTGCCGCCGCCGACTTCGCGAGGCAACTCGAAGTGGCGTATCCCGCATCCAACACGAACGTCGGCGTCAGCGTGCTGCCGGCAAAGGTCGGTTTGGAGAATCCGGCAATCATCAAGCCGGCCATCCTGGTGCTCTCGTCCGCGCTCGGCATTGTCGGGTCAATCGCCGTTCTCCTGATCATCTGCGCGAATCTCGCGGTGCTGCAGCTCGGGCGGACCGCGTCGAGAGCTCGCGAGATCGCCATCCGGCTCTCGCTCGGCTGTTCGAAAGGGCGCCTGACGCGACAACTGTTGGTCGAGTCGCTGCTGGTAGCTGCGCCGGGGGTTGCTTTAGGCGTGGCGGCCATGCGCCTCGCATCGCCGCTCGAGCCGTACCTCACGCCGAAACTGCCGTTCCAGGTCGGCTTTGGGCCAACGGCTGACCTCCGGGTGATGTTCTTCACCGGTGCGATAGCGGTCGGCGCGGTCGTTTTCTTCAGCGTGATGCCGGCAGTCCGCGCCGGCCGATCCAGGCTGGTCCCTTCCTCCGCCAACGCATCAGGCCTCGGCCGATCGGACGCAGTTCGCCCCTCGCGGACGAGACAGGTGCTGGTCGTCAGCCAACTCGCGCTGTCGGTGATTCTGCTGATTGCCGCGTCGCTGTTCGTGCGCAGCCTGACGATGGCCGACACCGTCAGCCTGGGGTTCGAGCCGCGCAATCGGGTCTTGATTTCCGTGAATGTCGGCCTTCAGGGCTACGACCAGGCACGAGGGTTGCAGTTCTACGACGACGTGCTGCGGAGAACGCGCCTCCTTCCCGGCGTTCTCGCCGCGAGCTTTGCGTATCCGTCGCCTTTCGACACCAACGATCGCGGCGTTCGCTTTTATGTCGACGGCCTGGCGAATTCGAGGGACGGAACTGTCGCCGCGCAGGGGACCTTCGTGGGCGACGAGTTCATTCCGGCGCTCGGCGTGCGGCTCCAGGCCGGTCGGGACTTCACGCCGCACGACGAGGCCGCGGCGCCCCTCGTCATGATCGTCAGCGATTCCCTCGCGGGTCGTATGTGGCCGGGGAAGAGCGCGGTCGGTCAGCGCGCGCGCTATGGCAGCGTGTCCGGACCGGAAATCACCGTCGTCGGCGTGGTCGCCGACGCGAAGTTCGCAGCCGTCGGCGAAGTCACCACCAGACGCGCCTATCTGCCGGTGAAGCAGCGCTATCGCGACTGGGAAACACTGGTCGTCCATACCCGCGACACTCCCGCCCGGACGCTCGCCAATCTTCGTGAGGTGATTGCCGCCCTCGATCCCTCACTGCCACCGTTCGGCGCGATGACGTTGGAGCAGGCGGTGGCGAATGGGTTCGCGGCATCCCGCAGCGGCGTGGCGATTGCCAGCTTCTTCGGGCTTCTGGCCTTGCTGATTGCCTCGATCGGTCTTTACGCCGTCGTGGCGAGGAGCGTTGTCGAGCGCACGCGCGAGATGGGGGTGCGCATCGCGCTGGGGCTGACACCGCGCGGAGTGCTGACCCATCTGATGCGTGACGGCGCACGCCTGGGTCTCATCGGCCTTGTGTTCGGTCTCGCCGGCGGGCTGGCGCTGGCCCGCGCCATGGCGGGCGTGTTGCTCGGCCTCTCGCCTGCCGATCCGGTCACGTTCATCGTCGTTCCGTCGGCGCTGATCGTCGTCATTCTCGTCGCGACGTTCGTGCCGGCGCGACGCGCCGCGCGACTGGACGCGGTTGCCGCATTGAGGAGTGAGTGATGCGCCGGGTCGTCATCCTCTGTCTGACCGCCGGATTTGGTGCTGGGGTCGGTGTTGATGCATCGGCGCGGCAGCTGAAGGGCATGCGTACTCCCGCCAACGGTCGAGTGCCGGGTTTCTGCGGAAGCCGTTCATCGCCCGGCGATCGGGCGAGGCGTACGACA
>JBLNGH010000481.1:0-4910 GCA_050264575.1 Acidobacteriota bacterium | reverse complement strand
AGCTTCTGCGACGCCAGCATCGGCTTCAGCCCGAGTCGCCTGATGACTTCACGATTCTGCGGCCGGAAGAAACGCTGCAACTCCGCGAGCAAGCGGCGCAGACGATGACGATGATGCTGGGCGGGATTGCGGCCGTGTCGCTCGCGGTGGGCGGGGTCGGCATTCTCAACATCATGCTCGTCTCGGTGACGGAGCGCACCCGCGAGATTGGACTGCGGATGGCCATCGGCGCGCGCGGCCGGGATGTTCGCCTCCAGTTCCTTGTCGAGGCCCTCGTCCTGACCGTCACCGGTGGTCTGCTCGGCGTCGTCACGGGCCTTGTCGCCTCTCACATGCTGGTCTCCGCCGGATATCCGGTGGTCGTCTCACGCGACAGTATCGTCATGGCCGTCGGGGTCGCGACCGTAGTCGGCGTTGTATTCGGGTACTACCCAGCGAGCGTGGCGGCGCGGCTGGATCCAATCGAGGCGCTGCGGGCTGAGTAGATCGAACGTGTGGCACACTCGATCCTGAGAGGGCCGCCATGAAATGGGTCGCCTTGGTGCTCGTGGCCACTATGCCGTGGGTCCAGCCGCAGAGCGGATCCCCGCAGACTCGATTGCGCGCAGTCGGGACCATCGAGCTGCCACGAGTCGAGGGCCGCATCGATCACTTGGCGGTCGATGTGGACGGACAGCGGCTCTTCGTCGCCGCGCTCGGCAACAACTCGCTCGAGGTCGCCGATCTGACCGGGATGAAGGTCATCAAGTCGGTTGCCGGCCTCGATGAGCCGCAAGGCGTTCGCTATCTGCCTGCCCTCCGCCGCATCGTCGTCGCCAATGGCGGCGATGGCGCGGTGAAGTTCTTCGACTCCGGCACGTTCGGCGTCACGAGCACAGCGAAACTCTCCGGTGACGCAGACAATGTCCGCTTCGACGCGAAAGCGGGCCGGGTGTACGTCGGCTACGGCAACGGAGCGCTGGCGATTCTGGACACCGACGGCAAGCTCATCGGCGACATTCGACTGGCCGGCCATCCCGAGTCGTTCCAACTCGAGCCGGCGGGGCCGCGGATCTTCGTGAACGTGCCGTCGGCGGGACAAATCGCCGTCGTGGATCGCGACAAGCGCACGGTCGTGACCACGTGGCCGGTGACGGCGGCGCGGGCGAATTACCCGATGGCCCTCGACGAGCCGCATCATCGCTTGTTCATCGGGTGCCGGAATCCGGCTCGCTTGCTGGTGTACGACACGGAATCCGGCCGCATGATCACGAGCATCGAGATCGTCGGCGACACTGATGACTTGTTTTACGACGCGGCCAAGCGCCGGATCTACGTGGCTGGCGGCGAGGGATTCATCACCGTCCTCGACCAGCAGGACACCGACCGGTACGTCGTCTCACAGCGTCTGGCGACGGCCGCCGGCGCGCGGACGGCGCTCTTCGTCGCTGAACTCAGCCGAGTATTCCTGGCCGTTCCACACCGGGGCAATCAGCGCGCGGAGATTCGAATCTACGAGACGATCCAGTGAATCGAGATCACGCCGTCACTCCCGCAGCGCCGCTGCGGCCTCGATGCGGGTCGAGCGGCGCGCGGACAGATAACAAATGAAGACCGACACCATGAGCAGAATCGCCGTGACGGTCCACAGCGTGAGCTGATCGTTCGGCGTCACTCCGAACAGAAGATCTTCGATGAACCGCGAGAGCGTGATGGCGCCGGCCAGGCCCACGATGAGGCCCGCCGCGATCGTGACCAGCCCCTGCCGCATGAAGAGCCGAAGCACCTCACCGGGGGTCGCGCCCAGCGCCAATCGCACGCCGACCTCGTGCGTGCGCTGGCTGACGCTGTACGCGATGACGCCGTACAACCCGACCGAGGCCAGAATGACCGCGATCAGGGCGAAGATGGCGAAGATCGTCATCGACGCGCGCTGACGCGAGACGGCGTCGCCCATCAATCCGTCCATCGTCTGGACGGCATAAACCGGCATGGATGGCGCGAGTCGGTGCACCGCCTCGCGAACGGATTGTGACAGCGCCGATGCGTCGCCCGACGAGCGGACGATGAGCGCCGGCGCCGGACTGAGCGATTGCGCCATGGGCAGATAGATCTGCATCGGCGTGGGTTGATCGATTCCGTTGAGCTTGATGTCGCCGGCCACGCCCACGACTTCGTACCAGGGCGTCGTCCACTCGGGCCAGCCTTGTTTCACGCGCTTGCCGATCGGATTCTCGCCCGGCCACAACCGCGCCGCCGCCGTTTCGTTGATCACCGTCACCGTTGGCGCGCCGTTACGGTCCTGCGGCGTGAAGAACCGACCACTGACCAGCTTGATCTTCAGCGTCTCGAAATAGCCGTCGCTGACGGGCGAGAATGCCGCGCTCGGAAGATCCGCCCGCGCCGGAACCGGCTTGTCGCCGACGATGAAGACCGAACCCCATTGAGAGCCTTCCACCGGCAAGGACAACGACTGCGCGGCATTCGACGCGCCGGGCAGTGCCCGGAGCGCCGTCAACAGATCCGTGTTGAAGGCACGCAGCCGCGCTTCATTCCAGCTCTGGCCGGCGACCGTGATTCTCGCGGTCAGCACGCCCTGCGGATCGAATCCCGGATTGACGGTTGTCAACGCATGCATCGTCCGAAGCGTGAGACCGGCGCCGGTGAGGAGTACGAGCGCCAGGGCGACCTCGACGGCGATCAACACGCGACGGACGCGCGCCGTTGCGCTCGACGTGCCGGCGCGCAGCGACCGCACCAGCACGTCCCGGCTGTGCACGCTCGACGACGACAGCGCCGGCAGCAGACCGAAGACGAGACCGGACAGCAGTGCCGCGCCGAGCGCGAACAGCATGGCGCTGGCATCGAGCCCGACTTCGGCGAGACGCGGCGTGTCAGCTGGCGCGAGCGCGAGCAGAGCGGCGAGCAGCGTCCAGCCGGCGGCGATCCCCAGCGCCGCGCCGGCCACCGAGAGCACCAGGTTCTCGACGAGCAGTTGGCGCACGAGCCGGAAGCGTCCCCCGCCGAGCGCTGCGCGCAACGCGAACTCCTGGTGCCGCGATGCGCCGCGCGCCACGAGTAGGTTCGCCACGTTGACGCAGGCGATGAGCAGCAGACACCCAACTGCCGCGAAGAGCGACCACAGTACGGCTCTGGTGTCGCCGACCACGCGCGTCGCGAGTGGCTCGAGGTCCGCGCCGAGGCCGCTGTTCGTGTTGGGATATTCCTTGGAGAGTGACGCCGCAAGCGCGCGCAGCTCCGTCTTCGCGGCGGCTTCGGTGACACCGCGTTTGAGCCGCCCGACCCCGAAAATCCCGATGTGGTTGCCGCGATCGAAGGAATAGTTCGCCTGCTGCAAGGCCGGGCCGATCGGTTCCCAGACGTCCGCGGCGCGCGCGTACGCGAACCCCTGCGGAAGCACGCCGACGATCGTCCTGGGCATCCCATTCAGCCGGATCGTCTTCCCCAGGATGTCCATCGCGCCGCCGTACTGCCGTTGCCAGTACTCGTACCTGATCATCACCACGCCCGCCGCCCCCGGCTTGTCGTCGTCCGGGGTGAAATCGCGCCCCATGGCCGGGGCGACGCCAAGCACGTGCAGGAAATTCGAGGTCGCCTGGCGGCCGGTCACCCGATCGGGATTCTCCGGATCGACGATGGAAAACGTCGCCGAGCGCGAGGCCGCGAGCTCCTCGAACGATTGCAGCCGATCGCGATAGTCGGTGAAATTCGGCCACGACGCGCTGAAGTTGCGCGTCGCTCCGGTCTGACTGTCGGTTTGATACTCGCTGATGAACATCAGGCGATCGGCATCCGGAAACGGCAGCGGCCGGATGACCACGGCATTCAGGACGGAGAAGATGGCGGTGGCCGCGCCGATGCCGATCGTCAACGTCGTGAGGACCGCGGCGCTGAAGCCTCGGGCTTTGACGAGCGAGCGGATGCTGTACCGGACGTCCTGGCGGAGCGTGTCCACGATCGAAGCCTTCTGGGGATTGACGAGATAGCGCGCGGCGACGGAGAACGCCTGCCGGCGGTACCAGTGGCGTGCGGATCGAATCGATCCGGCAGCCGCGCGCGCGGCGAATTCTTCCTGGAGATCGCCGCGAATGACCTGGCCGTGCTCGCCGGGCGGCAGGCCCAGATCGAGCAGCCAACTGGACAGGCGCGGCGGACGGTGCGGGGCTGGGGTCGTCCGGCCGGTCATGAGCGCGGCGGCTCCAGCACGCCTTCGAGGCCGCGGGACATGCGCCGCAGCACGCCATGCACGGCGCGGACGGCGGCGAGTCCGCGAGACGTCACGCTGTACAGCCGTCGTGGGACGCGGCCGCGATTGTCGCCGCCCGGAACCACTTTCCAGCGCAGCAGGCCTTTGTCTTCGAGCCGATCGAGTGTCGTGTACAGAGCGCCGCGCGCGACGCGGCGGCCGGCTTCGGCTTCGAGCTTCGCCGCGATGCCCACTCCGGAGGCGTCCGCGCCCAGCCGGAGAATGGCGAGCAACACGAGCTGTTCGAATTCGCCCAGGTAGGTGGATGCCGGCATTGAGTCTACTTTGTAGACCAAGTCTACGAAGTAGTCAATGTAGGGCCGTAGGGCCGGCATTGCCCAAGAATGCGACCGCGGCGAACGGTCGTACGGCAAAGTAGAAGACGCGAGCCCTTACGCGGAGACTCGGGCAGCGCAGGCCGGATCTCCGAGCGGGCATCAGTCGGTACGACGGGTACGGCGGGTCCGAGGAACCTGATGCTTGTCAGCTTTTTTCAGTGTTGAGCGAGCGGCGTTCACGCTCGAGCTGTTCCGCGTAGCGCTGCTGGCTGTGCTTCAGGCGAAGCGTTGCGGTGAAGCACCGCTCGCCGAACCGGAACGCGCGCCGGCACTGGTCTTCGTGGAAGTAGCCGAATTCGATCCCGTCCTGAATCCAGCCTTCGGCT
>JBLNGH010000480.1:0-3818 GCA_050264575.1 Acidobacteriota bacterium | reverse complement strand
CCGGCCGCCGCCGCCGGGGACTGTGGGCTCGGGATCGGCGGCGCGCTCGGTCTGTCCGAAGGCCCGCGTCAACACCTCGTTGGTGTCGAGCGCGGCGCGCGCGGCCCGCTCGGCCTGGGCGGGTGAGACGCCCTGCGCCTGGAGCTCGCGACAGCGGTCGTCGAGATCGTCCACCAGCTCGTCGACGATTTCTTTTTCGCGCGCGGCCGACAGGCGCAGCGGGGCGAGTCGGCGGCGCAGCTCGGGTTTCCAATCAGGCACGTTCAGCTCCCACGATTCGATTGATGGCGGCGACGAAGGCCTGCCAGCCGCTCCGCTGCTCGGCCAGCACCCGCCGGCCGGCCGGCGTCAGGCGATAACACCGGCGGCGGCGCTCGGTGGGCCGCTCGATCCAGCGGCCCTGGATCCACCCGCGCTTCTCGAGGCGATACAGCAACGGGTAGAGGGACGGGATGTTGAATTTCACGGTGCCGCCGGATCGCCGCTCGATGAGCTTGGCGATGTCGTAGCCGTGCCGCGCCCGCGTTTCGACGAGCGACAGGATCAGCAGCTCGGCGCTGCCCTTCTTCATTTCCCGATCGAGAATTCGGCGTGTATGTCGCACAGAAATATATGCTAGTGGAATACAACTCGGATCACAAGACCTCGGGTTTCGTTGTCGACGTGTTGCTCACAGTCGAGAGGCCGCTTACGAAACCCGAGGTCTTTGCCCGGTGACGGCGGAGAGCGCCTGGTCGAAAATGGTCACGACCGCATCGGCCTGATCCTTCGTCAGCACGAGCGGCGGGGCGAAACGCACGGCATTGCGGCCGGCGCCGAGGATGAGCACGCCGCGGGTGAACATCTCCTGCACGAGACGGTCGCGCTCGGCCGTCGCGCGCTCCTTGGTCTGACGGTCGCGAACCAGCTCGACGCCGATCATCAGTCCCTTGCCGCGGATATCGCCGATGAGCGGATGCTTGTCCATCAGGCCGCGCAGCCGGCCCATGAGATGCTCGCCCACCTCGGCGGCATTGCGCACCAGCCCTTCCTTGAGGACCTTGATCGTCGCGATGGCGGCGGCGCAGCTGACCGGATTGCCGCCGAACGTGGACGCGTGCGCGCCGGGCGGCCAGGTCATGAGCGACGCGCGCGAGCTGGTGACGCCAAGCGGAAGCCCCGACGCGATCCCCTTCGCGATCGCCACGATGTCCGCCGTGATGTCGAAATGCTCGCACGCGAACATGCGCCCGGTGCGGCCCATCCCCGATTGCACTTCATCGGCGATCAGCAGCATGCCGTGCTGCGACGTGATCTCGCGAAGCCGCTGCAGGAACTGCGGCGGCGGCACGACGTAGCCCCCTTCGCCCTGAATCGGCTCGACCAGCACGGCGGCCACCTCGTCCGGCGAGACGAGATGCACCAGAATCTGGTCCTCGACGTAGCTCAGGCACTCCGCCGCGCACGTATCCGGCTGACGCCCGACCGGACAGCGATAACAGTTGGCGTACGGCGCGTGAAAGACGCCGGGCATCATCGGCCCGAAGCCGCGGCGCTGCACGTACTTGCTCGACGTGACGGCGAGCGACCCCAGCGTGCGGCCGTGGAACGAGCCGAGAAACGCAATGATGTTGAACCGCTTCGTGACGTAGCGCGCCAGCTTCAGCGCCGCTTCAATCGCTTCGGTGCCGGAATTGCTGAAGAAGGACCGGACCTCCCCGTCACGCGCGCCGATGGGCACGATCGCCGCCAGGTCTTCCGCGAGCTGGACCTGCGGCTCGTAGTAGAAATCGGTCCCGGACATGTGCAGGTACTTGTGCGCCTGGTCGACGATGGCCTTGACGACGTCCGGATGTGAATGCCCGGTGCCGGTGACGGCAATCCCGGCCGCACAGTCGAGAAAGACGTTGCCGTCCACGTCCTCGACCACCGCGCCTTCGCCGCGGGCCATGACGAACGGATAATCGCGCGTGTACGACGGCGACACCCGCGCCCGATCGCGCGCGATGATCGCCGCCGCGTTCGGTCCCGGCAGGGCGGTCCTGATGTGAGGCGCAGAAGGCATCTACTGATTTTACTTGCGCTTCCACCGGGTTCCGGCGGCGGTGTCCTCGAGGAGAATGCCCTTCGACTCGAGCTCGCGGCGAATTTCGTCGGCGCGCGCGAAGTCGCGTGCCCGGCGGGCGTCCCGGCGGGCGGCAATCAGACGCTCGATGTCTTCAGCCGCCTCAGGCGGCCGGGCGTCCTCGGCCCGCCGCAGGGCCAGCACGCCGAGCACGCGATCGAACTCGGCCATCGCGTCTCGAATCAGCGCCGCATCCGATCGGCCGACGTCGCCCTGATCCATCGCGGCGTTCATCTCGCGGACCAGCTCGAAGACCACCCCGAGCGCCGCCGGCACGTTCAGATCGTCGGCGATCGCGGCGCGGAATTCCCGGCGCGCCTCGTCGATGCGCGAGCGGCACGCCGGGTTCGGATCGCGAGCGGTCGTGACACCGTCGAGGCGCGCCACAAAGTCCGCGAGCCGCGTCACCGCCGCGCCGGCCTGCGCCAGGACGTCCCAGTTGAAGAGCAGCTGCTTGCGGTAGTGCACCGACAGCAGCAGATACCGGAGTGCCGAGGCGCGGAACCCCTTGTCGATCACGTCGCGAACGGTGAACACGTTCCCGAGCGACTTCGACATCTTCTCGTTGTCGAGGTTCAGGAACTCGACGTGGAACCAGAAGCGCGCGAAGGGACGGCCCGTCGCGCCCTCGGCCTGCGCGATTTCGTTCTCGTGATGCGGGAAGATCAGATCGATGCCGCCGCCGTGAATGTCGATCGGCGGCTCGCCGAGCAGGCGCAACGCCATCGCCGAGCACTCGATGTGCCAGCCGGGCCGGCCCGGGCCGCAGCCCACGTCCCAGCTCGGCTCCCCTTCCTTCGACGCCTTCCACAGCACGAAATCGCGCACATCCTGCTTGCTGTAGGTGTCGGCATCGACGCGCGCGCCGGCCTGCATGCCCGCGTGATCCAGCCGGGCGAGCCTGCCGTAGCCGGGAAACGTGGCGATGCGGAAGTACGTCGATCCTTCGGACTGATAGGTATGCCCGTGGCCGCCGAGCGCATTGACCATGCCGGCCATCGCCCGGAGATTCTCGTCGTCCGTCGCGCGGGGACTCTCTTCGACCGGCTCCAATCCCAGCGCCGCCGCATCGTCGGCGAACGCGTCGATCCACTGCTGGGTGTAGGCGCGGAGCTCGATACCGGCCTTCTGCGCCGCCGCGATCGTCCGATCGTCGACGTCCGTGAAATTCCGCACCTGCCGGACCTCGTAGCCTTCGAGGTGACGCAGCGCGCGGCGCAGCACGTCGAGGCTGACGAACGTCCGGAAGTTCCCGATGTGACCGCGGGCGTAAACGGTCAGCCCGCAGGTGTACATGCGCACGGTGCGGCCGTCGGCGGGGACGAACTCCTGTTCGTCGCGGGTCAGCGTGTTGAACAGCCGCATCGCACGTCGCGGCCTTAGCGCTTCTCGGCCGACAGGAGATGTCGGACCGTGGTCGACCGTCCCTGGCACCGGATCTCGACCACCACCCCCGTCGGCTCCGGCTTGAACGTCAAGTCGATGTGGAGTCCGGCGTTGGTTTCCGGACAGAGAGTATCCATCGCTGACGCGATCGCTGTGGCCAGCGCCGGCCCGTCGGCGGCGCTGCCGCCCGCCAGTTCGGCGTATTTTGCCGCCAGTTCCGGCGCAAGGACGCGATAGCGCCGATCGGCGGGCACGACCAGTGAGAGGGCAGCCGACATCGCGAGGAATCTTATCAGGCTTGTGTCACTCGTCAGACCAAGACCTCGGG
>JBLNGH010000479.1:0-2908 GCA_050264575.1 Acidobacteriota bacterium | reverse complement strand
ATGACGACGCCGTCGATCTCGGAATGGCGACGGAGCAACGCCTCCGCCAACTGGCCCCCGGTTGTACCGCCGACGAGGAAGCGCGTATCCGGGAGCGAGCGCCGCCAGGCCGCGAGAAAGTCGAGCGAAGGCGACACGTTATCTTCTGACACCTCGAAGTACAGCGCCAGCGGGGCGGGAGCCCGCCACTCGACGTCGGCCCGCAACACCGGTGCGAAAGTGACGGTCGCGTCGAAGCCTCGCCGCCTGAGAAAGGACGTTGTGTACCTGGGGCTCGCGTGCCACGTGTCGCTGAGCGGGTCATCGTACTTCGAGGTATCGAGGATCAGTAGTCCCATGGTCAGGCTTCACTTCTGGCGCGGATCCGATACTCGTGCGCAATGATCTTGAAGTAGCGGTCGAACACTTCGTGCGCCCCCTCGCAAAAGGCCGCATTGATCGTGCCCTTCTTGGCGAGCGCACCGCTGGCGCAGCCTCCACCGCAGAAGGTCGAGATCTCGCATTCGAAGCACTCCGGCTGCCGCAGTACACGGACACCGGCCCATTGCTGCTGCATGTCGCGGTCCACCGAATAATCGGGATAGTAGCGACCGATCTTGACGCTTGGTTGCCCGCACACCTCGTAGCATGGGTAAATGTTGCCGTCGGGGTGGAACACCAGCAATCGCGTCGCGGCACCACAAAAGGTCGCCCGGGGCGAGAATGCGGTCGGCGCCCCCCCGTTGGCCATCCTCCCCAGGAAACTGCGCACGTGTCCCAGCACATGGATGCTCGATAGGTCGAACGGGCCGCCGCCGGAGTCTGTCGAGTAGGGTAATAGCTCGTCGAGCAGATCGCAGTAGTCGACCAGCCCCTCCATCGAACCACAGTCCCGGTGATCCTGGATCGTGACAGGGAAAACGCTGACGCGGGGGTGCTTCGACCACCCGTGCTCGTCCAACAACTGCTTGAGCGCGGATACCCGGTGGAGATTGGCACGGTCGAAGCTGGTGCGAATGACGCAGCGGGTACGGTAGTCGCGGCTGAGAAAGGCGTCGATGTTGGCGACGATCCTCGCGAAAGTGCCGGCTCCGCTCCGGAGCACGCGGCGCTGGTTGTGGTCCGTTTCCGTGCCATCCAACGTAATCTGAACCGACTCGATCGCCTCGTGATATGCGTCAAAGACATCGAAGAAGCTAGCCAAGGTGTGGCCATTGGTGATGATGTTGGCGCGGTGGCCGCGTGCTGCCACGCGCCGGATGAGCGAGACGACGATTGGCTTGGCGGGCCTGAGCAGAGGCTCGCCACCGTAGAGCGTGAACTCAGGCGGCGGCTGACGATCGGGTCGCGCTTCCTGAGCCTCGTCGATGATGCGGAACGCCGCGTCGAGTTGCTGCTCGCCGAGTGTTGCGGCCGACGCACGGATCGCCTCCGGCTCGAAGCAGTACACGCAGTTGAAGTTACAATGGGTGTTGATCGCGAAACAGTACTCGGTGCGCGCTCGCTGCAGGTAATCCGAGAGGGCCTGCTCGATGATCGAACGAAAGGCTGCATCCTCGGCCCCGGTCGACCGGAACGCCAGCTTTCTTTCCTCGAGCGCGCCGATGACATCCGCGCTGCATTCCTTGACGCGACCATCTCTTAGGGCGTCCATCTGCCGGTACACGGCCCGTCCGACGATCGACAATTCACCCGTGAGAGCGTTGCACACCAGATACTTATCTGTCGACAAGTTGTATATGCGCAGCCGTTTAGTGAGGTACATGACGGGCTCCATTCAACACCGAACGCCTCGCCGCACCGGCGCCGACGACCGGAGCGCTAGTTACGAGCCGGCAAGGGACGCGGTCAACAGAGGGCCCACTGATTGAGTCAAATGCCCTGACGGGGTCTCAACCCGGTGAGCGCCCCGTCAGGGCGGTCATATTCGCTGGTTGGCGGACAGCGGCGGCGGTTAGACGCCACTCGTACCTTCGCCGGACTGAAGTCGGCGCTTCATCGACTCGGCAATCTCCTCCAGGTCGAGCTGTACCCGGTTACCGCGACAGCACGACCAGTCGGCCGCAACGTTTCCGAGATTCGGGGTCACCTTGGCGAGAACCTCGATGAGCTGGGGATCCTCATCGATGGCAGCGATGAAGGCGTCCTGGACGCGCCGGTCGCTCAGTCCCTTGCGAATCGTCTCGGCGTCTTCACCAATGCTCCGGACGAACTTCTCCTGCCCTTTCTCATGCACATCATCACGCATCATGTACCTCCTCTAACCGGTTGGAACACGTCGATGTTTGTCACCGGAGTCACGTGGTTACGCTCCGCGACTGGCCCGGGACTGTATAGGGTCGAAAGTCCTGTTGTCGGCCTACCGACTGGCGTCGAGCCGGCCGACTTTTGAACCTTCGGAGAGTGTGCGGCGGCGGGTCCTTAGCCCCTGCCGGTGCCGGCTGCGTGGGTATGCGCTAAGGGCGACGACCGCCCGAGCCCGGGTCGGACGCGGCGCATGACCAGGTCGGCCGGCGAGGCGGCTGGCGTGACTCCGTCGCTGGCCTAAGGAGGACGCAATGACCGCGTCACGCACGAGGCCGATGCTCGACCTGAGGACGACCATCGGCGAGATCCTCAACCGCCATCCCGCGGTCGGGCTGGCTGTGGGTGCGGTCCGCGACGGACACCTGGAGTCCTTCCATGGACATGGGTTCGCCGACATCGGGTCGCGCACACCCGTCACGGAGGATACGGTCTTCCGGATCGCGTCGATCACGAAAACCTTCACGGCGGTCGCGGTGATGCAGCTGTGGGAGCGAGGGGTGATCGAGCTCGACGCTCCGGCCGACGAGTACCTGCGGGCCTACCGACTGATCCCCGCGAAGGCCACCCACCGGCCGGCGACGATACGTCATCTGCTGACCCACACGGCCGGGCTGCCCCAGAT
>JBLNGH010000478.1:0-2745 GCA_050264575.1 Acidobacteriota bacterium | reverse complement strand
CCCCGCCAACCCCTCCTTGGTCCAGGCGCTGAATCCGCCCGGGAAGTTGACGACACGATCGAAGCCTCGCGCACGCAGCAGACTCGCGCCAATCACCGACCGTGATCCCGATTGACAGTGCACGACGATTGGCTTCTCACGCGGCAGCTCCTCGAGCCGATCGGCGAGATAGCCGAGGGAAATATGGACGGCCTGCGGAATCCTGCCTTCCGTCCATTCGTTCTCGCTGCGGACGTCGAGCAGCGTGACCCCCTGGTGGGCGAGCGAAGCCGAGAGATCCGTGCTGTCGATCTGCGCGATCTTGCCCAGCGGCCGGCCCGCGTTGGCCCACGCATCGACGACGCCCTCGTCGAAATAGCCAGCGACGCGATCGAGCCCGATCATGGCGAGATCCCGCGCCGCCAGTGCAGCCAGGCGCGCCGCCTGATCGCCGTTGCCGCCGGCGATGAGGTACACGTCTCGATCGAACGGTACCAGCCAGCCGGCCCATGTCGTAAAGCTCGAGTTCAGCGGAATGTTGAGGGTGCCAGGCACGTGGCCCGTGCCGAAATCGGCGCCGCGGCGGATGTCGACGACGAGCGCGCCGTCGGCGAGCAGACGCGAGAGCGCATCGAGCTCCAGTCGCGGCGGCTGCGGGAATCCGCCGAGAATCCGCGGACCCTCCTTGTTCACCTTTTTCATCATCGCGAAGTACTTCGGCGGCTCGGGCTGGCCGGAGAGCACGCTCTTTACGAAGTCGTCCTCGGACTTTGCCTGGAAGGCCCAGTTGAATCGCTTTTCGTAGCCGAGCGTGCTCTGCGGAATGGCGCTGATCCCCTTCCCGCACGCCGATCCGGCGCCGTGCGCCGGCCAGATTTGCAGCCACTCCGGGCGCTCGGCAAACTTCCGCACCTGGCCATACAGGGTTCGCGCGCCGGCCTCCATCGTGCCTTTGAAGTTGGCCGCGCGCTCGAGCAGATCCGGCCGGCCGACGTCGCCGACGAAGATGAAGTCGCCCGTCGCGGCGGCGATCGGCTCGTTGGCGGTCGCGCCGTCGGTCACGAGAAACGTCACGTGCTCGGGCGTGTGACCCGGCGTGTGGACGACGTCGAGCGCGACGTTCCCGACCTTGATGCGATCGCCGTGCTTGACGAGCTTCGTCCGTTCGTCGCCGGCAAACCCGTACTTCCAGGCCGCGTCGCCCTCGTCGGACAGGTAGAGCGTCGCGCCGGTCCTCGCCCGCAGCTCGCGGCTGCCCGAGACGAAATCGGCGTGAATGTGCGTCTCGGTGACGTGCGCGAGCTTCGCGCCTTCGGCGCGCGCGGCATCGACGTACTGATCGATATCGCGATTCGGATCGATGACGATCGCCTCGTGCGTGGCGGCGCATCCAATCAGATAGCTCGTCTGGGCCAGCTTCGGCTCGAAGAACCGCTTCACGAACATATGGAGAGAATACACTTGTCGAAGCCGGGGAGCCTGGAAGCTTGAAAGCCCCCGAGCGAGAAGCTCTTGGCTTCCTGACTTTCCCGGCTTCCTGGCTTCCTGGCTTCCCGGCTGCTCTTTGATGCCCAGATACAAACTCACCGTCGAATACGCCGGCACGCGGTACAGCGGCTGGCAGATTCAGAAGAACGCGCGGACGGTGCAGGGCGAGCTCAACCGCGCGCTCGTCCACGCCGTCGGCTCGGATCGAATCGAGACGTACGGCGCGGGCCGGACGGATGCGGGCGTACATGCGTTGGGACAGGTCGCACACGTCGACTCGGCGGCGACGCTGCCCCCGGCAACGCTCCTCACGCGCGTGAACGATGCGCTTCCGGCCGACATCAACGTGCTCTCCGCGGAACGGGTCGCGGCCCGGTTCCACGCGCGCCACAGCGCCGTCGCGCGCAGCTACATCTACCAGATCGCGCTCCGTCGCACGGCGTTCGCCAAACCGTTCGTCTGGTGGAGTCGCGAGGATCTCGATCTCGACGCGATGCGCTCGGGCGCATCCGCACTCGTCGGATTCGGGGACTTTCGATCGTTCACCGACGATGATCCCGACGAGAAGTCGACACGCGTCCTGATCGACCAGCTTGCCGTCGTCCGGCGCGACGCGCTCGTGCTGATCCGCGTGATCGGATCGCACTTTCTCTGGAAGATGGTGCGCCGTCTCGTCGGCGTGCTCGCGGACGTCGGCCGTGGACGTCTGTCGCCCGCTGACGTTCGATCGCTGCTCGGCGGCCAGTCTGACCTTCCCGCCCGCCTGACGGCTCCCGCGTCCGGTCTGTTCCTGGAGCGCGTGTTCTACGACAACCCGCCGACCGATCTGCCGCTGGATCCGCCCGTGTTCAAGTTGATCTGAGTCGCCGACGGTACCGACGGACCTGCCGTGACCGAAAGGGACGTGCGTTGATGTCGTGGGTGGCCTCCGAGGTCGTGGCCCTCGGAAATCGCGCTTCCATCCGCTCGCGTTTCGGACTATCGCGTATCGCGCGAGGCCTACCCGGCTGGGAAACCAAACATGCCTTCGGCCGTCGCGCTCGAAACGCTCACTGCTTCCAGCGCGATTTCGACCTGACGCCCATCGGGCCACTCCAACGTCGGCCACCACGACATCACCGCCGTCCCTTTCGGCGTGTCAGTGTCGGCGCACGTGATCTTGCACTGCGACACGTTCTGCCCTTGGCTGGAGGATCGTCATGCGGGCCGACTCCGGAGCGACGCGACGGCGGCAGTCTGAAAAACGTCGCGAAAGAGGGTGACAGCGAGTGGGGATGG
>JBLNGH010000477.1:0-4228 GCA_050264575.1 Acidobacteriota bacterium | reverse complement strand
CTGCGCTCGCTCCGCGTCGCTCCGGGTTTCACCGCCGTCGTTGTCCTGACGCTCGCGCTCGCGATTGGGGTGAACGCGACGCTCTTCAGTGTGCTGTACGGCGTCCTGCTGCGGCCGCTCGATTATCACGATCCGGATCGGCTGGTCGTGCTGTTCGAGAGCAATCCGCGGCTCGGTCAGGAGGAATCCGAAGTCGCGCTCGCGACCTGGGCGGACTGGCGCGCCGCGACACGCGCGTTCGGCGATCTGGGCGCCTGGCGTTATCGCGGGTTCACGCTCACGGGAGGCCCGGATGCGGAGCGCATCTCCAGCGTGGAGGCGACCCCGTCGGTCTTCGCGACGCTGGGCGTGCCGGCGATCCTCGGCCGGACCTTCACACCGGAGGAGGAGACGCGCGGTCACGAGCGCCTGGCGATTCTGAGCTACGGCGCCTGGATTCGGCGGTTCGGCGGCCGCGCCGACGCGCTCGGTCGCGTCTTGCGCCTCGACGATCAGCCGTACGAGATCGTCGGCGTGATGCCCCGGTCGTTCCAGTTGCCCGCCGGCGACAGGGACGTCGAGCTCTGGACGCCGATCACGTTCGATCTGACGTCGCTGGCCACGCGGCCGCACCGGATGTACAACGTGCTCGGCCGGCTGCGACCGGGCGTGACGCTCGACGAGGCTCGCGAGGACATGGGCCGGGTGTCGGCGCGGATCGCCGCTGAGAACCCGAGCACCAACGCCGGCTGGGGCGCGAAGCTCGTCCCCGCGCACGAGCAACTGGTCGGCCCGGTCGGCCGCACGCTCTGGATGCTGTTCGGCTCTGTGGTGCTGGTGCTGGCGATCGCGTGCGCGAACATCGCGAATCTCGTGCTGGCGCGGTCCTCACGTACCGTGAAGGACTTCGCTGTCCGTGCCGCGTTCGGCGCCGGCCGCTGGGCCCTCGTGCGGCGGTCGCTCGCCGAGACGATGGTGCTTGCCGCCGCCGGGGGCCTTACGGGCGCGGCGCTCGCACTGGCCGGGATCGGCGCGCTTCGAGGTTTCGTGCCCACAACCATCCCCCGCGCCGAGGCCATTGCGCTCAATCCGGCCGTGCTGACGTTCGCGGCCGTGACGGTCGTCGTCGCCGGCGCGCTCTTCGGGCTCGTGCCGGCCATCCGCGCGATGCGACCGAATGTGACTCGGGTGCTCCAGGACACCGGCCGCAGCGTGCAGACGGGGCGGGCCGCCAGGCGGCTGTAATACGCGATGGTCGTGGCGGAAGTGGCGCTCGCGCTCGTGCTGGTCATCGGTGCCGGGCTCCTGATTCGCAGCTTCGTTCGGCTCACCTCGGTCGATCCCGGGTTTCGGACGTCGCGAGTCGTGGCGACGGACATCGTGCTGCCGGAGGTCCGCTACCCGCGCGGACCGGCGAAGACCCGCTTCTTCGTCGATCTCCTCGAGGAGGTGAGACGCGTGCCGGGCGTCGAGTCGGCGGGCGCGGTCTCTGTCCTGCCGATGAGCGCGCTCGGCAACGATTTCTCGCTGGACTTCACGATCATGGGCCTCGAGAGCGAGTCGCCGTCCGAACGCCCGCGCGCCGCGTACCGCGGCGTTCTGTCGGGATACTTCGAGACGATGGGGATCCCGCTCGTGAAGGGGCGGGTCTTCAACCCGTATGACGGCAGGGAGGGCGGGCGCAAGGTCGCCGTCATCAACGAGACTCTGGCGCACCGGTACTTCCCCGGCGTCGATCCGCTCACGCGCGCCGTCCGCGTGCCGATGGCCGGTGACCTGGAAATCGTCGGCGTTGTCGGCGATACGCGGCAGGGCGGGCTCGGGGAGATGCCGCGGCCGCAAGTCTACGTCCCGTACTTTCAGCTCGCCTTGTCGGAGATGCAGATCGTCGTGCTGACGAACCTGTCGGTGATGGAAGTGACCGCAGCCATGCGCGTCGCCATTTCGCGGCAGGACGCGCAGCTGCCCATCGTCGCCGCGAACGCGATCGAGGACCTCGTCTCGGCGTCGGTGGCGCAGCCGCGCTTCAACATGGCACTCCTTGCCGGACTGGCGCTCTCGGCTGCACTCCTCGCCGCGGTTGGCGTCTATGGCGTCGTGACGTACTCCGTCACGCGTCGCACTGGCGAAATCGGCGTGCGAATGGCACTCGGTGCCGATCGCGGTCTGACATTTCGCGAGGTCGTGCGCGGCGCCCTGCGCCGGGTGATCGCCGGCGTGCTGATTGGCTGCGCGACGGCGGCGATCCTGGGCAGATGGCTCCAGTCGCTCCTCTTCGGCGTATCGCCCGTGGATGTGCTGACCTACGTCGCCGGCGGCGTCGCGCTGGTCCTGATCGGTCTGGCCGCCGCGAGTCTGCCCGCGCTGCGCGCCTCACGGATCGATCCGGTGCGCGCGCTCCGTCAGGAGTGAGACACGTGCCAGTTCCTGACCGTCGCGCCTTTCTCATGGTGTTCGCGTCAGCGGGCTTGACGTCCACGCTCCTGCCGGGCGTCCTTTGGGCGCAAATGCAACAGGGCACCAAGCCGGTAACGATGGAGATGGTCCGCGAAGCCGCACGTCTGGCGGGTCTGAACTTCTCGGATGAGGACAGTCAGGACCTCGCGGCGTCCCTGTCGAGCCTGGCCCGCGGCGCTGAAGGTATCGACAAGCCGACGCTGACGAACGCGTCACCGCTGCCGATTCAGTTCGATCCGCGCCCGCCCGGGATCCCGCTCGCGGCGCTGCCGCCGGCCGTGTTCCGCATCGAAGCGGCGCCGCGAGTGATGCGTCCGCGAGTCCTCGAAGCCGTTGCCTACTGGCCCGTCACGCACCTGGCGCATCTCGTGCGCACGCGACAGGTGACGTCGCGCGAACTCACCGCGATGTACCTCGATCGACTGAAGCGGTACAACCCGCAGCTGAATTGTGTCGCGTCGTCGACCGAGGAGCGCGCCATGGCAGAAGCCGCGGCCGCCGACAAGGAGATTTCGGGCGGCAAATACCGCGGTGTGCTCCACGGCATTCCGTACGGAGTGAAAGACATCATCGCCGCCAAGGGTTATCCGACCCGGTGGGGCGCGAAACCGCTCGAAGATCAGACCTTCGACGAGGACGCGACCGTCGTCCGTCGCCTGACCGGGGCCGGCGCGGTGCTGATCGCCAAGCTGACCACGGGCGAGCTCGCATTCGGCGATCAATGGTCGGGCGGTCGCACGAACAATCCCTGGAATCCGGCGGAAGGATCGAGTGGATCGTCGGCCGGCTCGGGCGCAGCGACCGCCGCCGGTCTCGTGGGATTCGCGATCGGCACTGACACCGGCGGCTCAATTCTGTCGCCCGCGGGCCGATGTGGGATTGTGGGGCTGCGACCCACATTCGGCCGGGTCAGCCGTTTCGGCGTCATGACCGCCGGCAGCACGCTCGACAAGGTGGGTCCGATGTGCCGTCACGTGCAGGACTGCGCGATCGTGCTGCATGCTATGGCTGGACCGGACAATCGGGACTTGGCCGTTGCCGACAACATTCCGGTCACTTGGGACGCCACCCCCGGCCGGTACCCGAAACGCATCGGCTACGTCCCGTCGATGTTCGATGCGGAGCAGAACGCGGCGCGGCGCGAGAACAACGATCGTGCGTTCGACGTCCTGAAGCGGCTCGGATGCACCTTGCACGACGTGCAGGTGCCTGGTGGCGATCTCACGTACTTCATCGAGTACACCGAACGTGCTGCCGCGTTCGACACGCTGACCACCGGCGGCCTGTACAAAGGTGTCAGCCAGCGAACAGGCCGTTATCTTCGTGCGTGCAAGCTCGTCACGGCCGTGGATTACCTGCAGGCGAACCGGCGCCGCGCCGCGATTATGCAGGAGGTCGCGCGAGCGATGAGCGCCGTCGATGCGGTGGTGTTCACGGCGCTGACGCTCGATTCACGCACGAGCCTGAATCCGGTGATGAGCCTCACCGGACATCCGTCCCTCGCCGTCCCGAACGGCTTCGCGCCAAATGGATCGCCGACCAGTGTGATGTTTTCGGGCCACCTGTATCGAGAAGGCGAACTCCTCGCGCTCGCGAAGGCGTACCAGGACCTGACCCAGCATCATTTGAAGCAGCCGCCGCTATTTGCCGTCGGCGGGTAGGTCGCATGCCGGCGACTGGATCGTCTCGCTTTTCGGAACCGTGGTCCACGATCTGGCGTCCACCCCAGTCTTGAGGAAACCTCGTCCAGAACACCACTGGCACATTTCTGGCAGCCGTGATGCCCTAGTGG
>JBLNGH010000476.1:0-9509 GCA_050264575.1 Acidobacteriota bacterium | reverse complement strand
ATTGCAGGTATGCGAACCGCTCGAGTCTGTCTGTTCGTGATGGCCGCGCTGCTTCTGACCACGACGGTCAGGGCGCAGGCGCCGGTCACTGCCGCCGATCTGTCGAGGCTCGATTCTGCGGTCGCAGAGATCGATCGCCAGGTGGTCGCGTTGAAAAAGACCGATCCGACGCTGGCGGCCGATGTCGATCGATCGCTGGCCGATCTGCGCGATGAGGTCGCATACCTCAAGGTCAAGCTGCGGCGCGAAGGCAGCGTTACGCGCACCGAGTACTCGAACTTGCGGGACAAGCTCGAGACGCTTCGATTGCGCTCGATGGGGCAGACCGCTCAGAAGGTGACGGCCCAACCGACCGGTGACGAGCCGAAGGTGACCGTGTTCACAGTAGCGGTCGGCACCGAGTTCGACATTCGGCTCCAGACCCCCCTCAATTCCGGGAAGGCCAAAGCCGAGGATCGGTTCGAGGGCACGACGATTCTGGATTACACGCCTGCCGGCTTCCCTGACGTCCTGATTCCGGCCGGCTCGACGGTTCGCGGGTTCGTGAGCTCCGTGAAGGCGGCCGGCCGGATCGAGCGGAAGGGCAGTCTGACGCTGTCGTTCGACGAGATCCGCATCGCGAACAAATCGTTCCGGCTGCGCGCGTCGGTCACCCAGGCGCTCGATCCCAAGATCGCGGACGACGCCACACGCATTGGCGCGGCCTCGGCCGTCGGCGCCGTCATTGGCGGTCTGCTCGGCGGCGGCAAAGGTCTCCTTCTCGGCATCCTCGTCGGTGGGGGCGGCACCATCGCCGCGACCGAAGGCAGCGACGTCGATCTGCCTGCCGGGATCATTCTCAGGATTCGGCTGGATCAGCCGTTGGAGATTGCGCGGTAAGGAGACTGAACAGCAGATCACGCCCGGCCAAGTCCCTCAATCACCGACAGCGGGGACAGGGCTAAAGAGCCAGCCCTGTCCCCATCTGAACGAGTAAGATCTCCCCACCCCGGAGGCTCCCATGCCGTTCAAGTTCACCTCCCGAATCGCGATAGCTGTCGCGCTGGCGCTCGGTGCGTCGTTCGTGTGCGCGCCGGTGCTCGGCACGGCTCGCGTCTCGAATCCCACGACCCAAGGCTCGGGCCAGACGCAGGACGATCCCGCGCTCGTTGCGCGCGCACGCGCGATTCACGAGCGCGTCATCACGGCTGACACGCACAACGACATCAGCCCCGCCAACTTCACGGCCGACTGCAACTACACGATGCGGCTCACCACGCAGGTCAACCTGCCCAAGATGAAAGAGGGCGGCCTCGACGTGTCGTTCATGATCGTGTACGTCGGACAGGGTCCGCTGACGCCAGAGGGCTACGACAACGCCTACAAGCAGGCGATCGCCAAGTTCGACGCGGTCCACCGGCTGACGACCCAGCTGGCGGAAAAAGAGATCGGCCTCGCGCTGACGCCGGACGATGTCCGGAAGATCGCCGCGTCCAAACGCAAGGTCGCCGTCATCGGCGTCGAGAACGCGTACCCCATCGGGCTGGACATCAAGCGCGTAAAGGAGTTCTACGACCGTGGCGGACGTTACATGTCGCTCGCGCACAACGGTCACAGCCAGCTCTCCGACTCGAACACCGGCGAGCGCGACAATGTCTGGCTCTACGGCGGTCTGAGCCCGCTCGGCAAGCAGGTGATTGCCGAGATGAATCGACTCGGGATGATGGTCGACGTGTCGCATCCGTCGAAGGCGTCGATGCTGCAGGCGGTCGCGCTGTCGAAAGCGCCGGTCATTGCGTCACATTCGGGCGTCCGGTCGGTCGCCAACGTGAGCCGCAACATGGACGACGAGATGTTGATGGCGTTGAAGCAGAACGGCGGCGTCATCCAGATGGTCGCGCTGTCGGGCTACGTGAAGGCGGATCCGCCGCAGCGCACGTGGGCGCTTCGGTTGTTGAACGAAGAATTCGGAGTTGCCGCTGCGGCCGCAGGCGGGGGACGGGGCGGCGGCGGTGGTGGTGGCGGAGGCGGTCGCGCCGGTGCGCCGGATGCTGCCGCAGGCGCCGCAGCCGCAGGTGGACGAGGCGGCGGTGGGGGACGAGGCGCCGGCGCAGAGGGAGCGCAGCGTCCGTGTCCGGTCGAAGATCCGAATGCGACGCCAGCAGCCGGGCGCGGCGGTGGCGGGGGTGGTGGTGGACGCGGCGGCGGCGCCCCGGCGGCGAACCCCGCCGACTCGCTTCCGGCCGATCGCCGCGCTGAATACGATCGACGGCTCGCCGTGATCAACGAGAAGTGGCCTGCCGCGACGCGCGCGACGGTGAAAGACTTCGTCGATCACATCGACTACGCCGTCAAGCTCATCGGCATCGATCACGTGGGCATCTCGTCGGACTTCGACGGCGGCGGTGGCATCACCGGCTGGAACAGTGCGGCCGAGACGTTCAACGTCACGCTCGAAATGGTCCGGCGCGGCTACACCGAGGAACAGATCGGCAAGATCTGGAGCGGCAACCTGCTGCGCGTCTGGGGCGAAGTCGAAAAGGTCGCGAAGCAGATTCAGGCCGGAACGCTGAAGTAAGCCTGGAAGCCAGGAAGCTGGGAAGCCGGGAAGTTTGGAAGGCGGCTAGCAAGCTCTAGCTCCCAGGCTTCCGAGCTTCCGAGCTTTTTCCGGTGTCCAAGATCCGTAGAGGGGGTTTCCCAATGCGGATTGTGGCCGCCGGACTCGTCGTCTCGGCGAGCGCGCTCCTGACGTCTGCGCAGGAGCCGACTCGCATCACCTCAGCGTCCACCGTACGGCTCCGTGCGACCCCGGCCGACAGCGCGGTGGTGGTCGCCACCCTGCTGCTCGGCACTGATCTCTTTCAACTCGACACCGGCGGCGAGGGCGCGACGTGGACGCGCGTGCGTACGACGCGCGGTCAGGACGGCTGGCTGTCGGCGCGTCTCACCCGATCGCTCACCGCCGCGCGCCTCGAGGTCATCGAGGCGATCGTTCGCGAACGACTCGCCCGGCAAGGCGACGGATTCGCACCGCGGACCGAGCTCGTCGATTTCGTCGAGCGCGCGCAAAAGGACGCGCAGGATCCCGAAGTCGCCGGGCGCTTCGCGCTCTATTGGGTGCAGGCGACCTCGAGCGCCCTCGATGCCGTGCCGGTTCCGCGCCGCACTCGCGGCAGACAGCCGCCGTACAGAGACTGGCTGGCGCCCCGTGCGGACACGATTGTCTACAACGAGCCTGGTGGTCGCTGGATGATTCGCCCGAACCATCTCTGGAAGCTCCAGGACGAGCACGCGCGCTCGAGCTCAGCCGACGAACTGGCCTGGAGGGCGGTGCAGAATGGGTTGCCTGGTGAATGCGAGGGGTTTATTCCTTGTTATCTGCGCCGATTGAATCTGCTGGAAGGCGAGTATCTCCGGCGCAGCGCGATGGGGAAGCACGTGGACGAGGCAGTTGCCAGCGCGGCCGACGCGTCGACTCTCTGGAGCGTTCCGGTTGTGAAGCCTTTCTTCTTCGATTCCGCGAAAGACTGTGCAGAGCTCGTGCAATCCCTCGATCCCTTCCGCGCCGCGCTCGCCGCCACGCGCGCCGACGGGTTGCAGGCGCTGCTCGGGAGATTCGATCGTCTGCGCGGCATGTGCCAGAAATGACCTCGGGTTCCGTTTTACGTTTTTCGTAAAATGAAACCCGAGGTCATTTCTGAAACGTCGACGCCACGCTCGCGCCGACCCCGTCGTAACATCGCGTTGGCGCGCGCCCGTTCCGATCGCTCTCGCAGCGGTTGCGGGGGTATTTGGCGTTAAGCTCGCCGTCCTTTTGACCCTCGGTCCGCATCCATTACTTCAGCCCGCCGGGGAGCTCGATGGTGCGTACTATTTTCATTTTGCGAAGCAAGTGAGCTCAGGTGATTGGTGGCTCAGCGATCCCGCCAGTTTCTTCGGCCGGCCGGCGCCGGCGTTTTTCATTTCGCCCCTGTACATCTACGTTCTTGCGTTTTTCTTGAAGCTGGGCGGCGGATCGCTCGAGGCAGCCAGGTTCGGCCAAATCATCCTCGGCACGGCGGCCGTCGGATTGATAGCGCTCTCGGCGCGGCGGTGGTATGGCGCGAACGCCGCGTGGCTGGCCGGCGCTTTGGCGACGTGCTGCGGCCTGTTCACGTTCTACGAAATCCTGATTCTGCAAGCGGCGCTCGAACCGTTTCTCACGGCTCTGGATCTCTACCTGCTGACATGTGCGCTCGACCGCGGTGGCTCCGGCTTACAACAGGCGAAACCGGTCGCCTTTCTCGCCGCGGGCGCGGCACTCGGAATCCACGCGCTGAATCGGCCGAACATGCTGATCGTTTTCGTTGGTCTTGCCGCACTCCTGGCCGGAGTCATCATCGTGGGAGTTGCAACCGCTTTTCGGCAGTTTGCTGCGCACGAGCGACCGTCTTTGTTGCGACCGCTGGCCGTTGTCGTTGGCTTCGTGCTCGGCGGGCTGCTGGCGATCTCGCCAGCGACGTATCGAAACTGGCGCGTGGCCCATGAATTCGTGCCGATCTCGTCGCACGGCGGCTGGAATTTCCTCGCCGGCAACGGCCCACAGGCTGATGGCACCTACACGACGCCCATGAACCTCCGCCCGAGCATCGTCGGACAGTGGATCGGCGCGACGGATTTCGTGCGGCAGGCTGTCGGCCATGCGGTCACATCGCGTGAAGTGTCCCGGTTCTTCTTCGACAAAGCGTTCGAGTGGATCCGAACACATCCGCGCGAAGAGCTTCGGCTTCTCGCGCGTAAGACCCGGTATGCCTTGTGCGCGACGTTCCTGACGCTCAACCACAGCTTTCCGTTTTTCGCGCGCGACGTAAGAGGGCCGCTGACGTTTCTGCTGGTGGGACCCGCGCTGATTGTGCCACTCGGTTTGGTCGGCCTTGTCGTCGCACGCCCGCGCGATCATTCCGCATATTGGCTCTGGGCGGCGTACGTCCCGCTCGCACTGGTCTCAATCGTGCTGTTCTACGTCGCAGCGCGGTATCGGCTCCCGCTTCAGATCGCCTTGACTGTCGCGGCGGGCGGTGCTGCAACCTGGCTGATCGACCGCGTGCGCGAGCGTGCATGGGACGCGATTCTCCCGGCGATGCTCGCGTTTGGCACGCTGACCGTGTTTGTTGCCTGGCCCACAGGGCTGGACGATGGACGCGCTGAAGAACGGGTGAGGATGGGGTTGTTCGAGATCCGGAATGGCCGGACCTCGGACGGCGAGGCCTGGATTCGGCGGGCACTGGAGCGACACGGTTATCCGGGCGTGGTTCATGTGCGTGTCGGGCAGCTGTACGAATCGCAGAATCAGCCTGCCGCTGCGCTCGAGCACTACAGGCAGGCAGCCAGTCTCGATCCCGGGCAGCCGTCGGTACAGTTCGTGACCGGTCGCGCCCTCTTCGCGGCCGGGAAGGACGAGGAGGCCGTTGCGGCGCTCGAACGTGCCCGCGCGGGTCCCGAGCGCGACGCCGCGACTCGGGTGCTTGTTCTTGCCTATACCCGGCTCGGCCGCAAGGAGGATGCGGATCGCGCCGTGCGCGATCTGGATCCCGATCGATGGAATGGGGACATCGCCCGTGAGTTCGCCGGCGCGCTGGCACAGCTCGGCCGAGTGGACCTCAGCATTCCCGCGTGGAAACGAGCCGCCGAAGTCAGCAATACCGCTCAGGATTATGACCGGCTCGGACTCGCGTGGGCGCTCCTCAGACGAGCGCCGGAAGCGATCGCCGCATTCTCAGCCGCCGTGGAGCGCGATCCGAAATCCGCGCCGATCAGGCTGAACTTCGCGGTCGCCCTGGCAACTGGCGGACGGCTGGATCTGGCGCGCCGAGAGGCCGAGGAGGCTTTGAAGCTGGATCCGAACTACGATCGGGCCAAGCAGTTTCTGGCGAGCCTCAGATGACGTGTGGCCATGAGGCGATGAATCGATCATCGCCTCATGGCCCGTTCCAATTGATTAGAAATCAGCCCGGAACGAGAGCAGGAAACGCCGCGGCGGCGCCCATTCGGTGCCTTGTCCGAAACGACTGTTCGGCTGATTCGTGGTCTGGGCGGCGCTGAACAGGTCGGTCGCACAGGCGTAGTCGGTTCCACAGACCGCGAACGCCGACGTTGCCGGACGGACCCGTGCATCCCGGTACTGCTGTTGATCGACGTTCAGCGTTGTGAGATTTCCGAACAGGTTCAACACGCGCCCCTCGACGGAGAGCTTGGCCCGACCGCCAACGGGGATGCGGTACGCCGTCAGCAGGTCGAGATTCGTCCAGGTCTCGTTTCTGTGAGACCCCGCCGGCTCCAAGTACCGCCGAAACCCACCGTCCCAGTCCACGCCGCGGGCCGACCACGGCGCGCCACCCTGCGCGCGGAGATACCCGCCGAGCGTCAAGTTGGGAACCATCGGTGGCATGTACGACGCGAACACCTTGAAAACATGCGGGCGATCCTGGGCGAGCGGACCATTCCGGAAGCGGTCCTGGACGAACTCGCCCGGCCCGTCCTGAATAGCCGAGGACGTGTTGAAGACGGCGACTGAACTGTAGTCGAGATCGAAGTTCCCTTCGAGGCGGCTCCATGAATAGCTTGTCGACATCGACCAGTTGTTCGCAAGCCGACGTGAAAGATCGAAGGTCAGCGAGCGGTATTTGCGTTCCGCTCCGACCAACTGCGCTGCGTGGAAGGGTCCCGTCGCCGGAAGCGAGGCCGGGACATCCTCGATGAAATCGAACGTTTCTCGATTCATGTAAAAGACATCGAGGCCCCACCCGTTGAGGAGCGGTGTACCGTAGCCCACCAGCCATTCATCCGTGTACGTAGGCTTGAGGCCCGGGTCGATCGTTTTGCCCGTTGTGCTCGCACGCGGGATATCCGAAATGAACGCACCGGTCGTCCGGTTGAATAACGCATCGTTCGTGAACAGTCGCGAGGGCGCGAGCGAGCGTGCGCTGCTCTTCTGGTCCATCGCGTAGTACCGGCCCCAGTTCGCGTAAACCTTGTCTCCCGCGACCTTCCGAAGTTGATAGTTCACCCCGAGACGGGGCTGAATCTGATCGCCGAACCCGAACGTCAGGAACGTATTCTTTTCCTGAAGTTCCTGCGAGAATTCGTCGCGGTTCACCAGAACGCCCGCGTTCACGACGAGACGTGAGCCCAGCGTAATGTTGTCCTGCACGAAAAGACTGTAAGTACGACCGGGCGAAACCTGGGCCGGTTGTTCGGGATAGTAGTTCGCCTGAATCTGCGACCCGCCACCCACGATCGTCAGGTTGCCCCATCCGTTCGACTTGCGGTCGAGTGTCTCCGACCCTTCTTCGAAGCCGAATCCCGTCTTGAGCTCATGGTTGGTGGGGCCGACGTCGAAGAACTGACTGAATGTCGCGCGGAACTCGTCGCGTTTATAGTTCACGATCTCTGATCTGAGGTTCCACACACCACGCGTGACCGGAAATGCACCGGTGGTGTCTCTGTATTGCCCCATGTTTTCAAGATCGTTGACGTTGAACGTGGGCTTGAATCCGAGATCCGTGAGCGGCAGGTTCGTCGCGTTTTCCTCCATGTGGATATAACGCGCATCGACGATGACCTGGCTGGACAGGAACCAGTTCCAGGTGACGGTCGCAACCTTCGCATCTGATTCGGTGTTCTGCGCGACCGACGGGGCCTGATCGTTGGCGATGCCGCAGAACTCGCAGTCGCTCGGCCGATATCGGAAACCCCCATTAATGGACATCTTCGGCGTCGGCTGGCCTGTCAGCTTCCCGAAAAATTCAGGCGTCTTGACGGTCTTGTCCGGCACAGGCCCGAACACGTTGGTTCGGTCCGTCGTATTGATCTGGCTCCACATCGCGGATCCGTAAAAGAAGAGCCGATCCTTGACGAGCGGGCCGCCGAGACTGCCCGACTCGAAGTGCCGGCTGATCGTGTTGTTGATCTTGACGATCTCGCCTGCCTGGTTCAGCGTGTTCTCGTCGGCGCTGAACGATCGTGGCCGGAACTCCACGTTGCCGATACCGTGGAATGCATTGGTGCCCGACCGGCTGATGGCGTTCGTCACGAAGCCGGTGGCTCGTCCAAACTCGGCGGTGATGGCGCCCCGTTTCACGTTGAACTCGGCGATGTCGAGGCCGTTGACTTCTGTGGACAAGTAGCCAAACCCGGGGTTGGTGATGTCGACCCCGTCGATCAAGTACTTGTTGTCCTGGCGGCTGGCGCCTCCCGAAGGCGCAAAGCTGTTGTTGTCGGCCACACCGGGAATCAACTGGAAGAGACCCGAGTAGTTCTTTTGCAGCGGCAGCGCCTCGATCTCCGCTGCCTTGTAGTTGAAATTCACTTCCGTCGATCTCACGTCGACGATCGGAGTCGCTGCGACAACGGTCACGCTTTCAGTCGCCGTTACGCCGATCGTGAGATCGAGCTGCGTGTCGCGGTCGATGTCGACCACAGCGGTCCTTCCGGTCTTGCCGAGACCGGCTTTTTCGACCGTCACGGTGTACTGACCTGGCAGCAGCAGCGGAAAGCGATACATGCCGTTGACGTCCGTTTGAACAGTACGGCCAGCCGGAAGCTGGTCGCCTGCGATTCGCACCGTCGCGCCTTGAATAACGCCGCCAGTCTGGTCGAGAACCACCCCGGACACCGATCCGGTCTGCGCAAATGCCGCGGCCGGAACAAGCAGGCTGACGCAGAAAACCAAAAAGACGAGCCTCTGACGCATGAATCCTCCATCCCTTTGAGGAGCGGCACCGGGCGGGCAACGCCGGTCCCGTCTCGCTTGGCGGCGATGCTATGGCCGGATGAGAGACGTGTCAAATCTGTGTAACGACTTGAATCAAGGACCACTCACTCCGCCAGAAGGGCCGCTGCCTTGACCGCCGCGCCGAGGAGACCGGCCTGGCGATTGAGGATGACCATGACCGGCAGCGTGCGAAGCAAGTCGACCATCGGCTCCTTGTCGCGGAACGCGGCCATGAATCGCCCGTCCTCGAGCGCCGGAAGAATCTTGGGCGCGATGCCGCCGCCGATGTAGAGCCCGGCGGTTGCGACGGCACGCAAGGCCAGGTTTCCCGCCTCGGCGCCGTACGCCTCGATGAACATCTGGAAGGCTTCGGCGCATCTCCGGCAGCGCCCCTCCATGGCCGCCTGACTGATGGCCGCCGGGAGATCCTGCGGATCGACGTCCCGCCCGATTTCGCGACACGCCGAGCCCAGGTCCTGAGTGCCGTGCGTGAACCGGAACACGTTGACGAGACCCGGACCGGAGATGACCCGCTCGTTGTCGACCCGTCCGTGAATGCGCGACAACTCCTCGACGAGCGCCAGCTCGCGCGGCGTTCGCGCCGCGAAATCCGCGTGTCCGCCTTCACTCGGCGAGGGCAGAAACCGGCCGTTCACGTTGTGCAGCAGCGCCTCGCCGAGGCCCGTGCCGGCGGCGATGAGGGCGGCGTTGCCCGTCGGCACCGCGACGCCGCCTTGCAGCACCGCCAGCTCGTCGGGCTCGAGGACAGGCACCGCAT
>JBLNGH010000475.1:0-4188 GCA_050264575.1 Acidobacteriota bacterium | reverse complement strand
GTTCAGGAAGATCCCGCGCGCGTAGAGCATTGTGCCCATCGCGCCATCGCAGACGAGCACCCGCTCATCGAGAGCGTTGAGGAATGAAACGGTCACTTCGTGGCCGGTACCAGCAGGTCTTCTTTGTCCCAGATGAAGTCTTTGTTGCTATACACCGCGAGCTCGTAGTCCTTGCCCATGAAGATGGCCGACACGGGACAAGCCTCTTCGCAGTACCCGCAGAAAATGCAGCGCGTCTTGTGGATCTGGTAGACGCTGGCATAACGCGGGCCGGCCTGCACCGTGCCGTCGTTCTCGGCCGCCTCGAGATAAATGGCATCGGCCGGGCACGCGACGGCGCACAGGCCGCAGGCGACGCATTTCTCCAGCCCGTTCTCGTCCCGCATCAACACCTGCTTCCCTCGGTACTTCGGGAACACCGGCACCTTCTCCGCCGGATAGTTGACGGTGTTGGCCTTCCGGAACATGTGCTTGAAGGTCGTCGCGAAGCCGATGATGAGCGGCCGGATCATGCGGCCATCATAACAAACGGCGCCGCTGATGTCAGGCCATCTTCAAGCCGATGTTATAGTTAGCCAGGCTCATGGGCCGCCAGGATCCATCGCTTTCCGCCGCTCAGCTCGAGCTGATCACCCTCATCGTCCAGCTGGCCGTCGTCGCGACGTTGGCGACGATGCTGGTCAGATTCCGGTGGTTCAGGCGAATTCTGCTCACCGAACGGCGCGACTGGCCCGAGCGGCTGATCTTCGCGGCAGGCTGGGGCATTCCGCTCACCGCCGGCGTCGCTTCGCGGCTCATCCTTCACTACGACGCCGCCGACCTTACCCTCTCCGGATCGTTTCTGGCGGGGCTGATTGCGGGACCGTACGCCGGTGCGCTCGTCGGCGCGGCCGTCGGGCTGCCGCCGATGTTCGCGAATGAATGGGCATCGCTGCCCTTTGCCATCGGATGCGGCTTTGCGGGCGGAGGCCTTCGCGAGGTGTGTCCGAAGGAAGAAATCTGGCGGTTCACGCCGTTCTTCGTGAGCAAGCTGCACCATTCCGCCTGGCGATTCTTGCGGCGATTCTCGCTCGATTGGCAGGTCTTCCTCGTGACCGCGCCGATCATGCTCGAATTGCTGCGGCAGACGATCGGCGGCCGGTATCCCACGCGCATTTTCTTCGTGAATCCGACCGAGTCGTGGCTGTACCTGACCGTGCTGCTCGCCGCCGTCCTCGGTGTCGCCATCCCGATCAAGATCTGGAACACGGCGCGGATCGAGCACCGGCTGGCCGAGCAGGAGCAGCTCCTGATGGCGGCGCGCGTCGAGGCGCTCGCGAACCAGATCAACCCGCACTTTCTGTTCAACACGCTGACGTCCATCTCGTCGCTCATCAGATCGCAGCCGGAAACGGCACGCGTCCTCATCGTCAAGCTTTCGGGACTCCTGCGGCGTCTCTTGCGCAGCCAGGAGCACTTCGTCACGCTGCGGGAGGAGCTGGCGGCGGTCGACGAGTATCTCGATATCGAGCGGGTGCGGTTCGGCCCCAGCCTGTCCGTCGAAAAGCTCATCGACGAGGAAAGCCTGGAGGTAATCGTGCCGAGCATGATCCTGCAGCCGCTCGTCGAAAACTCGATCAAGCACGGTCTCGGCCGAAAAGTCGGCGAGGGCCGCATCACCATCCGGTCCACCCGGCAGGGCGGCCACGCGATCATCGAGGTCGTCGACAATGGAATCGGAATGGCGCACGACCGGCTCGAGTCGACCGCCGAGCACGGTATCGGCCTGCGAAACGTCAACGAGCGTCTGCGCGTGATCTACGGCGCTGGCTACCAGCTCCGGCTGCACAGCGTGCCGGGCCAGGGCACATCCGCGCGCATCGAGATTCCTGAGCTCGTGCTGCCCGAGCGTGCGACGGCCTGACCATGGCGATTCGCGTGATGGTCGTCGACGACGAGCAGCTCGCGCGGGAAGAGCTGTGCTTCCTCCTGGGCGAAACCGGCTCGGTCGAGATCGTGTGCCAGGCGACCGACGGCGTCGAGGCGCTGCGGATGGCCGGCGAGCTGCGGCCCGACGTCGTGTTTCTCGACGTGCAGATGCCCGGCCTCACCGGATTCGAGGTCGCGCGGCGGCTGATCGAGGCAGATGTCCCCGTGCAGCTCGTCTTCGTGACCGCCTTCGACCAGTACGCAATCGATGCGTTCACGGTGAACGCCGTGGACTACGTCTTGAAGCCGGTCGACGCAGATCGGCTGGAGCAAACGCTCGAGCGGGTCCGGCGCCGGCTTGCTTCTGAGCAGGCAACGCGCATGCCGCTCTCAGCCGCCGACCTCGATCGGGTCGTCGAGGCCGTCCAGGCCAGGCAGGGACGGCGCGATCAGCTGGCCATCCGGGTCGGCGAACGCTTCGTGCTCGTGCAGGCCGACGAAGTCGTGCACGCCTCGATGGTCGACGATGCGATAATCGTAGTAACGAACACGGTGTCCGGGACGTCTAACTATCGGACGCTGGATGAGTTGCAGGCGCGTTTGGATCCAGCGATTTTCTGGCGGGTTCACCGGTCGCACCTCGTAAATATCACGAGAATCAAGGAGATCGTGCCCTGGTTCAGCAGGAATTATCTTCTCAAGATGAAAGACCCGAAGGCTACGGAGATTCCGGTCAGCCGGTCGCAGACGCGACGGCTCCGGGAGTACCTCCAGCTCTAGGGACCGAGCCGCCGAGCGCCGGCGAGCCGGCGTTTTCGTTCGCACGCCTGAGCGACGAACTGTTCTCCTGGCTCAAGACGCTGGTGTCGGCAGCCGTCTACGCGACGCTCATCGTCACGTTCGGCGTCCAGGTCGCGCGCGTCGAGGGCCTGAGCATGGTGCCGACGCTCGAAGATCAGGATCGGCTGATCGTGAACAAGCTGCTGTACCGGCTCGGCGATCCGCGCGTCGGCGATATCGTGATGCTGAAATACCCGGAGGATCCCGGCAAGGCCTTCGTCAAGCGCGTGGTCGCGGGACCAGGCGACGAGATTCGAAGCGAAAGCGGCCGGGTTTTCCGGAACGGCGTGCCGATTCCAGATGACTTCATCGCGGAAGAGTACCGGTCGCACGACACCTGGGGGCCCGAAACGGTCCCGCGCGGGTATTACTTCGTGATGGGCGATCACCGGAACAACAGCTCCGACAGCCGCGTGTGGGGCTGCGTGCCGAAGGACTACATCATGGGCAAGGTGCAGGTGCGCTGGTGGCCCCTCAATCATGCCAAGGTTTTCTGACGACTGACGTCCAGCCTCAAGGAGCACGCTCTGGTCCAGCACGAACTGCCCCCTCGAGACGAACGGCCCGAAAGTGAATCCGGGTCCACCGCCGATCCGGTGAATCCGGCGGCGCCTGACGCCTCGGGCTCCGTGCCGGCCAGCGTCATCGAATCAGTGCCGGTGCCGGTGACGGGTCTTTCTCCCGATCCGCCACCCGCTTCGGAGAGCCACACCTTCCAGCCGGCGGCCACCGGGCCCGACGACGGCGCCGGCGTGGCCGCGCCGGCTGACGTGAATCCCATCGTCAGCGATCGGCCGCCGATCTTCGATGCCGTGCCGGCACTGCCGCCTCCTCCGCCAGCGCCCGCGCCTCAGGAGGCGATCGATCGCGGTTTTTCGATTTCGCTCTCGCGCATCGGCGAAGAGCTGCTGGCCTGGTTCAAGACGCTGCTTTCGGCCGCGGTGTACGCCACGTTGATCGTGACGTTCGGCTTCCAGGTCGCGCGCGTCGAAGGACAAAGCATGGTGCCGACGCTCGAGGATCAGGATCGGCTGATCGTCAACAAGCTCGCGTACCGGCTGGGCGAGCCGCGCGTCGGCGACATCGTGATGCTCTACTACCCCGAAGATCCGAGCAAGTCGTTCGTGAAGCGGATCGTGGCCGAGCCGGGCGACACGATCAAGATCGTCGACGGCCGCGTGCTGCGCAACGACGTGCCGCTCGCCGACGATTTCATTCCGGAGAAGTACCGCGATCACGACAACCTGGGTCCGTTCGTGCTGCCGCGGGGCTACTACTACGTCATGGGCGATCACCGGAACAACAGCTCCGACAGCCGGACGTGGGGCTACGTGCCGAAGCGCTACATCATCGGCAAGGTCCAGCTGCGCTGGTGGCCGATGGGGCACGCGAAGGTGTTCTGATCCCGGCGCGCCACCAGGAAGTCTCGCGGGTACTGAC
>JBLNGH010000474.1:0-5626 GCA_050264575.1 Acidobacteriota bacterium | reverse complement strand
CCGAACACAGCCGCGGCGATCTGCGTTCCATCGGGCGAGACGGCGAGGCCAAACGCCGGAATGTGGTTGTCCGGAAAGCGAATTCCGAACTCCACCGCGGCCGGCGCTCGCGCCCCGATCGTTCGCGACGCCGCCCACCAGATGGCCCCGCCGAGTACAACGATTACGGCGGCTATCGCCGACCACATCATCGTGCGGCGCGTGACGCCACCGGCGCGCATCGCCGGAGGCGATGTCTTCAGCGCATCTGAAAGCTCGAGCCTGCCGTCGGCGATGTGGTGCAGCCTTTCCGCGGGATCTTTCGTCAGGCACCGGCGCAGCAGGGTGCGAATGGAGGCAGGTACGTCCGCAGGCAGCGCTGTCCAGTCCGGCTCGCGCTCGAGGACTCTGGCGATCGTGTCGGATTTCGTGGGGCCGTCGAACGGCCGGCGGCCGGACAGCATCTCGAACAGCACGCAACCAAACGCCCAGATATCGCTGCCTTTGTTCACCGGGAGCCCACGGGCCTGCTCGGGACTCATGTAGGCGGCCGTACCAATCACGAGGCCCTCCTCGCTGGCTGTGTACGTGAGTGCGCCCTGGCTCGACCGGCCTCCGGAGTCTTCCACCGACTTGGCGATCCCGAAGTCAAGCACCTTGACGACACCGGCCGGTGTGATGGCGATGTTGCCCGGCTTCAGGTCGCGATGCACGATGCCGCGCTCGTGCGTGGCCTCGAGCGCTGAGGCGATTTGCCGCGCGATCGTCAGCGCTTCCGCGACGGGAAGGGGCCGCTCACCGCTGGTGATGACGTCCGCGAGCGTGCGCCCTTCGACCAATTCGAGCGCAAGAGCGCGCAAGCCGTCGCGTTCAGCGAGACCGTAAATGGCCGCGATATGCGGATGATTGAGCGCGGCCAGCGTCTGCGCCTCGCGCTCGAAGCGGCGCAGCCACCCAGGGTCGGCCGCGAGTGCCGGCGCCAGAATCTTGATCGCCACACTGCGCTTGAGGATCGTGTCAGTGGCTCGATAGACCTCGCCCATCCCGCCGGCGCCGATGAGCGCGTCGATGCGATAAGGTCCGATGGTCTCGCCGGGCGCGAGCAACGGCCCATCGTCGCCGAGCGCGATGGTCCCGCCGACGTCGTAGGCGTCGAGCAGCCGCTTGACCTCGAGGCCAAGCGATGGATCAGCGGCACCCGCCTTCTCGAGCAGGGCCGCCCGCGCAGCCGGCGGCTGGAGTCGCGCCGCATGAAAGATTTCTGTGATCTGTCGCCAGCGTTCCGGCGTCATTCGGGGCGCTCCGGAGGTGCTCCGGGGTGAGGATACACTTGCCTCGCCATGTCTCAGCGCAACCTTTCGGCGATACTCGCCTCTCTGCTCCTGATCGGCACAACTCTGGCCGCCGGCCAAACCGGCACTGGCATCGGGGAGCGCCTCGCGCCCAACTCGGTGCCCGCCGCCGAGCGTCCCTTCGGCACCCTGCGCGATCAGGCCGCGATGCAGCAGGCGTGGCTGAAGCAGCGGCTCGACACGTTCCTGCCGCCGCTCATGCGCAAGTACGGCATCGATCTCTGGGTCGTGCCGATGCGCGAGTACAACGAAGATCCGGTCTTCACCTCCATCGTCGCGCCTGAAACGTTTGCGGCGAGACGACGGACGATCTACGTGTTCTTCGACAAGTGCGCCGCGGCAAACACGGACGCCAGCGCGGCTTGTGTCGAGCGGCTCGCGCTGGGCGGGACGTCGCAAGGCGGTGTGTTCGAGACGCGCGCATCCACGCGCCAAGTCACCGGCGGTGGAGCGGTCCGCGGACGACAGGCCGAGCTCTGGGGCGACGAGCAGTGGCAGCTCTTGAAGACGGTCGTCGAAGAACGCAATCCTCGCGTCATCGGCATCGACCGATCAACGGTGTTCGCGTTCACCGACGGTCTGTCGAGCGGCGAGCTGGAAGGCATGTCACGCGCGCTCGGTCCGTCGTGGACATCGAAGTTCAAAGACGCCGAGCGCTTGCCGCTCGACCTCATCGCGTCGCGGCTGCCGGATGAAGAGACGTTCTTCCAGAAGATGACCGCGCTCGTCTGGCAGATGACACAGACGATGTTCTCCGAGAAAGTCATCGTCCCCGGCAAAACGCGCACGAGCGATCTCGTCTGGTGGTGGCGTCAGCGTGTGAACGATCAGGGCCTCGGGACGTGGTTCCAGCCGAGCGTGGACGTGCAGCGGCAGGGGAGTGCGACGGTCGAGGACGATCCGATCATCCAGCCCGGTGACGTGCTGCACTGCGACGTCGGGATAACCGTCGCGCGTCTGAACACGGACACGCAGCATCTCGCCTACGTACTCAAGCCCGGCGAAACGGATGCGCCGGCGGGACTGAAACAGGCGCTCGCCCACGCGAACGCCCTGCAGGACATGACGATGGAGGAGATTCGCGTGGGACGTGCAGGCAACGAGATTCTTCAGGCGGTGCTCGCGCGGATGAAAGCGAAAAGCATTGACGGCACGCTCTATTCGCATCCAATCGGCCTGCACGGCCACGGCGCCGGTCCGCTCATCGGCTTGTGGGATCGCCAGGAGGGTGTACCCGGCCGGGGCGATGCGACGGTGATTCCGTCGATGTGGTTCTCAATCGAACTTCAGGCGACGACGCCGGTCCCGGAGTGGGGCGGACAGCCGGTGCGCATGGCGCAGGAAGAAGACGCGATCGTCGGCGCCGACGGCAAAGTCCGGTGGGCCCTGCGCCGGCAGGACAAGTTGTTCCTCGTCAAGAGCTCACGCTGAGGTCTCGTCTGCCGCGTGAGGCGAGCCTTTTACTCAACCCGCACGAGCTTGAACGTCACAGGAGCTGGATACGGACCGTTCTGGTTTCGCTGCTGCACCAACCAGAGCGTATTGCCGTCCAGTTTGTACGTGTAGACGATGAACGCGCCGGGAACCATGGCGGCGGGATTCTTCGACGCGAGCGGATGCATGGTGGCGAGGTCGCCGCTCACGTCATAGGTGCCAGCTTCGCCCACGAACGGGCCCCACACCGTCCGGAGCTCGTCCGCAGTCGCTTTGGCGACGTCGGCAATTACCGGCCGCGGACCGTCTGACTGGACCTCCGTCCGGCTGTAATACTTCGACGTGATGATGGTGAAGTACGGCCGCGGCTCGGGAATCGTGATCGTCCGAGGCGTCGGTCCTGCAATAGTGATCTCAACTGTCTGCCAGACGCCCTGCAGCGATCCGCTCTTGGACTGACTGCCGACGCCGCCGCCAGCGAGCAGGACGACGGCCACAACCGACGCGAAAATCTTTGTCACTGTTTACCTCCCGCCAGCACCAATCATAGGCAAATAGTGCTGGGGCTCGTCTCACATGACCCTCTCCTGTTTTTTGCCGTACGTTGGCGATCGGGTCGGTAGAATCTCACCATCCGACATGGCTACCGTTTCCTCGGTTCACGACTCCTCGTCTTCGTCCTCCAGCGTCAGCACCGGTCAGGCGATCCTGACCGGCTGGTTGCTGTGCGGTGTGCTCGACATCACGGCGGCCTGTATCCAGGCTTGGATCCAGGCCGCTCGCAGTCCGTGGGCGGTGCTGAAAGGGGTCGCGTCCGCTCTCTGGGGGCGTGCTGCGCTCAACGCGGGCGGCGGCATGGCGGCGATCGGTCTTGCGATGCACTTCACGGTCGCGCTGACGGCGACGCTCGTCTTTTACGCGCTCAGCCGCCGGATTGCCTATCTGCGGAGCGGGCCGCTCTGGATCGTCGGCCCGCTCTACGGCGTGATCGTGTTCTGCGCCATGAACTACGGCACCCTGCCGCTGCTGTCATGGCTGCGCAGTTTCTATCTCGGGACGCCGCCGCGCTGGCCCGGCTCGATGGACTGGCGCCAGCTCGGCATTCACATGATCTGCGTCGGCCTGCCCATTGTGTGGGGCGTGCGGCGGGCACGCACGTAGCCCTACGACGGCAGCCGGCCCGTGAGCCCGAGGATCCAGCGCATGCACGCATGCCCGAAGTCGACGCTTGGGCCGTACATCATCGGACAGGCGCCGGCAATGACGCTGATGTCGTGCTGACGGCAGTACTCGACCGCTTGCGGTGAGACGCTCGATCCTTTCCCCAGAGATTGGTGCATCCACACGCGGCGCACGCCGGCGTCGTTGCAGTCCCGGACGATCTTCTCCGTCGTCTCGGGCCGCGTGATGATCACGACGCCGTCGACGCCGCCCGGAATCGACTTCAGGTCCGGATAACAGCGATCGCCCTCGAAGGTCTGCATGTGAGGGTTCACGGGGAAGACGTCGTGCCCGGTCTTCTTCAGCCGCTGATAGATCAGGTTGCCGACCGGGTGCTGGCTCTTGTCGCGCGACACCCCCGCGACCGCGATCCGCGATTGCGCGAGAAAGTCGTGCACTTTCGTGTCGAGGGTTGTGGTCGTCATAGTCAATCGAGACCTTTGATGAACGAGAACCACTTGAACTGGTTTTCCATGTGATGCGCCTTCACCAGATCAATCAACTCCGGTGTCGGCTCTCCGTAGACGGTCATGAAGTGGTTGTCGGCGTAGTTCTTGAACAGCTTGGTTCGCGCGTCGAGAATGTTCCTGTTGTGCTCGATCAGTCCTTCCGGACCCGTGTATGCCTCGCGAACTTCGCATTCAGTGCCGTCCTTGCTGACGAACCAGTCGTACCGCAGCGTGTGGGTGTCCTTCTCCTTCGTGATCCGGATGCACTCGGCCGCCTGTCGTTTGAACCCTTCGAGCTGTCCCGGCCGAATCGTCATGTGCGCGCTGATCTCAAAACCAGACATGGGTTCCTCCTCATGGTGTCGTGCTTCAGGCCGCGGCGGCGGTCTGCGGGATTCGACCGCTGAACAGGTTGGCGAGCAGCCACGGCTTCTTCGTCAACAGCTCGACGATGGGCGGCGGTGGCAGGTCTCTGGACGCGTTGCGTGCTCGCGCCGGCGATTCGGGCCACTCGAACGGGAGCTCCACGTACGTGTCCGGGCCGGACGCGCAGGGCAGAAGGTCGAGCATCGCGCGCAGGACCGCGCGTTGCCCGTCCGGATCGCGCGGACGGCCGACCGGCCGTCCGAATGGGTAGCTGATGCCTGCCAGTCGCGGCACGCCAACGGCGCGCGTGAGGTCCGGGATCATCGACAACGTCACGGTCGGAATCCCCCTGGCTTCGAGCACGCGCGCCACCAGTCCCACGGACCGGCAACAGAACGGTCAGGCCGGGACCAGCGCCGCGGCGTCCACCGCATCGGCGCGCATGCGTTTCGCGAGAGCCGGCGCCGTTTCGGCAACCAGCACTTCAGGATCGAGAATGAACCCCATGAGCGAGTAGTGGCGTGGCGCCGGCTTGCGGACGACGCCTTGCTCCGCCAGTTCTGCCAGCCGACGCATCGGAAGCACCACATCGAGATCCGCCTCGCCGAAGCGCGGATCGATGTGCATGTGGTACAGACGAACCTCCCGCTCCGTCGTACCAAGTGGAATCTCGCGGAAGGTGGGATCGCCCCACCAGGGATTGCGTCGTTCACCCTCCTGGTCAAACGGACGGTCGTCGTTTCGCGCGATGCCGGCCGTCGACACGAGGGCAACCGAGCACTCGGCGAGGGGTTTCCTCAGCGGCGTGAAAGGGATGACTCCGGG
>JBLNGH010000473.1:0-30422 GCA_050264575.1 Acidobacteriota bacterium | reverse complement strand
GGCCGCGCCCGCGCGGCGACCTTCTCGTGGGACCGCACCATCGCGCAGGTCCTCCGCGCCTACCGCGAGGCATGAGACGGGGTGCGGGGGTTGGGAAATTTTAAAAGGGGGGCCCCCCGCCCCCCCCCCGCGCCCCCCCCCGGGGCCCACCCCAGGCGGATGCATCGCCGACCACGCGTTGACTCGCTCATAGGCGTCCGCGAGCCGGAGTAATGTGGCTTCGTCCCACGCTCTTCCGGTGAGCTGCAGTCCGACGGGCAGGCGATCGGCCGTGAACCCGCAGGGCACGCTGATGGCCGGCAGGCCGGCGAGCGGGGCGCTGACCGTGAAAATATCCGCGAGATACATCTGCAGCGGGTCGCCCGTGCGTTCCCCGAGCCGGAACGCCGGCGTCGGGCTGGTCGGCGTCGCGACGACGTCGACAGCGTCGAAGGCGCGCTCGAAGTCGCGACGGATCAGCGTCCGCACCTGCTGAGCCTTCAGGTAGTACGCGTCGTAGTACCCCGCGCTCAGGACGTACGTGCCGAGCATGATGCGGCGTTTGACTTCCGCACCGAATCCCGCGCTTCGCGATCGATCGTACATGTCTCCGATGGACACGGTGTCGGCCGCGCGCACGCCGTACCGCACGCCGTCGTAGCGCGCGAGGTTGGAGCTCGCCTCGGCGGTTCCCACGAGGTAGTACACAGGAATGGCATACCGGCTGTGCGGCAACTCGACATCGCGAATCGTGACGCCCAGGGCTTCGAGCGCTCGAAGGCTCTCCTCGAACCGCGCGCGGACCTCCTCGTCGAGTCCTTCGCCGAGCAGATGTCGCGGGACGCCCACGCGCAGGCCGCGCGCGTCTCCGGAAAGCTCGCGCGAGAATGCCGGCACTTCACGATCCGCCGCGGTCGAGTCGTGTGGATCGCGGCCGCTGAGGACCTCGAGCGTCAGCGCGACGTCGGCCACCCACCGCGCCAACGGGCCGCTCTGATCGAGCGACGACGCAAAAGCCACCAACCCAAACCGCGACACGCGCCCGTACGTCGGCTTGAGTCCCACGATGCCGCAGAGCGCGGCCGGCTGGCGGATCGAACCGCCCGTATCCGATCCGAGCGCGAGCGGTGTCATGCCGGTCGCCACGGCAACGGCCGATCCGCCGCTCGATCCGCCCGGAATGCGATCGGTCTTCCACGGATTCTTTGACGGACCGAACGCGCAGTGCTCCGTGGACGAGCCCATCGCGAACTCGTCGCAGACGGTCTTGCCGACGATGACCGCGCCAGCCTGCTCGAGCCTTCGAACCACGGTCGCGTCGAACGGCGACACGTAGGTGTCGAGCACGCGCGAGCCGGCGGTCGTGCGCATCCCGCGGACGGCGATGTTGTCTTTGAGCGCGATCGGGACGCCGTGCAGCGGGCCGGCCGGCGCGCCGGCCCCGTCGAGCGATCGGGCCCGCGCGATCGCGCGCTCGGCGTCGACATGAAGAAACGCGTGCACCGAGCCGTCCAGCGCGGCGATCCGATCGAACGCCTGGCGGCAGACGGCTTCGGCCGAAATCTCGCGACGGCCAATCGCGTCGCGAAGGCTGACCGCGGTCGCGTACGGGTCGGCCATGGCCGTCAGAGCACCTTCGGAACTTTGAAGAGACCGGCGTCGATCGACGCGGCGGGCGCACCTCGAAGGATCTCGTCACGATCCAGGCAGGCGCCGGGTTCGTCGTCCCGCCACATCGGCCCCGCCGCCATCGCATGCGACGTCGGCGGCACGCCGCTCGTGTCCGCCTGCTGAATGGCTTCGGCGTAGCGGAGGATCTCGGCAAGCTGCGTGGTGAACAACGTGATTTCCGATTCAGTGAGCGAGAGTCGCGCGAGCTCGGCAATACGCACCACTTCGTCGCGCGTGAGCGTCGAAGCCATATGTTCGGGATGCTAGCATGGTCACCTGTGTCGCAAGAGTTGAGGGTTGCACGATGCGCAGGATGATCCTGGTGCTTCTCGTACTGCTGGTGTCGGCGCCGCTGACGCTGCACGGCTGGGGACTCGACGTTCATCGGTTCATTACCCGCCGGGCGCTCGACAACCTCCCGCCGGAGATTCAGCCGTTCTTCGCCGCCCAGCGCGATTTCATCGTCGAGCACGCCGTCGATCCCGACATGTGGCGGGTCGTGGGGCTGCGCGGCCAGCTCGGCGAGGAAGATCCGAATCACTTTCTCGACATCGACGGCCTGGACGAACCGCGGCCCTTCACCCACGTGCCGCGGGACTGGACGGCGTTTTCCGCGAAGTACGGCCTCGAGCGCGCCACTCGCGCGGGACGGCTGCCGTGGCGCACCGACGAGATCTATCAATTGCTCGTCGCCAGGTTCCGCGACGTCGGCAAAGGCACGCCGGCGTACGCCGCCGACAACGCGCGATACCTGACAGCCGTGCTCGCGCACTACGTCGAAGACGCGCACGTCCCATTTCATGCCGTCGTGAACTACGACGGACAGGCGACCAATCAGCGCGGCATCCACTCGCGCTTCGAGAGCGAGGTCATCCTGCGCAACATCGACAGCCTCAAGCTCGCGCCCGTGACGATCCGGCCCATTTCACATATCCGCGATTTCGTCTTCGAGACGCTGATCGAGAGTGAGTCGTTCGTCGCGGCCGCGCTCGACGCGGATCGCCAGGCCACCGCCGGCCGTCAGTTCTACGACGACGGCTATTTCGCGGCGTTCATGACCGGAGTCCGGCCGATCGTCGAGAAGCGAATCAGCGACGCCACGAGCGGCGTCGTGAGCGTGATCGTCAGTGCGTGGACGGACGCCGGGAAGCCCAACCTGCCCGCGAAGGTCGATCGTCCGCCGGCGCGAATCGTCCGCTGACGCGCGCCCACCGTATGGACGTCTTTCTCGTGCCCGTCGGCAGCGACCGGCATGAACTCTACTGCGAGGCCGAAGACGACGACGAGTCCGCGGCGGCGGAAGGTCAATCGTCGTGGTGGAAGCGTCAGGTCGCGCGATTCTGGGAGCTGATCCGCGAAGCCGAAGCGGAGCGCGATCGCCGCGCGCAGGGCCAGCCGACCCGATCGCGCGGATTGTGGCGCTACATTGTCGGCAAGATTGCCGAAGCCGTCGCCGAGCAGCGGCTGCTGTGGCTGCTACAGCGGCAGACGGCCGCGCAGCTGCACTTTCCGGACGACCTCGAGGCCGGCCAGGCGCTCACCATCGCCCGCGAGTCCATGAAACGGGATTTTGAAAAACACCGCCGGTGGCTCGGCATCGACTCGCTGGTGTTCCTCCTGTTCGTTCCGCTGACCGTGATTCCAGGCCCGAACGTGCCGGCGCTCTACTTCAGTTTTCGCGCGGTGGCGCACTACTTCTCGATGCGCGGCGCCCGCCAGGGGCTGCAGGGCATCGTCTGGACGCCGGTCCCCAGCACGGGATTGACCGACGTCCGCCGCGCCCTCGACCTGGAGCGCCACGAACGCCGGACGCGGATCGACACGATCGCGGGCGGGATGAGTCTCGAGCGTCTCGCGGCGTTCGTCGAGCGCATCAAAGGTACAGAACGGAAAAAGTCAGCCTCGTAGATGGCGCGTGGCCGCTTGCCCGCCCGTCTTCGCCAAGGCTACGGCGGGCAGGCCTCCGCGAAAGCGACTGAGAGTGGGCTGATATACTCGCGCTGCCGTGACGCTGACAGAGCTCGCCCAGCGCCTCGGGTGCCGTCTCGAAGGCGACGGCAGAATCGAGGTCGTGCGCGTCGCCGGAATCGAAGACGCAGGCCCGGGCGAGATTACCTTCCTCGCCAACTCCAAGTACGCATCGAAGCTGCCGACGACGCGCGCCTCGGCGATCATCGCCGGCGACGGGGTGAACGGCGCGCCGTGTCCGGTGCTGCGCACGAGCGAACCGTATCTGGCGTTTGCCGAAGCGGTCGCGGTGCTCTCGCCGCCGCGGCGGCCGGCTCCCGGCATCAGCCCGCTCGCGGCAGTGGATCCCACGGCGATCATCGGTCCTGACGTCGCAATCGGCGCGTTCGTGTCGATCGGCGCGGGCGCGCGCGTGGGCGCAGGGTCCACCGTTGGCAGCCACACGGTCGTCGAGAGCGGTGCGTCGCTCGGACACGAATGCGTGGTGCATTCGCACGTGACGATTCGCGAGGATGTGACCATCGGATCGCGCGTCGTGATCCAGGACGGCGCGGTCGTCGGCAGCGATGGATTCGGGTTTGCGCGCCGACGCGACGGCACGCATCAGAAGATTCCGCAGACGGGGCGGGTCGTCATCGAAGATGACGTCGAGATCGGCGCCAACTCCACGATCGATCGTCCGGCCGTTGGCGAGACGCGCATCGGCGCGGGCGCCAAGATCGACAACCTCGTTCAGATCGCGCACGGCGTGAGGATCGGACGCAACGTCCTGCTCGCGGCCCAGGTCGGCATCGCCGGCAGCACGGTGCTCGAAGACGACGTGATGATGGCGGGGCAGTCGGGTGCGACCGGACACATCCGCCTGGGCCGCGGCGCGATCGTCGGCGCCAAGTCGGCGGTGACGAAAGACGTCGACGCCGGCCAGCACGTCGCGGGCGTCCCGGCCGGCGATCTCGCGGAGTGGCGCGAGTCGGTCGTACTGTTGCGCCGTCTGCCGGAGCTGCGCAAACTCGTCGCCGCGTTGGAGAATCGCCTCACCGCGCTCGAGAAAAAGGTCGCGGGCGAGTAGTCCTCTATAATCACAGTATGACGATGTTCCGAGCGCTGGCGCTGTCCGGCGTGCTGTGTCTACTGTCAGGCGCGCCGGCGCCGGCGCCGGATACGGTCATCCGGCCAACCAAGTTCGACTACACGATGACGACCCTGCCGAACGGCCTCCAGGTCGTCTTCCTCGAAGATCACTCGACGCCGATCGTCCACCTGGCGATCTGGTATCACGTCGGCTCGAAGGACGAGCGCCCCGGCCGCACCGGGTTTGCCCACCTCTTCGAACACCTCATGTTCAAGGGATCGAAGAACGTCCGGCCCGATCAGCATCCCTCGTGGATCACGAGCGTCGGCGGACAGGCCAACGCGTTCACCGACGAGGATGCGACGGTGTACTGGGAAACGGTGCCGGCGCAGTACCTGCCGCTCGCGCTCTGGCTCGAAGCCGATCGCATGGCGTCGCTCGACGTCAGCGAAGCGAAGTTCAAGACCGAGCGCGAGGTCGTCAAGGAAGAACGGCGGATGCGCTACGAGAACCAGCCGTTCGGCCGTCTGCCGGAAATCATCTTCGACAAGGCGTTCACGACGCACCCCTACAAGCATCAGACGATCGGGAGCATGGAGGATCTCGAGGCGGCGTCGATCGCCGACGTGCGCGCGTTCCACGACACCTACTACGTGCCCAACAACGCGACCGTCGCCCTGGTCGGGGATTTCGACACGAAGCTGGCGAAGTCGCTGGTGGAGCAGTACCTGGGGAAAGTGGCGAAGGGCAATCCCGTCCCACGGGACATTCCTGTGGAGCCGCCGCACAAGGCTGAGGCGCGGTTCACCGTCACCGAGAACTGGCCGCTGCCGGCCGTAGTCGTCTCCTACCACATCACGAGGGACGGAGATCCCGACGCGTACCCGCTGCACGTCCTCGCGAAGATTCTCTCGGACGGCGACAGCTCGCGCATCTATCGCGCGCTCGTGTACGAGAAGCAGATGGCACTCGCGGCGTTCGGCGAAGCGAAGCTCATCGAGAACCCCAACCTCTTCTATGCGGTGGCCATCGTGCAGCCGGGGCGGAAACCCGAGGAAGTGCAGAAGGAGCTGCTGGCCCAGCTCGATCGGGTGAAGACCGAAGGCGTCACAGCCGAGGAGCTGAGCCGGGCGAAGCGCCAGTGGGCGCGCGACTACATCCTCGGACGCGAGACCGTGCAGCAGAAGGCGCTGCACCTGGCGCACGCCGTCGTGATTCACAACGACATCAAGACGGCCGACGGCGAGTTCGATCTGTTCCAGAACGTGTCGCTCGCCGACGTCCAACGCGTCGCGCGGACCTATTTCACTCCGGAATCGCGCATGCTCCTGACGATTCTGCCGAGGGGCGCGGCCCAGGGCGGAACGGAGCCCACGCGATGAGCCGAGGACTCTCTCCCCGCGTGCTCGGCGCGATCATCCTGGCCTGCTGGTTCGGCGCGGCGACGGCCAGCGCGCCGCAGTGGCCGACGAGCTCGGCGCCCAAACCGCTGCCGGCGCGTCCGGTCGACTTTCCGCCATATCAGCTGAAAACCCTCGCGAACGGCCTCCAGACGCTCGTCGTCCTCCATCACGAGCAGCCGTCGGTCAGCTTCAGGCTGCTCATCCGGGCCGGCGCCATGCAGGAGCCGGAAGCCAAGCCCGGCGTCGCCAGCTTCGTCGCCTCGCTGCTCAATCAGGGCACGACGACAAAGGACGCGGGCCAGATTGCGACCCTCGTCGATTCGGCGGGAGGCGTCATCGCCGTCGGGTCCGGCAACGAGCTGTCATACATCAGCGGGGCGGTCATCAAGGATCAGACCGATCTCATGCTCGGGATCGCCGCCGATCTCGTTCAGCGGCCGTCATTCTCGCCCGAGGAGATCGACCGTCAGCGCCGGCAGATGCTGTCGTCGCTGCAGGTGAGCTACGACGATCCCGATTACCTGGCCGGGCTCGTCTTCGATCGGCTCGTCTTCGGCTTTCACCCGTACGGCCGGCCGAACGAGGGCACGCCCGAATCGATCACGAAGATTACCCGCGACGATCTGGTGGCGTTCCACAAGACGTGGTTCGTGCCGAACAACTCGCTGCTCGCGATCGTCGGCGATCTGACCGCGGACGAGGCGTTCGCCGCCGCCGAAAAGGCGTTCGGCTCCTGGGCCAAGCGCGACGTGCCCGTCATCAAACCGATCGAACCGCCGCCGCCGACCCAGCGCATCGTCGTGATCGATCGTCCCGGATCGGCTCAGACGGAGATCCGCGTCGGTCACATCGGCGTGCCGCGGACCCATCCGGATTACTTGCCGCTCGATCTCGCGGTCCGCATCCTGGGCGGCGAAGGCGCGAACCGGCTCTTTGGCGTGCTCCGGTCCGAGCGGGGCCTGACGTACGGCGCCTCGGCCGAGTTCCACACTTACAAGAGCAGCGGCGACATCGTCGCGGAGACCGACACGCGATCGTCGGCCACCGGACAGTCGCTGAAGTTGATGGTCGAAGAGTTCTGGCGTCTGCAGCGGGAGACCGTCAGCCAGAGCGAGCTGACCGGCGCGCAGGAGTTTCTCGCCGGCAATTTTCCGCTGACGATCGAGTCGCCGGCGGCGATCGCCCAGCAGGTGCTCGCGCATCTCTTCTACGGTCTCGACCTCTCGGAGATCGAGACCTACCGCGATCGCGTGGTCAAGGCGACGCCCGCCGACATTCAGCGGGTCGCGAAGCAGTTTCTCAAACCGGACAAGCTGTCGATCGTGCTCGTCGGCGACGCGTCCGTGTTCGCCGATCAGCTGAAGGAGAACGGCTTCGGAGACTTCGAGCGCGTTCCGCTCTCCCAGCTCGATATCAGCTCGCCGACACTCAAGCGCTCCGGCCCGCCGCCGGACCCATCCCGCGAGAATCACCGTCCAGAGTGATCACGCCGTCTGATTCGGCGACTTCTCCATCGGCGTCACCGTCGAGGGGCGCCGGATTGCGCGTGATGCTGTCCTGCGGCGAAGCATCCGGCGATCTGTATGCCGCGGCGCTGGTCGACGCGCTGCGGGAGCGTGATCCCGCCGTCAAACCCTTCGGGTTCGGCGGCGACCGGCTCCGCGCGGCCGGCGCGGAGCTCGTCGGCGACTACCGCGGAATCTCCGTGACCGGCCTCAGCGAGGCGCTGGCCGTTCTCCCGCGCTCGTGGCGCATGTTGCGGCTGCTGACGGATGCCGCCGCGCTCGGCCGCCCCGACGTCTTCGTCGCGATCGATTTTCCCGATTTCAATTTCCGGCTGCTGCCGGCGATGCGGAAGCTCGGCGTTCCCATCGTCTACTACGTCAGCCCGCAGGTCTGGGCGTGGCGGCCGGGCCGGCTCGACACGCTGCGGCAATACGTCGACAAGATGCTCGTCATCTTTCCTTTCGAGGCGGAGCTGTACCAGCAGGCGGGGGTGCCGGTCGAGTTCGTGGGTCATCCGCTGATCGATCTGGCGAAAGCGAACAGGCCGCGCGCCGATCTGCTCGCCGCTCTCGGGCTCGACGCCGCCCATCCGGTCATGGCGCTGCTGCCTGGCAGCCGCGCCAACGAAGTGCGCCGGATTCTGCCGCGACTGCTCGCCGGCGCAGCGCTGACCGCGGCGCAGGTGCCCCGCCTGCAGGTGCTCATCGCACGGGCGCCGTCTCTGGACGACTCGCTGTTCGGTCCCGTCGAGGCAACGCGCGCCGCCGGTCTCCCCATCGCGGTTGTCGAAGGCGCAACCGACGACGTCCTCGCGGCGTCCGATCTCGTCGTGACCGCGTCGGGAACCGCGACTGTCCAGACGGCGTTGCACGGCCGCCCGATGGTGATCGTGTATCGGCTCTCGCCGATGACGTACACGGTCGGGCGAACGGTCGTGCGCGTGAGCACGTACGGCATGGTGAACCTGGTGGCGGGCCGGACCATCGTGCCGGAGCTCATTCAGGATCGCTTCACGCCCGATGCCGTCGCGCGCGAAGCTGTTTCTCTCCTGACCGACGACCGTCGTGCCGCGGCGATGCGCCAGGATCTCGCGGAGGTGCGGACGCGGCTGGGCGGGCCGGGTGCGTCTGACCGCGCCGCGGCCGCCGTCCAGGCGCTCGTCTCCGCCAGGCACAGATGATGTCTGGTCCTCTAAACTACTAACCCCATGCGTTCCATACTCGCATTCGCGCTCGTGCTGTTGCTTGCCGGCGTCTCCGTCTCGGCGACTGTCTTCGTGCCGACGGAATTTCGTGAAGTCGTCTCAGACGCCGGGCTCATCGTTCGTGGCCGCATCACCGACGTGCGCAGCGTCGATGTCCGCGGCACCGGCGTCGACTCGATTGCCACCGTCGCCGTCGAGAACGTGATCAAAGGCAATGCCTCGCAGTTCGTGCCGGTGCGCGTCCCGGGAGGCGTCTCCGGACGATACCGGGACGTGCTCGTCGGCGCGCCGGTGCTCCGCGCCGGCGAACGCGCGGTCTTCTTTCTCTGGAGGGATGGCGACGGAACCTGGCGGCCCGTCGGCCTGTCGATGGGCGTCTACGACGTGCAACCCGACCCGCAGACCGGACGCGCCGTCGTTCGTCCGCCCGTTGTCGCGGGCCGGACCGCTGCGCTGGGCCCGGTCGTGCGCGGCGATGCGCGACGCAAGCTGCTGTCGATCCAGGAATTCGAATCGCTCGTGCAGCTCATCATGGCGAGCCGCGGGGTCGCGGTGCCGCGTGGAGGCCGTCAGTGACCGTCTCGCCATCGCTTCGCCTGGCGGGTCTGGTCGTCGTTGCGGTCGCGCTCGCGTGTGGATCCGATTTGCGCGCCTACCTGAAACTCGGATCCCGGGTTGCGATCGGCGTCGTTCAAACGAAGTGGGAGCCCAATCAGATACCCGTTCAGTACTACGTGACGAACCGTAACGTCGCCGGCGTGACCGCCGCGCAGCTGCAGGCGACGCTCGATCGCGCGTTCGGGACCTGGTCGACCGTTCCGACCGCGACGATTTCCGCGCAATTCGTCGCGTTCGTCGGCAACGAACCCGGTGACAACGACAATCGATCGGTGATTGGCTTCAGGTCCCGGCCGGATCTGGACAACAAGGTCCTCGGAACGACGTCGTTCAGGCTCGACGATCAGACCGGCCGGGTCATCGAGTCAGACATTCTTCTCAATGCCGCGATGAACTGGTCGGTCGCCGCAACCGGCGAACCGGGCCGCTATGACGTCGAGTCCATCGCCCTTCACGAGATCGGCCACCTGCTGGGCCTCGGTCACTCGGCCCTGGGGGAGACGGAGCTTGCCTCCGGGGGCCGCTCCATTCGCGGGAAGCGCACGGTGATGTTCCCGATCGCGTATCCGTCGGGGAGTATCGAAGATCGGACGCTCAAAGCCGATGACATCGCGGGAATCTCCGATGTCTATCCGACCCCCGCGTTCCAGACCGATACGGGCGCGGTCAGCGGGCGCGTCACGCTGAACGGCACCGGCGTCTTCGGCGCGCATGTCACGGCGTTCAACCTCAACACCGGCGATCTGGTCGGCGGATTCTCGCTGAACGACCGGGGGGAATTCGTGGTCGGCGGACTCGCACCGGGACTCTACGTCGTTCGCGCCGAGCCGCTCGACGATGCCGACGTGAGCGCATTTTTCGACCCGGAGTCGCCGGTGACGATCAATTTCAAGCCGGCCTATTACGAGCGGCTCGTGGCGGTCCCGGCCGGTGGATCGAGCGGCTCCATCGAAATCAAGGTGCCGTCGAAATGACGATGTCGATGAGAGCCGGGTTCACGAGCATCCTCGGAGCCGTCGCGATCGTCGGGGCCACGACCGCGGCTGCCTTCGCGCAAACCGCATCGGTCCAGTTGCCGCCCAGGCATCCGATCGAGTTGGCGCTCGGCGGCCTGGCCTCTGGCGAGACATCCCTGGGCTCGAAGACCGCGGAACTCATCGGTCCGGACGGCAGGCCGGTGACGCTCTTTGAAACGGACAACGCGCTTCGCCCCGGATTCGGGCTCGAGGCGCACCTGGGCGTCGGTCTCAGCCGCTCGTTTTTCGTCGAGGCGAGCGGCAGCTGGTCGCGGGCTGATTTCCGGACCCGGATTACCAACGACATCGAAGGCGTGTCGGAGACGGTCGCGAAGGAGACGCGCACGCGATTTGCGATCGAAGGCGCGGCGCTGTGGATGTTCGCGAACCAGGGGAAGGTCAGATGGTTCGTGCGCGGCAGCGCCGGGTGGGCGAGGGACCTCACGGGCAACGATTCGCTGATCGAGGACGCCCTCGTCGGCAGCGCGGGCGGCGGCATGAAATACTTGTGGAATCCGGCCGCCCGCGGCTTCAGGATCGCGGGCTTCCGCGTCGAAGGCCGCGCGCTGATGCAGAAGCGCGGACTTGTCATCGGCGAGGATCGCCTGCGCGTGACACCGGCCGCGGCCGGCAGCCTGATTATCGCGTTCTAAAGGCGACGCCGATGGCCATGTCCCTCGATTCCTTCAAGACACTGCGTTCATTCACCGTCGGCGGCGAGACGATCGACTACTACAGCCTGCCGGCGCTCGAGCAGGCGGGATTTCCGCATATCGCGCGGCTGCCGTTCTCGCTCAAGATCCTGCTCGAGAACCTGCTCCGCCGCGAGGACAACGGGTTCGTCCGCGCCGACGATATTCGCGCGCTGGCAGGCGCGTCGAAGACTGACGCCGAAATCTCGTTCATGCCGGCGCGGGTGCTGCTGCAGGATTTCACCGGCGTGCCGTGCGTCGTCGATCTCGCCGCCATGCGCGACGGCATCGTGCAGCTCGGCGGCGACCCGGAACGCGTCAACCCGCTGCAGCCGGTCGAGCTGGTCATCGATCATTCCGTCCAGGTCGATCACTTCGCTCGACCGGATTCGCTGAAGCTGAACGCCGAGCTCGAATATCACCGCAATCGTGAACGCTACGTGTTTCTGCGGTGGGGGCAGACGGCCTTTCGCAATTTCCGGGTCGTGCCGCCGGCCACCGGCATCGTCCATCAGGTCAACATCGAGTATCTGGCGCGCGTTGTCTGCAAGGAGTCGCACCACGGACGCACGCTGGCGTACCCGGACACCGTGTTCGGAACGGACTCGCATACGACGATGGTGAACGGGCTGGGCGTCGTCGGCTGGGGCGTCGGCGGCATCGAAGCCGAGGCGGCGATGCTCGGCCAGCCCAGCTCGATGCTGATTCCATCGGTCGTCGGCTGCCGGTTGTCGGGCGTCCTGCCGAAGGGCGCGACGGCGACCGATCTCGTGCTGACGATCACCGAAGCGCTGCGAAAGAAAGGGGTCGTCGGCGCGTTCGTCGAATTCTACGGCACAGGTCTCGCGCACCTGACGATCGCCGATCGTGTCACGCTCGGCAACATGTGCCCGGAGTACGGCGCGACCGTCGCGATCTTTCCGATCGACGAGATGACGCTCCATTACCTCCGGTTTACGGGTCGCGATCCGGCGCAGGTCACCCTCGTCGAGGCGTACGCGAAGGCGCAGGGGCTGTTCCGGACGGACGCGACGCCGGATGCGGCGTATTCCGACACGCTCGAGGTCAATCTGGCGCACGTCGAGCCGAGCCTCGCGGGTCCTCGACGGCCTCAGGATCGGGTGTCGCTCGTCCACGCGAAGGATTCATTCGCGGCCGCGTTGCCGGAGCTCCAGAAAGCGATCAAGAAACCGTCGGGCGGAGGCGGAACGGCGACGGCGGCGCAGGCGGTTGCGGTCGCGAGCCAGCTCGAACACGGATCGGTCGTGATTGCGGCGATCACGAGCTGCACCAACACGTCGAATCCGAGCGTCATGATCGGCGCGGGTCTCGTGGCGAAAAAAGCCGTCGAGCGCGGATTGACCAGAAAACCGTGGGTCAAGACGAGTCTCGCTCCAGGATCGAAGGTCGTGACCGAGTACCTCGACAAGGCCGGGCTGCAGCAGTATCTGGATGCGCTCGGCTTCAATCTGGTCGGCTACGGCTGCACGACCTGCATCGGCAACAGCGGTCCGCTGCCGGACGAGATCGCCGCGGAAGTTCACGAGCGGGGTCTCGTCGTGTGCTCGGTGCTTTCCGGCAACCGCAATTTCGAAGGCCGCATCCAGCAGGACGTCCGCGCGAACTACCTGGCGTCGCCGCCGCTCGTCGTCGCGTACGCGCTGGCCGGGTCGATGAACATCGATCTCACCTCGGAGCCGCTGGGCAAGGGGCGCGACGGGCGGCCGGTCTACCTCAAAGATTTGTGGCCGACCGAACGCGAGATCCAGGACACGATGCTCTCGTCGGTGTCGCCCGAGATGTTCCGGCGGCAGTATGCCAGCGTCTTCAACGGCGACGATCTCTGGCGCAGCCTGCCCATCCCGAGCGGCGATCAGTACGCGTGGGAGGACTCTTCGACGTACGTGCGCAAACCGCCGTTCGTCGACGGGCTGTCGCGAGAGCCCAAACCGCTCGTCGAAATCACCGGCGCGCGTGTGCTGGCCGTCCTCGGCGACAGCATCACCACCGATCACATCTCGCCGGCCGGTTCGATCAAGCCGGACAGCCCCGCCGGTAAGTACCTGATCGCGCAGGGAGTCCAGCCCCGAGACTTCAATTCCTACGGCGCCCGCCGCGGCAACCACGAAGTGATGGTCCGCGGGACGTTCGCGAACGTTCGTCTTCGCAATCAACTGGCGCCGGGGACGGAAGGCGGGTGGACGACTTATCTGCCCGACGGCGACGTCATGTCGATCTATGACGCCTCCGTCAGGTATCAGGAAGCGGGTATCCCGCTCCTCGTGCTGGCCGGTAAGGAATACGGATCGGGATCGTCGCGCGACTGGGCGGCCAAGGGCCCGATGCTCCTGGGGATCAAGGCGGTACTTGCCGAAAGTTATGAGCGGATACACCGGAGCAATCTCGTCAACATGGGTGTGCTGCCACTGCAATTCAGGACCGGCGAATCCCTGGCCTCACTGGGCTTGACGGGCAAGGAGGTCTTCGACCTGCAAGGCTCCGGCGCCGGTCTCGCACATCGTGGCGAGGTTTCGGTTCGCGCGCGGCGTCCCGACGGTTCCGCGCAGGCGTTCCGCGTGCTGGTCCGCATCGACACGCCGGAAGAGCTGACCGCCTTCAAGCACGGCGGCATCCTGCCGTACGTCGTCAGACGGCTGGCGACGAGATAAAGAACGAGTCGGCCAAGATGCGACGCGCCGTCCTTCTGGTGTTGATTCTGGTGACGGCGGTCAGTGTGTCGCCGCTGGCACAGCGAGGCAGCGGCACGGGAACCGGCGGCGGCCGCGGACGCGGCACAGGCCCGCCCGGCGGTCCACCCGGGCCCCAGCAACGGCCCGTCTTCCGCGCGACGGTCGAGCTCGTCCAGGTCGACGTCATCGTCAGGGATCGCGACGGCAATCCCGTCCGCGGGCTCGCGGCGGCGGATTTTGTCATCCTCGATCGACGCAAGCCGCAGTCGGTCGCGACCTTCAAGGAAATCCGGCGAGACCAGGATCGGCGCCCGGAGCCGGCGCGCGTGTTTCCGTCCACCTTGAAGCTGGACGTCGCGAGCAATCAGTCGGCGAAGTCCGAGCGCCTGATCGTCATGGTCCTCGACGATCTGCACGCCTATCGCGGACGCGACGAGACCGTCAAGACGATCGCGCGTCAGGTGGTCGAGAATCTCGGCCCGCAGTCGACGATGGCGCTCGTGATGACGAGCGGCCGGAACAACGTCGACGTCACCGAAGATCGCGCGCGGCTGCTCGAGTCCATCGACAAGTTCAAAGGCGAACGCGCCGTCCGGCGTCCCATGACGGCGCCCGATTACCGTGGCGGGCCGAACACGGAAGTCCTGCAGATGTTCGACGCCAACATGCAGCTCTACCACGCCCTGCGGAACGGCGCTCGCGTGCTCGCCGGCAACGACGGCCGGCGCAAGGCGTTCGTGTTGATTTCCGAGAACATCGCGAAAGATCTCACCGGCGTATTCTCGTTGAGGGCGCCGCCGGCGACTCCGGGGGCCGACGCGTCCGCCTACTTCCAGAGCGGCAATGCGGAAGACCTGGCGGCTGTGCCGACACCCAATCCGCAGTACCACGACTTCGCCATCCTCGACATGATGGACGCCATGCGGCGCGGCAACGTGGCGACCTATGCGATCGATCCGCGCGGCGAAGTCTCCAGTCAGGATCTGCTTCGTGAGTGCTCGCCGGGGTTCGGCGAGGGCGATGACCCGTGCCTCGGGGCGAGTTTGCCCGCTTGGTACAACTGGGTCCGTCTGGCCCAAAGCGGCCTTCAGATCATGTCTGAGGCGTCCGGCGGATTCGCCGTGGTGAACACGAACGACTTCACCGGCGGCGTGAACCGGATCATGACGGATCTCGACAACTACTACCTCCTCGGGTTCTACCCCGATGACGTGAACAGCAAGGGGTACAGGCGCCTCGAAGTCCAGGTGAAGGGACATCCCGAACTGACGCTTCGCTACCGGCGCGGCTATGAGATTGGCCGCGAGAACGTCGAGAACAAGAAAGTCGAACCGATCTTTGCGCTGTCGACCGGCGCGCTTCCCGCGACCGATCTGCCGCTCCGCTTGAACGCGGTCGCGATGCCGGGCTCGGGAGCGACTGCGCGCGTCCCGATTGCCATCGAGGTCACGGTGCCGCGCAAGCAGGTACAGGAAGCGGACGCCAGCGTGGAGGACGACATCAGGTTCGGCGTGCTCGTCATCGACATGAACGGCACGAAGGTCAAGGAGCAGGTCGGCCGCGGCGGGAAGCTCGTCCTCCGTCCGCGCGATCCGAGCCTGCCGCCGCCCGAGACGGTGACGTATCAGGTCGGGATGGCGATCGAGTTGAATCCGGGCCGATACCAGATTCGCGCGTCGGCTTTGAGCACGAAGGTCGGGCAGGGCGGCAGCGTGTTTCTGCCGTTCGACGTGCCGGACTTCTCGAAAGCGCGTCTTGCGCTGAGCGGACTGGTCGTCGGGTACGCCGGCGGTGCGCGCATCCCGGTGTTCGCGAGCGAAGCGCCCGCGCGCGGGCGAGGCGCGCCAGGCACCAGAGGTGGTCCGCCGCCGTCCTCCTCACGAGGATTTGCGCAGACCGCGCCGGGCGGCCTGCCGTTCCCGCCGTCGCTGGATCGGGAATTCCGGACGACGGACGACATGGCACTCTACTTCGAGGTGCTTCGCCGCGATACGTCGAAGGAGGTTCAGACGGCCGTGGCCGTCGTCGACGCCGCCGATCGCATCGTCAGACGCTACAACCAGACCATGCCGGCCTCGTCGAACGGGAAAGTGTCGTTCCGCCTGCCGCTGTCCGAAGTCGGCCCGGGCGCGTTCCGGATCCGTGTGACGGCGTCCGACAGCGTGAACAATGCGATGAGTGAAGTTGGAATTGTGGTCAAGTAACCTGTCGGTTCCGGGGTTCCGAGGTTCCGAGGTTCCGGGGTTCACGCTGGCGAAGTTCCTCCAGTGACGTCATCAGAGATCAAGAGCAAAGCGATCGAGGTCGGATTCGATCTCTGCGGGATCGCAAGGGCGGAACGGTATCCGCGTCTCGCGCGACTGGCCGAGTGGATCGATCGGGGATATGCCGGTGACATGACGTATCTCGGCGAGTCGCTCGACGAGCGGCTCGATGCGGCGCGCGTCCTTCCGACCGCCAAATCGATCGTGTGTCTGGCAACCGTCTACCACGTGAGCGACGCGGAGTCAGAGTCCTCGGACGTCAGCGGGCGCGTCAAGATTTCGCGGTATGCGTGGGGCGACGACTATCACGAGGTTCTCCGATCGCGGCTGCGCCCGCTCGTCCGTTGGATGTCGCGGTCGGCCGGTCCTGGTTTCGAAGCGTTCTCGTGCGTCGACAGCGGTCCGGTGCAGGAGCGGGTGTTCGCAGAGCAGGCGGGACTCGGCTGGATCGGCAAGAACACCTGCCTGATCAATCCCGTCCTCGGGTCGTGGTTGTTTCTCGCGGAAGTCGTGACGAACGCCGACCTCGAACCCGACGCGCCCGTCGTCGATCGCTGCGGGAGCTGCACGCGATGCCTCGAGGCGTGTCCGACCGGCGCGTTCGTCGAGCCGTATCAGCTCGACGCGACGCGCTGCCTGTCGTACCTCACGATTGAATCGCGAGGCGGCGTCGACCGGGCGATGCGCGATGCGATCGGCGCGCAGGTCTACGGTTGCGACATCTGTCAGGACGTGTGTCCGTGGAATCGGCGGGCCGCGACGAGCGACGACGAGGCCTGGCGGCCGCGCGAGGGGCTGGCGTCTCCGCGGCTGCTCGATCTCTGCCGGCTCACCGACGAGGCGTGGCGCGCGCTGCTCAAAGGCAGCGCGATGCGGCGCGCCGGACTCCGTCGAATCCGCCGCTCTCTCGCGTATGCCGCGGCGCATCTTCCCGCCGGCGAATGCGGGCAGGCGCTGGACGCGCTGGCATCCCATCCGTCCGCGGTCGACCGGCACGTGACAGAGGCGATTGCCTGGGCCCGCGAGGCTGGTAACATCTCTACATGACGACGCTTGCGCCGTCCCTGCTGCTCTCGATGCCGCAGCTGGTCGATCCGAATTTTCACAAGTCGGTCGTGCTGCTGTGCGAGCACGCGCCGGAGGGCGCCTTCGGCCTCGTCGTCAACCGCCCGTCGGACATCTCGGCGGCCGCGGCCGTCCGGCTCGAGCCGCCGCTGACCAATCCGAACGATCTGCCGCTCCTCATCGGCGGTCCCGTCGAGCCTCAGCGCGGCTGGATTCTCACGACGCGTCCGCCCGAAGACGTCGAGCACCGCGGACTCGGCGCGGGTCTCTATCTTTCCGCCTCACCGGTGCTGCTGCGTCGGGTGCTGACCGCGCGTCCGCTGCCAAAGCGCACGGCCGTGCTCGCCGGCTACGCCGGCTGGGGCCCGGGTCAGCTCGACGCCGAGCTGGCCGACTCGGCGTGGCTCATCATGCCCGTCGAGCTCGATCTCATCTTCGAGATTCCGTCCGCGGCGTCCTGGGAAATGGCCATTCGCCGACTCGGTGCCGATCCCCATCATCTGCAGATGGGGCATGGAGTGCACTAAGAAACTTGCAACTTAGAACTTAGAACTCAGAACTTAGAACTTAAGGCTTGGGACACGGCATGTGAGCGCTCGGGTTCTGAAGTTGGCGGGAGCCGTGTCCTGCCTGGATCCAGACCTGTCGGGTTCGAAGTTCGAAGTTCTAAGTTCTCAGTTCTGAGTTCTAAGTTTTATTTAGGCGGGTCGCCGTAGTACCCCTGACGCGCCCGCACCGTCGCGTCTTTGATCGCCGGCACCGAGACGGCAATCGCGTGCCAGCCCGTCGGGTCCACGCCGGCAGGCGAATACCGCAGCGTGTAGCTCTGCCGGAACTCGTCGAAGATCGTCCGAAATGCACGCAGTAATGAAGCCGAACGGAAGAAAAAGGATTGCGTGTGAAACGCGCCGCCGGTGCGTTCGGCCGCCTCGATGATCAGGCGATCGCCGTCCGGGCGACCGCGCGGCGTGCAGGACCGCACGCGGTAGTCGTTCTCGCCGCCGCTGCCCGAGTGATCGATGAGATGCAGGACCGCTTCCGATCGCGCGGCCAGTTCCCGCAACAGCGCCGACGACACGACGCTGCCGCAGTCCCGCCGATCGGTCAGGCCGACGACGAGATGCCGTCGATCCGGATCGGGACGATGGAAGAGCGCGATCACGAGCGCGTCCTGAATCAGCGAGATCCCGCCCACGGCGCCGAACGAGAGATCGAGCTTCGTCCCGGCGGGGACCCAGGCGACGTTCTCGTAGACGGAGTCGCCGATCGTGAGCAGCCGGAACCGATCGCCTTCGCGCAGAAGCCGGACGATGCCTTGCACGTCCGCCTTCATCTCGCCGAGCTTGCCGGCAGTGCTGGCGCTCGTGTCGAGAAAGAGCGTGACGTCGATCGGCACCGATTCCCGCGAGACCTCGTCGATCGTCTGCGCGACGCCGTTGTCCGTGAGACGGAAATCGCTCGCGCTCAGGTTGGGTACGATCCGGTTGCCGCGTTTGACCGAAGCGTTGACGGCCACCGAGACCACCTTGGCGCGGAACGTCCGCGCCTGCTGCGCCGGCTGCTGCGACGCGCCGCCGGCGATCGCGCCAAGCATCACCAGCGTCACGACGGCCGTCAGCGCGCGTGCCGTCATCGCGTCACGCTCTTGCGCAGGTGGCCGATTAGTTCGGGCAGCCGCGGGTAGTCGCCGTAGAGAAAGAGCCGCCACGGGTCGTCGTCTTTCGGCCGATCGACGCGCGAGCGCTCGATTGCGTCGTAGGCCGGGCCCGCGTCGCCGCGCAGGAACAGCAACGCGGCCAGGCCGATGGTGGCTGATTGCGAAGACGGCCGGGTCTCGAGCGCCTTCGAGTACAGCTCCTCCGCGCCGGTGAGATCGCCCGCCGCCTGCGCCGCTTGTGCCGCGACGAAGTACGCGAGGTACCGCACGTTCATTTCGGCCGTCGTTTCGGCGGCAACGCCTTCGGCCGCGACCGCCTCTTCATACTGGCCCGATCGCCAGTGGAGATAGCCGAGCCGCATCCGCGCCTCCGGGCCGACGACGGGATCACCGATGAGCTCGGCGAGCTGCTGCTTCGCGTACTCGAACTGTACCTGCACGCGGCTCGACGGCACCGTGGCCGCGACCGGCATGAACGCCGGCATGGCCGCATGGGTCCGCTCGCCCGGATGCGGCGCGTCCATCTCGTCCGAGACGAGATGCCGCGACGCGATGGCGATCGCCTTCGCCAGACGGGCATGCGGATCGGCCGGCAGACGGCTCAGCGCGTGGAACACGTGACCCGCCACCGTCACTCTTGACCGCGGCGTCGGCGCGGTCAGCGGCGTCAGCAGGAAAGTCCAGTCGCGCACGCCGCCAACGAGCGCGAACGTCGCCCGGTGCCATCGCCGTTCGGCGTCGTCGGCGTCCCCTCGTGCGCGCAGAATCGTGCACGCCCACTCGATCGCGCACCGTCCCGCGCACTGGTCGCCGTCGAACGTGCCCCATTCGCCCTTCTCCGCGCGCCCGGCTTCGAACTCGAGCGCGAAGGCCGCGGCGGCAAGAATGCGATGCGGCAGGTCCTCGGGTGCTGCGTGGACCCAGCTGTGTCCTGTGGAAACCAGTGAGGATCGCAGCGCGCGGGCTTGCGGCTTCGTCAATTCGCCGGCCATCTTCCAGGCTGCGTCGTAATCGCCCCTGGCGTACAGGTCCAGCAGGGCGTTGATATCCAGCCGTTTTGGCTGTGCCGCGGCAGTCCATCCGCAGATGGCGAGAACTGTCGTGAAAATCGCGACGACCGTGGCGGCTGGACGGGTGGCCTGACCGAGGCTGCTTCTCATGAGGGTGCCGAATTAGACGGCTGAGATACGAAAAAAGTGGCCCGCCTTCGCGCGCATCGAATGTTGGCGCTTCGGCGCGGCAGGCCCCGCCTTCACGCTTGGAGATTCGCGTGTCGGTTCAGGGCGGAGGGGTTTGACCCCGGTCTGACCCCGGTCTGACCCGGGTCTGACCCGGGTCTGACCCCTGTATAGTCCCCGGATCGTGCCTGGCACCTTCCTCACGCGCGTCGAAGAACGGCGCGTGAGCCGTCGCAGCGCGCTCGTCGATTCCGAGGGCGCAGTCACCTACGCCGATCTGGACGCCCGATCGAGGCAAATCGCCGCCTCCCTTCGCGGGGACCAGGGCGACCTGGAGGAGGCGCGAGTCGCGTTTCTCATCCCGCCTGGCGCCGACTACGTCGCCGTGCTGCTGGGCATCTGGCGCGCCGGAGGGATCGCGGTCCCGCTTCCCGTCACCCATCCGCCGGCGGAGCTCGCGTTCGTCGTCCAGGACAGCGACGCGTCCATCGTCATCACGACGCCCGAGCTGCTGGACAAGGCTGCGCCAGCCGCCGGCGAGCCTGCCGGCGCCCGGACGGTCTACATCGTCCGCGATGGAAAGCTGATGACGATGACGGCGTCGCCGGCCCGCGGATCGCCAGGGAACCTTGCGCTCCCGGCGGTCGACGCAACCCGCCGGGCGCTGATTCTGTACACCAGCGGCACCACCGGCAAGCCGAAAGGTGTCGTGAGCACGCATCGCAACATCGCGGCGCAAATCGAATCACTCGTTCGCGCGTGGGAATGGCGCGAGGATGACCGGACGCTGCTCGTCCTGCCGCTGCATCACGTGCACGGCATCGTCAACGTGGTGGGCTGTGCGCTGTGGGCCGGCGCAATCTGCGAAATGCATCCGAAGTTCGACGCCGACACGACGTGGGACCGGCTGGCCTCGGGCGAGATCACCGTGTTCACCGCCGTGCCGACGATTTACTACCGGCTCATCGCATCGTGGGAGGCGAGCGCGAGCGATGTCCGCCGGCGCCGTGCCCAGGGCGCCCGCGCTGCGCGTTTGATGATGTCGGGATCCGCGGCGTTGCCGGCCCGCATCCTCGAACGGTGGCGTGAAATCACCGGCCAGGTGCTCCTCGAGCGCTACGGCATGACCGAGATCGGGATGGCGCTGGCCAATCCGCTGCATGGCGCGCGGCTGCCGGGCCGTGTGGGCGGTCCGCTTCCGGGCGTCGAGGTCCGGCTTGCCGGCGAGGACGGTTGTCCCGTTCCGGAAAACGTCCCCGGCGAAATCGTGGTGCGCGGCGACACCGTGTTTGGTGAATACTGGCGCCGGCCGGAGGCCACACGCGAGGCCTTTCGCGACGGCTGGTTTCGCACCGGCGACCTGGCCGTCGCGGAGGACGGCGCGTACCGGCTGCTCGGACGCACCAGCGTCGACATCATCAAGAGCGGCGGCCACAAGATTTCCGCGCTCGAGATCGAAGACGTCCTGCGCGAGCATCCGGCGATTGCCGAATGCGCGGTCGTGGGGGTAGACGACGAGGAGTGGGGACAGCGAGTGTGCGCCGCCGTGGAGCTCAAGCCAGCCGAACGCCTCACGCTCGCCGATCTCGAGCCTTGGGCGCGAGCGCGTCTCGCGCCGCACAAGATCCCGAAAGTCCTTCGCGCCGTGACCACGCTTCCGCGAAATGCGATGGGGAAGGTGGTCAAGCCTGACGTGGCTGCACTCTTCGAAAAACCGTGAGCGCCGCGGTCGCCTCGCTTCTCGCGCTGCTCGCGGCCATCGGGCTGTCGATGACGACGCGCATCAATGTGGGGCTCGTCGCGATGGCGCTCGCGTGGATCGTCGGGCGCTACGTCGCCGGTCTCGGCGCCGACGTCATCGTCCGCGGCTTTCCGACCCCGCTGTTTCTCGCGCTCACGGGCGTCACGCTGCTGTTCGCGTCGGCCGAGGTCAATGGCACGCTCGAGCGGCTCGCGGAGCGCGCGGTCCGTCTGGCGCGCGGCAGCGCGCGAATCGTGCCCCTCGTGTTCTTCGCGATTGCCTGTCTGGTGTCCGCCGTCGGGCCCGGATCGGTGTCGACGGTCGCCCTGCTCGCGCCGTTCGCGATGGCGGCAGCGGCGCGCGTCGGCGTCCCGGCATTTCTGATGGCGATCATGGTCGCCAACGGGGCCAACGCCGGAAACCTCTCGCCGGTGAGCGCGGTCGGCGTCATCGCCAACTCGAAGATCGCGGAGGCCGGGCTCGGGAATCACTGGCTGAAGGTGATGCTCGCGAACCTCGTGGCAAGCGCTGCCGTCGCGGCGGCCGGCTACTTTCTGTTGCGTGGTCATCGTCTCGCGTCCAATTCCGCGTCGGCGGCTGACGCTCGTGCCGTGCCGGTCTTCACGGGCGCACAGTGGTTGACGCTCGCCGTGGCGGTCGTCTGGGTGGCGTCGGTCGTGGCGTTCAAGCTCAACCTCACCGATCTCGGCCTGAGCGCCATGGCGGGGGCGCTCGTGCTTACGCTCACGCGCTCGGTCGACGAGTCGCAGGCCATCAAGCGGATGCCGTGGAGCGTGATCCTCATGGTCACCGGCGTCACGGTACTCATCGGCGTGCTCGAAACGACGGGTGGACTCGCGTTGTTCACCGACGCCCTGGCGTGGCTCGCGACGCCGGCGATCGTCAACGGCGTCGTCGCGCTCGTGACCGGCGTGATCTCGATCTACAGCAGCACGTCCGGCGTCGTGCTGCCGACGTTTCTGCCGACCGTGCCGGGACTGGTCGCGCGCCTCGGCGGCGGTGATCCGCTGGCGGTGGCGCTCAGCATCAACGTCGGCGCGTCGCTGGTCGACGTCTCGCCGCTGTCGACGCTCGGCGCGCTCTGTCTCGCTGCCGCCGTCGTGGACGCGAAAGAAGCGCAGGCGCTCTTCCGCCGGCTGATGCTCTGGGGCATCGCGATGGCCGCCGTCGGGGCGCTGTTGTGTCAGGCGTTTGCCGGCTGGCTGGCTCGCATGTAGTGTTGCGCAGGCCACCGGCATGTCTCATCCGCATTCCATTCCCGTCGAAGCGCGCTCCGGTCTGCCCGCGTGGAAGACTGCGGATCTCCCCGATGCGCCACGGCCCAGCGGGCTCGGATGGATGGGCGTGGTCGGGCCTGGCGTCATCGTGCTCGGACTGTCGATCGGATCCGGCGAGTTCCTGCTCGGGCCGGCCGTGTTCGTCCGCCACGGCCTGACGCTGCTCTGGGTCACCGTCGTCTCCGTCTTTCTCCAGACGATCTTCAACACCGAGCTGATGCGCTACACGGTGGCTACGGGCGAGCCGGTCTTCACCGGTTTCATGCGCACGCGCCCGTCGTCGACGATGTGGGCGTGGATCTACGCGATTCTGTATTTTCTCCAGGCCGGATGGCCGGCCTGGGCCGCGAACGCGGCGGGAGCCATTTTTTTTCTCTCTGCGCGCCGGATTGCCGGTCCCGCGGACGCCACGACGGTGTACTTCATCGGCATCGCAGGATATCTCGCGAGCATCGCGCCGTTGCTGATCGGCCGGCGCATCGAGCGCACGTTGGAGATTCTCAACTGGGCGTTGATTACCTGCATTCTCGGCAGCTTTCTGGTGCTGGCGATCGTGTACGTTCCGGGATCGGTCTGGGGTGCGGCTGCGGGCGGACTCGCCGGATTCGACACGGCCGTTGGACAATTCACCTTTCTGCCTGCGGGCGTCGACTTCGTGCTGCTGGCCGCGCTCGTTGCGTACGCAGGCGCGGGCGGCATGGCGAACGTCACGCTCTCGAACTGGGCGCGCGATCGCGGCTACGGGATGGGCGAGCGCGTCGGCTACATTCCTGCGGCGGTCGGCGGGAAGAAAGTGAATCTCGCGCACTCGGGATTCATCTTCGCCGCGAGTGAAGCCAACGTGCGCCGCTGGCGTGGCTGGTGGCGGATCGTCCGCGCCGATCAGTGGGGCGTGTTCTTTCTCGGCGGTCTGCTCGGCATGGTGCTGCCCGCGCTGCTGTACGTCACGTTCCTGCCGCGCGGGACCGACATTCGCGGCCTGGGCATTGCGGCGGCGCTCGCGTCGAGCATCGGGGCGCAAGCCGGACCGCTGCTCGCCGGAGTGATTGCGTTTCTCGGCGCGTGGATTCTGTTCAAGACGCAGCTCGATCAGATGGAAGCCATGGTTCGCTCGCTGACGGACATCTTGTGGACGGGCAGCCATCGGATTCGCGCGTGGCGCGGCGGCGACGTGCGCAAGGTCTACTATCTGGTTCTCGGCGTCATGGTGGTTTGGGGCATCACGGCGCTGCGGCTCGCGCAGCCCATCGTCCTCCTGCAGATCGGCGCGAACGTCGCGGGAGTCGTGTTCGTCATCACGTCGTTGCACCTGCTCTACATCAACACGCGGCTCCTGCCGCCCCACGTGCGTCCCCCGGCCTGGCGGCGCATGACGCTCGTCTTCATGTCGCTGTTCTATGGGTTCTTCTCGGCGCTGTCGATCGCGAGTCTGTTTTAGCTGCTTGCCCTAGCTGCGACACGGTAATCCGTTACGCAAAAGTGTCACTCGACGACACTCCAAGTGTTCACAGGGCACCGGGAAACTTTGACACGGGCTGTCAGGCACCGCGACTTCAACCGATTTCGATCTGACGCAGCATGGCTCCCGGCAAGACGCTTGCATTCAGATACTTGCGATGTTTTCGGCGGGCAAAATCGTAAGCGGCCTTCTGTTTGCGGGCCTGCTGATCGGGGCGTGCGGTTCGAAACCGCCCACCACGCCCACGCCGGACCCGACACCCTCGCCGCAGACGCGCTTCACGGTAAGCGGACGGGTCGTGGCCGGAACCGGCGGCGCAGCGGTCGCCTCAGCCCGCGTCGAAGTCTCCTCGGGCGCGAACGCCGGCAAGAACACCACGACCAGCGCCGACGGCCGGTACTCGTTGACGGATCTTGACGCCGGCGAGATGACGCTTCAGGTCTCCGCCAACGGCTACACGACGCAGACCTCGAAGATTACGCTCGGCGCGAATCAGACGGTCGACTTCACGCTTCCGGCTGCGCCGCCGCAAGTCGACCGTGTGTCGTTGTCAGGCGTGGTGTCGTTTCCGTCGGCCGCCCCGTGCCTTGGCGCGGCCGTGGTCGAGGTCACATTGGGACCGGATGCCGGAATGAAAACCAGCGCCGACGACTCGGGCTTGTACGTGCTCTCGAATCTGCACAAGGGGGCGTTGACCGTCCAGGCGTCTGCGCCGGTGCATCTTCCTAAGAGCACGAACCTCACGCTCAGCGCCGACGAGAAAGCGGACTTCATGCTGGCGCCGTCGCCGTATCTCGCGATGGGGCGCGCGGTCGAGGCGGTGACCCAATCCGGCGTGCCCAGCATCAAGGTGGAGGGCGACGGGCTGATCGGAACGACGTGCGACGCGTCGGGTGCGTTTCTCGTGACCGCGGCGACGGCTTCGAGCGAGCCGCGACTCCTGATCTTCAATGGTCCCGATGTGGTCGAGCGGCGCACGAACGCGCGCGTGCCGGGGGCGGATCTCCTGATCTCGCTGATCACGAACAGCTTCGATCTGCGCGCCTTCGACGAGATGTTCCGGGCGCCGTCGCTGCGCCGCTGGACCAACGCGCCGCCGCTCCTCGTCGAGACCCGCACGCTGCAGTTCACCGATGTCAATCAGGCGGATGCCGTCGCGTTGAACGAGATCATGCCGACGCCGGACTTCGATTCCATCGTGAGCGATCTCACGTGGGCGCTGCCGCAGCTCACGGGCGGGACGTACAACGACTTCGCGTCGGTCAACCGGAACGAATCGGCGCAAGGCACCCGCGTCCCGCTTCTGAACGACGACATGATCACGGTCAGCCGGATGGCCGGCCTCACCGCCGCGACGGGATTCTGGGGATATGGGCGCTGGCGCTTTCAAAGCGACGGCCGCATCGTCGCCGGCATCGTCATGCTCGACCGCGATTTCGACAAGAGCGTGAGCAGCTTCAAGCGATCGCTGCGATCGCACGAGTTGGGTCATGCGCTCGGCTACCAGCACGTGACCATCCGGTCGTCGGTCATGAACGCGGAGGCCCGCACGGAGCCCAACGACTTCGATCGCGACGGGGCCCGCATCGCGTTTCAGCGCGCGCCCGGCAACCGCTCGCCGGACACCGATCCCTCCTCGGCGTCGATCAACCGGCGCGGCCCGGCGACTTGGAGCGCGGCTATTCGCTGACGCTGGTCTAACTTCAAACTTCGAACTACAAACGTCGAACTTCGGAAAAAACCCAGACCGCGCCGGTCTTATAATTGAGCCTTCCAAGATGGCGGTTTTCGTATCGATCCGCCTTGGACAATTAAGGTCTTAAGTTCGAAGTTTGAAGCCTGCCTCGCCGAAGCCAACGGCGAAGGCGGGTTCGAAGTTTATCCGGAGAACTCCCATGAATCCCTCTGTCCCAACCAGCGCACCTGTCGACACCGCTGATCGCGCCGGGATGACCGGCGACGAGATCGTCAGGCTCGCGAAGCGGCACACGCTCTTCGAATGGTCGACGCAGAGCGCGGTCGATCCCATTCCTGTCGCGCGCGCGAAGGGCGTCTATTTCTGGAGCACCGAGGGCAAGCGGTACCTCGACTTCAACAGCCAGCTGATGTGCGTGAACATCGGCCACGGCCATCCGCGCGTCGTCAAGGCGATCCAGGATCAGGCGGCGACGCTGCCGTACATCAGTCCGTTTCTGGCGACGGAAGGGCGCGCGCGGCTTGGCGCGCGGCTCGCGGCGATTTGTCCCGGCGACATCGACGCGTTCTTCTTCACGAACGGCGGGGCCGAGTCGAACGAGAACGCGATCAAGATCGCGCGATGGATCACCGGCCGCCAGAAGATTCTGGCGTTCTACCGCTCGTATCACGGCGCGACCGCGGGCGCCATTTCGGCGACGGGCGATCCGCGCCGCTGGACCGAGCCCGCGCTGCCCGGCATCGTGCACGTCCTCAACCCGTACCACGGCCTCGAGCGCGGCTACGTCAGCGCTGAGCAGGCCCTCGACTATCTCGCGGAAGTGATCCAGCTCGAGGGGCCGTCGACGATCGCCGGCTTCATCATGGAGCCGGTCGTCGGCAGCAACGGTGTGATCGTGCCGCCCGACGGATTTCTCCCCGGGGTGCGCGCGCTCTGCGACAAGCACGGCATCCTGATGATTACCGACGAGGTCATGTCGGGGTTCGGCCGCACCGGCAAATGGTTCGCCGTCAATCACTGGAACGTCGTTCCCGATTTGATGACGATGGCGAAGGGGCTGACGAGCTCGTACGTGCCGCTCGGCGCAGTCGGAATGCGGCGGGCGATCGCGGACACGTTCAAGGACCGTGTGTTCTCGAGCGGCCTTACGTACAACAGCCATCCGCTCGGCTGCGCCGCCGCGCTCGCGAATCTCGATGTATATGAGGATGAAGGGCTCATCGACAACGCGCGCGCGATGGGCGAGATCATGAAGGGGCTGCTGGCGGATCTGGCCGCGCGTCATCCGTCGGTGGGTGCCGTGCGATCGATCGGTCTCTTCGGCATCGTCGAGCTCACGCGCAATCGCGCGACGCGCGAGCCGCTGGCGCCGTTCGGCGGAAGCTCGCCGGAAATGGCCGCGCTCGCGAAGTTCTTCCGTCAGGAAGGGTTGTTTACCTTCGTCCGGTGGCACAACTTCTTCACGAATCCGCCGCTCTGCATCACCGAAGAGCAGCTGCGCGAGGGGTTCGCGATCATCGACAAAGGGCTGGAGATCACCGACCGCGCCGTCACGTAATGCGCGCGGTCGCGTTGAGGCTCCTAGCCTTGACAGGGTTCTGTGCCGGGAGGTTTTCATGGCCGAGCTGAAGACGAAAGCGACGAAGGCGAACGTTGGCGCCTTCATCGATGCGATCGCTGACGAGAACGCCCGGCGCGATTGCCGCACGCTCGTCCGGATGATGCAGAAGGCGACGAAGGCGGAGCCGAAGATGTGGGGCTCCTCGATCGTCGGCTTCGGTGACCACCACTACAAGTACGACAGCGGTCGCGAAGGCGACTGGTTCAAGACCGGGTTCTCGCCGCGGAAAAATGCGCTGACGCTGTACGGGCTCGGCATCCAGTCGCAGCCGGCGCTCATGTCGAAGCTCGGCAAGTTCAAGACGGGGAGGGGCTGCCTCTACATCAAGCAGCTTTCGGACGTCGATCTCGGCGTGCTTGGGAAGCTGATCGAGAAATCAGCCAAACCCTGACGCCGCAGTACCCGATCGACAATCACTACTCCTGCCGGAGATTCTCGATTGTCGGGTCCTCCAACAGACACTGCTTCACGACTCCAAACAGCTCCGTGAGCGGGTCGGCGGTCTTATCCTTGCCCATCAGCTTGGAAATCACGCCTTCTTCGGTGAAGGCGAACACCTTCCATTTGTTCGGCCCTTCGGGTGAGCCGGCGCAGACGACGTACATCGACTGCTGGGATTCGGGCTTGACGTGCACACACCAGCCGAAATCTTCGGGGATCACTTTCTGGGCCGGGACACCGGCCGTGCGGAGCTGGTCGGCCAGCCAGTTGGCCAGATCCCGGCCGTGGGCGCCCGAGTTCGTCTTGCCAGTCCCATCCGGAGCGTCCGGGAACACCACCGATTCGAACGCAAGCATTGGAGTCTGCTTCATGCCCGACCATCAGCAGTCCGCCGGGAATCGGACTGCAATATTGTCTGTGGGGGGAGCAAGAGATTGTAGCAGCTACGGGCGCGCCTTTGAGGACAGGCGGGGAAATCGCTAAGATTAGGACCGCTTCCGGCCTCACCCACAGCGGTTATGGCACCAACGCCAAATCGGAGCCTCTGATGCGCGGGCGGCATCTCATGCTTGCCGTGCTCGTGACTGGTGCTGCGCTGGCAGGATGGACCCTGCCGGGCCTGGCCGGGCAACAACCGCTGACGCCGGTCCGCGAGACCGGCCAGACCGTCACGCCCGCCTTCGAAGGCTGGTACCCCAACGGCGACGGGACGTTCAGCATCTCGTTCGGCTATTTCAATCGGAACTCCAAAGAAGTCGTCGAGATTCCGATCGGCGCCGACAACTTCATCGAGCCCGGCGAGCAGAATCAGGGACAGCCGACGAGCTTCCAGCCCGGACGAAATTGGGGCGTGTTCGCCGTCAAGGTGCCGGCCAACTTCGGCGACAAGCTGGTGACGTGGACGCTGAAGATCCGCGGCGAGACGTACGCAATTCCGGGGCGCCTGCATCCGAACTGGCAGATCGACGCACTCGAAGGCGAAGCGGGTTCGGGCAACACGCCGCCGGCTCTGAAGTTCGCAAGCGACGGGCCTGAAGGCAGCGGGCCGCTGGGGATCACGGCAGGGCCGATGCCGGCAACGGTCGGGACGCCGTTGAATGTGACCGTTTGGGCGCGCGACGATGGAAAGTCGGCGGGAAGCGTGGCCGGCGCCGGTCGCGGCGCCCTGCCTGTCACGCTGACGTGGTTCAAGCATCAGGGCCCCGGAACCGTCACCTTTACGCCGCCGACCGCGAGAATCCCCTCGGCGGGCGGCTCAGCAGCGACAGCCGTCGCCTTCAGCGAGCCGGGTGCCTATATGCTTCGGGTGCGCGCCAATGATGCCTCCGGTGTCACCGGCGCCGGTCATGCGCAGTGTTGCTGGACGAATGGATTCGTGAAGGTCAATGTGACGAAGTGAGGGCGTCATGAAATCCAACCGTTGGATGTGGCCGTTCGTCGTCGCGGGCACCATCGCGTTCGTCGCGCTTCTGTCGATTCGCGGTCAGGCCGGCAGCGAACCGCAACAACCGGCCGGCGCGGTGACATTCACGAAGGACGTCGCGCCGATCCTCCAGCAGAAGTGTCAGGTCTGCCATCAGCCGGACTCGATCGCGCCGATGGCGCTCCTGACCTACGACGACGCGAAGAAATACGGCCGGCGGATCAAGACGAAGGTCTCCGAGCGTCTGATGCCGCCGTGGCACATCGACAAGACCGTCGGCATTCAGCAGTTCAAGAACGACCGCAGCCTGAGCGACGCGCAGATCGCCACGATCGTCCGCTGGGTGGATGACGGGATGCCGGAAGGCGATCCGAAGGATTTGCCGCCGGCCGTGGACATGCGCGCGAAGGAGGGCTGGCAGTTTGCGCCGCTGTACGGCCAGCCGGATCTCGTCCTCAAGTCGCCGCCGTACACGCTGGCCGCGCGCACGCAGGACAAATGGTTCAGGCCGGTGACCGAGACCGGCGTCACGGAAGCGCGATGGGTCCGCGCGATTGAAATCAGGCCGGCAACTCCCGTCGGCCGGCGGATCGTGCATCACGTGCTCACGACATTGGAGCAGGCGGAAGAAGGGATCACGGGCCTGGCCGACGACGCGCACGACCATCAGACGAACGCCGGGCTGTTCATGGAATGGGCCGTCGGCAAGACGGGCGAGATCTTCGCGGCCGATTCGGGCAAGCTCATGCTGCCGGGATCT
>JBLNGH010000472.1:0-5849 GCA_050264575.1 Acidobacteriota bacterium | reverse complement strand
CGTCGCAAATCAGTCAAAGGCTGTCCCGCCATCACGCGCGCGCCCGATCGCGTGAGCAGATAGTGATCGAACTCACACCGCCGGATGCCGTAGCTGATCGGCGTGCCGAAATCGATGAGCCGAAGTTCCTTGCCGAATGGACCGGTGCGAAACCCCGTGAACGGCTGCAGCGTGAGATGTCGGCCGTACTCCGCGAGATCGAGGTCGAGCGCGCGGACGACGGCGGGCGTGATCCAGCCGGCGCAGACTTTGTCGCGCGGGAAGCGCGCCTTGTCGAGGACGGCGACGTCGAGACCGGCGCGGACGAGCCGCCGCGCGCAGCTCGAGCCCGCCGGTCCACCGCCGACGACGAGGACGTCACAGCGATCCATGGGACTGCTGCGCGTACAACGATTCACGGGTCCAGGGCTGCGTGTTGTCGTCGGCCCGCGCGAACGTCACCTGAAAGAGCTGCAGATCGCCGCTGAGGAAACCGGCTTGCGCGCAGGCCAGGTACAACCGCCACATGCGGACGAACACCGGATCGAACATCCCCGCGATCGCCTCGGCGTGATCCTCGAACCGCTCGAGCCACAACGCCAACGTTCGCGCATAGTGGAGTCGCAGGTTCTCCACGTCCAGTATGGAAAACGCGTGTGGCTGCAGGACATCCTCGAGCATCTCGCCGAGTGCCGGGGCATATGCTCCCGGAAAGATGTACTTGGTGACCCATGGATTGAACGGCATCGGAACGTTCTTGCCGATGAAGTGCAGCAGGCCGCGGCCATGCGTACGGTCGAGCACACGGTCGATGACCGAGCCGAGCGCGCCATACTGCGCGGGGCCCACGTGCTCGAGCATGCCGATCGACACGAACGCGTCGCAGCGCCCCTCGATTGATCGGTAGTCCTGATCGGAAAACGTCACGCGATCGGCGAGTCCTTCACACGCGGCACGTTCGCGCGCATACTGCAACTGCGCGGCCGAGACGTTGTAGGCGCGCACCGACACGCCGTACTCGCGAGCCATGTGCAGCGCAAGCGCCCCCCAGCCGCAGCCGGCCTCGATGACATGCTCGCCCGGTCGAAGCTGCAGCTTCCGGCAGACGTAGTCCAACTTGGCCCGCTGCGCGTCTTCGAGCGAAGCATCCGGCCGATCGAAGTACGCGCACGTGTACACCATCGCGTCATCGAGCCAGAGCCGGTAGAAATCGTTGCCGAGGTCGTAATGGACGTGCACGTTGCGGCGCGCGTCGGCGTCGGACGCGGCGCGCCCTCGCCGTGTCGCCAGGCTCGGCGGTCCCGCAAGTGCGCGATTGACCCCCTCGATCATCCGTACGAGATCGCCCTGCACCGTGAGGCGGCCGGACATGTACGCCTCGCCGAACGCCAGCTCGGTATTGGTCAGCAGCCTGACGAGCGTCATTCGATCGTGGATGACGACGGTCGCGACCGGCGTGCCATCGCTGAGCGCGACGCTCGCGCCATTCCAGAGCCGCACCCGGACTGGTGATCCGCGGAGGATCCGCGCCAGGCGTAAGAGGCACGTCCGGTCCAGCAGGTCCAACGGCCGGACGGCCCATTGCGAGGTGAACGGGTGCGCTTTGACACGCATCGGCGTAGCGCGCGGCCGTCTGGCCACGCGATCCAGGACGCAGCAGTGTATGCCAGATAGGTGCCTAAACGGCCGAATCGTCCCGTGCCGGATTTTTCGCCTCTCTGGCGGAATCCTCCGCCTTCCACGCGGGCTTTTGCGCCCCACTGTGGCGATTTCTTGCCGAGGGGATTGGCGGAAAAGTTGCTCTGAGTGGCGTGGAGGTGACCTATGCCGCGCGGCCCTCTCGCGGTCTTGGTCAGCACTGCAATTCTGATGTTGCCGCTCGCGGGTTGTGGCGGCGACGACCCCACCGATCCATCACCGATTCCCTGCTCATACACGCTGTCGCCGGCGAACCGGACGATTGGCAGCGAGGGCGGTACCGGCGTCGTGACGGTTTCGACACGAGCGGAGTGTGAATGGACCGCCGCGTCCAGCACAGGGTGGGTCTCGATTACCGGCGGATCGGCCGGCAAGGGGCCGGGTTCGGTGAGCTACTCGGTGGCGCCCAACCCGGATGAGTCCAGCCGCACCGGTACTATCGCTATCGCAGGCCTTTCGTTCAGCATCGTCGAAGAAGGACGCGCACCGTGCACCTTCGATGTGACGCCCCGGCAGCAGAGCTTTGTGGCGAACGGCGGCAACGGCACGGTGGCTGTCGTCGCGGCGTCGTCCTGTTCGTGGATGGCGACGACGACGACGGAGTGGATCACGATCGTGTCCGGGTCGACCGGACAGGGGAACGGAACCGTGTCATACACCGTTGCGCCGCACGCAGCCACGACGGCGCGGAGCGGATCGCTCACCGTCGCCGGCGTGCAGGTCACCATCGCGCAGGCTGCCGCAGAGCCGCAGCCGCCGCCCGCCGACTGCCAATACAGCGTCGCCCCCGTCGAGTTGACGCCGTGCATGTCCGTCCCGAACGAGTTGACCTTCTCGGTTGCGACGCAGCAGGGTTGCACCTGGAACGTCACCACCGAGTCGCCGTGGATCAGCATTACCGCCGGGAACTCGGGCAACGCGTCGGGACCGGTGCGATTCCGCGTGACGGACAACTGGGATCCTCCGAGACAGGGCATCGTGATGGTTCGCTGGCCGACGCCGACGCTGGGGCAGAACGTCCGCGTCCTCCAGGCCGGCTGCTACTATGCGGTCAGCAGAGACGTGTTCGACGTCGGTTCGGCCGCCAGCGCGCAAAGCTTCGATGTCATCCAGCAAAGCGAGCCGTACACGTGCGGCGGCGCTCTTCAGAACGCGTGCGTCTGGACGGCGGTTTCCGATGTGTCCTGGATCACGATTACGACGTCGATGCCGCATCAAGGCGATGATCGCGTGTTCTTTACGATCGCGCCGAACATGGCCGGAACCGCGCGCACGGGGACCATCACCGTCCGGGATAAAGTCGTACGCGTCAACCAGGCCGGGCTGGAAAGCTGGGCCGGGCTCTATTCAGTCTCGACTTTCTTGAGCCCGAACTTCTCGATCCGGTACCGGATCTGGTCGCGATGAAGTCCGAGAAGCGCGGCCGCGCGCGTCTGGTTGCCGTGCACTCGCTCGAGCGCCTGAATGACGAGGTTCTTCTCGACGTCTTCGAGGTTGATCCCTTCGGCCGGCAGTGAGAAACCGGATCCCTCGGCCGTGGTCGCCACGCGTGACGTGTGCAGGCTGTCGAAATCGTGCGGCTCCAGCATCTCGCCCTCGGCGAGCAGCACCGCGCGTTCGACGAGATTGCGGAGCTCGCGCACGTTTCCAGGCCAGCTGTAGGTCCGCAGCGCGGCTTCGGCCGCGTGGCTCAATCCTTTCACCGGCCGCTTGAACTCCCGACCGAATGTCTCGATGAAATGCTGCGCCAGCAGCGCGATATCGTCCCCCCGCTCGCGCAACGGCGGCACCTCGATGCGCAGGACGTTCAGCCGGTAGTACAGATCCTCGCGAAACTTTCCCGCCTTGACCTGTCCTTCCAAGTCGCGGTTCGTCGCCGCGATCACTCGCACGTCCACCTGAATGTCGGCGTTCCCGCCAACGCGTCTGAACTGCTTCTCCTCCAGGAAGCGGAGCAGCTTCGACTGCAGCGCCGCCACCATTTCGCCGATCTCGTCGAGGAACACCGTCCCTTCGTCGGCCTGCTCGAGCAGTCCGCGTTTCTGCTGCCGCGCGTCGGTGAAGGCGCCGCGCTCGTGGCCGAACATTTCCGACTCGAGCAGGTGTTCCGGCATCGCCGAGGACGTAATGTTGATGAAGGAAGCGCCAGCCCGGTTGCTGAGGTAATGGATTACCTTGGCGATGAGATCTTTGCCCGTGCCGCTTTCGCCGGTGAGCAGCACCGTCGAGCTTGGACTGGTCGCGACGCGACGCACGAGCGCCTTGAGCCGCTGCATCACGTCCGATTCGCCAATGATGGAGCCGAGCCCGAACGGCCGGGCCATGCTGTCCTTGAGCATCCGGAGTTCGCGACGCAGCCTGGTGGTCTCGAGGGCGTGCGACACCCGCACGGCGACATCCTCGACGTCGAACGGCTTGGTCGCGTAATCGAACGCGCCGGCCTTCATGGCTACGACGACGGTCTCCACGCCCTTGTGCGCCGTCAGCATGATGACGAGCATCTCGGGATCGAGCTCCCGCAGCTTGCGCAAAACCGCCAGGCCATCCTCGTCGGGCAGCTTGTAGTCGAGGAGCACCAGGTCGACGCCGGACTGGGCTTTCTCCAGCGCCTCGGCGGCGGTGCCCGCCTCGATGATCTGGTGTCCGTCGGCCCGCAGCCGCTCGGCAAGCGACCAGCGAATCAGCGGTTCGTCGTCAACGATGAGTACGCGCCGGGTAGCCACGGAGCGAGTATAGAGTGGACGGCCGGATCAATGAATCCGAATTCTAATGTGCGGCCGCCCACGCCTCTCCGACGAGATCGACCAGGGCGTGGACGTCGAATGGCTTGGTCACGAATTTGAACACGCCGAGGCGCATCGCTTGACCCGCGTCGTCCGACGTGCCGTGGGCCGTCATCATGAGCACCGGCGCGTCGGGGCGCCGCGTCCGGATGTCGCGAAGCAGGGAGAGATCGGAGACATCGGGCAGGCGGAGGTCCAGCACGACGACGAGAGGGTCGTTCTGGGTTGCGGCGATCACCTCACGGGCCTCCGCTCCGGTCGAGGCCTGTTTCACGACGTAGCCGACGTCTGCCAGCCCCTCGGAGAGCGACCACCTGATCAGCGGCTCGTCGTCGATGACAAGCACGACCGGCGTGGGCAGTTTTCCCCCGCTCATCTCGGAGAATTCCCCCGCGTGCTCAGTCGCCATTGCCGGAACCTCATGTTTGGGCGGTTTCGCCTCGCCCCAACCAGATATATTCAAGGGTCGCGCCAGATCTCAGACATGTCAGGACCCAAGTCAACGAAACGCCCGAGGTCAGCCAGCCGACGAGGAATCGGCACGGACGCTCGACGACAGATCCGTGAGCGCGGCCCTGAGCTAAGCCGTGAGGTGGCCGCGGTCCCGGACGAGTCGGCCAGGGATCTGCGCGATATCAAGTACGCCCTCGACCAGTCCGCCATCGTGGCGACCACGAACGTTCACGGCGACATCACCTACGTGAACGACAAGTTCTGCGAGATCTCGAAATACTCGGAGGAGGAGCTGCTCGGGCAGAATCACCGCATCCTGAACTCCGGACTTCACCCGGTCGAGTTCTTCAAAGAGATGTATCGCACGATTGCCCACGGCCGCGTCTGGCGCGGCGAGATCCGGAACCGCGCCAAGGACGGGTCTCTTTACTGGGTGGACACGACGATCGTGCCGTTCCTCCACGAGGACGGCCGTCCCCGTCAATACATTGCGATTCGCTACGACATCACGGAGCGCAAACGATCGGAGGCCGCCCTGCGCGAACAGACCGCGCTCGCGCAGCTCGGGAAAATGGCCGCCGTCGTGGCGCATGAAGTGCGCAATCCGTTGGCGGGAATTCGCGGCGCGATGCAGGTGCTGGGACGGCGCCTGCCCGAGGGCAGTCCCGAACATGACGTGATCGTCGAGGTCGTCAAGCGGATCGACACGCTGAACGACATCGTCCAGGATCTCCTGCAATTTGCCCGTCCGCATGAGCCCAGGCTGCGGTCGTTCTTGATCTCCAGCCTCGTAGCCGGCACCATCTCGCTGTTGCGGGAGGATCCGAGGTTCGCGGAAGTCGACATCGAAGTCGCGGTCGAGGACGGCGAGGTCGCAGGCGATCTGGAACAGCTCAAGCTCGTGCTGCTCAATCTCCTGATCAACGGGGCGCAGGC
>JBLNGH010000471.1:0-8323 GCA_050264575.1 Acidobacteriota bacterium | reverse complement strand
ATCGTGAACGCAATCTTGCCGGGACCGGCCTGACTCGCCGTCCGCCCGCTTGTCGGCTTTTCCGGCGCGAGGCCAAGATCGGCGGCAATCCGTGCCGCCGAGGCCGGATCACGCAAATCGGCCTCCGTGGTCGTCCTGCCGAGCCGCGCGGCCGCCGCCTCGGCCGCGGCCTGGCGGACGGACAGGCGGCGGTACGGCGGCGCAAAGTTCAGCCGGTGCTCACCGTACGGCACCTCGAGCGAGCCGGTCACCTCTTTCGCCAACGTCGAGAGCATCTCCTCGGTCAGCCGCATCAGGTGGTCGTAGTCGACGTAGGCCTCGTAGAACTCGAGCATCGTGAATTCGGGGTTGTGCTGGGTCGAAATCCCCTCATTCCTGAAATTACGGTTGATCTCGTAAACCCGTTCGAGGCCGCCGACGGTCAGCCGCTTCAGGTAGAGCTCCGGCGCCACCCGCAGGAACAGATCGAGGTCGAGCGTGTTGTGGTGGGTGACGAACGGCCGGGCCAGCGCGCCGCCGGCGATCGGCTGCATCATCGGCGTCCCGACCTCGAGAAAGCCGCGCGCGTCGAGAAACCGCCGCAGACCCGCCACCACCCGCGCGCGCGTCTCGAAGACGTGGCGGGAGGCCGGATTGACGATGAGGTCGAGATACCGCTGGCGGTACCGGGTTTCGATGTCCGTGAGCCCGTGCCATTTCTCGGGCAGCGGCACCAGACATTTCGCGAGAAAGTGAAGACGCGCCGCCCAGATCGTGAGCTCGTTGGTCTTGGTCCGGAACAGACGGCCCTCGACGCCGATCTGATCGCCGAGATCGAGCAGCTGAAAAACCCGGAAGTCGCCGGGCGGGAGTGAATCCTCGCGCACGTAGACCTGGACGCGACGAAGACCATCAGACAGCACGAGAAAATTCGCTTTGCCGAACCCGCGGATTCCGAGGATCCGGCCGGCGACTCGCGTCTCCGGGCGCTCGCGCTCCAGCTCGTCGCCGGTCCGTCCTTCGTACTGTGCGACGACGTCGCTGATCGTCGCGGCCCGATCGAATCGATTGGGGTACGCGGGGACACCCAGCCGCACCAGCTCGTCGAGCTTCGCCTGCCGCTGCGCGATTTGTTCGGCTTCGTTCGACATGGGCGATGACGATTGTATGGTGTCAGGCCTCGGGCAGCCCTTTGCGAATCGCGTCGAGGACGCCGTTCACGAATCGGACGGAGTCCTCCGCGCCGAACGTGCGCGCCAGCTCGACCGCCTCATCGAGCACGACGGCCGGCGGCACGTCCGGTTGATGCTGAAGCTCCCACACGGCCATTCGAAGGATCAGCCGATCGAGCGCCGCCAGCCGCTCGAGCCGCCAGTTGGCCGAGTGCCGTTCGATGACTCGATCGAGCGCGTCGATGTTCGCGATGGTCCCGTGAACCACGTCGGCGGCGTAGGCGCGGACCGTCTCCGGAGCGTCCGGCTGATGTTCCAGGAAATAGGCGTCGATGGCTTGCTGCGGTTCCGTGCGTCCCACTTCCCAGAAATAGAGGATCTGCAACGCGGCTTCGCGCGCCCGGTGGCGCCGCGAGGTCATGGCCGCGTCGGCGCCGGCGACCGCACATCGATCCGTTCGTACAGCCGGGCCATGCTCACCGCCGCCGCCGCGGCTTCGCGCCCCTTGTTCGACGGGCCGTCCGACGCACGCGCCATGGCTTCGTCGGCCGTGTTCGTCGTCAGCACGCCGAACGCCATCGGCACGCCGGTCGTCTGCGCGGCCCGCATGATGCCGTCCGACGCGGCCCCCGCGATGTACTCGAAGTGCGGCGTTTCGCCGCGAATCAGACAGCCGAGACAGACGACGGCGGCCCATCCGCCGGACTCGGCGACGCGCTGGGCGGCCTGCGCCAGTTCGTAAGCACCGGGGACCGGAAACGTCTCGATGTCCTCGTCGGCAACACCGGATTCACGCAACACCGCCCGCGCGCCCGCCTCCAGACGCTCCGTGATGAATCCGTGGTACTGGGACAGAACGATGGCTATGCGCACAAGATCCATGAAATTGTGATGTGGTGATGTGGTGATTGGTGATGTCAAAACGCTTGTCTGAAACTCACCACATCACCACGTCACCACATCACCAATACACGTCACCAGACAATTTACCGTCCTTTGAACTCCGCTTTCCGTTTCTCGAGGAATGCGGCCGTGCCTTCCCGCATGTCCTCTGTCGTCGAGACGAGGCCGAAGAGCGTGGCCTCGTAGTCCTCCGCGTCCGCAAACCGCATGTCGAGGCCGCTCGCAACGGCTTCGAGGATGTACCGCACGGCGACGGGCGGCTTCGCGGCCAGCGCTTGCGCCAGGGTCCGCGCTTCGGTCATCAACTCTGCTGCCGGCACGACGCGATTGACGAGCCCGATGCGCCACGCTTCTTCTGCGGAAATCTGCAGGCCCAGGAGCAGCAGTTCCAGCGCGCGGCCCCGGCCAACCAGGCGCGGCAGACGCTGAGAGCCCGCATACCCCGGCAGGAGACCCAGATTGATCTCCGGCTGACCCAGCTTCGCGGTATCGGCGGCGAGGCGGATCGTGCACGCCATCGCCAGTTCACAGCCGCCGCCAAGCGCAAACCCGTTCACGGCCGCGATGACGGGCTTGCCAAGCCGCTCGATGCGATCGAAGAGCGCCTGCCCTCGTCGCGCGTGCTCGCGGCCGCCGACCGGTGACTGCACGGCAAGCTCTTTGATGTCGGCGCCGGCGACGAAGGCGCGATCTCCGGCGCCCGTGAGGATGATCACCCGCAGCGACTCGTCGCGGCGCGCCGCGTCGACGGCCGCGGAAAGCTCGTCGAGCGTCGGACCGTTCAACGCATTCAACACCTTCGGCCGGTTGATCGTGATGGTCGAGACTGCCCCGTCCCGATCGACGATCAGGTTCTCGAATGCCATAGCCGGCGATTATACTTCCCGCCCTTTCCGCCTTCGCTGAAGCTACGGACCACCGCAGCCTTTGGCGGAGGTGGTCGCGCGCCGGACGAGCGACGCGACGAGCGCGATCGCAACGACGGCGACCGCGGCTCCGGCTGCGTCAGCGAGCCAGTCGACGCCGCTGGGCGATCGACCCGGAACGAAGCTCTGATGGAACTCGTCGCTCGCACCGTACGCGGCGCTGATGAGCCACGCGTGCGCCGCGGCTCGTGCGTCGACGCCGGCCCAGCGCGCGCCGGCGACGGCGCGGATGACCAGCGCGCCAAGAATCACGTACCCGGCGAAGTGACCGGTGAAATCGGAAATGCCGCCGGGAAGCTCTTTGAGGTTCGGAATGCCCGAGAGCACGAAAATCACGGCCATCTGCAGGATGGCCGGGCCCCACAGCCAGAACCAGCGCCGCACGGTCAGAGCGTGAGGTACATGATCCAGCCGACGAGGTACGCACCGGCGACGAGACCGCCGAAGATTCGGACTGCAAGGCGCATCTCATCCCGGGGCGTGTTGCGCAGCAGCGTGCCGAAGACGATCGCCACGCACGCGGCGAACAGAATCATGACGCCGAGGTGCGTCGTCATCGAACCTTCCGTCCGGTTGCCAGATCGACGGCGTCGAGGAGCACGAGCGCGTTCAGCAAACCGCTGACGATGAGAAACGTGTTCCCGTACTCGTAGGTCACGGCGATGACATTCCCGGCGCCGAGGCCGGCCATCGCGGCAATGACGCGCGGCACGGCCAGCGTCCATTGCGCGATCGCGGCGAGAAACACGAGCGGCTCGCTGAGTTGAAACGGAAACAGCCGCCCGCCGAAGACCAGGCCGATCGCAAACATCGCGATGAGGACGGCGAAGAACGTGAGAGCCTTGCGGGCGTATCCCATCAGCAGGTGACCTGCACCGGGGACGCACCAGGCGAGCACGCCGACGAGCACCGGGTGCGCACGCGGCGCCACCGTCGACGCCGTGGATTTTTCCACGCGGACGGCGGTTCGGGACGAACGGCTCATCGCGCGCCAGTGTACTCGATCGCCTTCGGATGTCCGGCCGCGACGCGGACGATGACGAATGCGATCGCGGCGCCGAGCGGCAGCGCGGCAAGCGCGCGCGCGAGCGTCGTCATGGGTGCCCCGCTCCACTCGAGCGCGACCGTCACCACCGTGGGGAGGCTCGCCAGGATCAGCCATCGCAGGGAATCGTCTCGGGTGCGGTGATTGACCGATTCGGTCGGTGACGGACGGCGTCGCCGGCGTAGCGCGACCATCGCGGCCAGTGCGCCGGCCGGCGCGGACAAGTACAGGCCGCTGCATCGTCCGCAGACCGGCCATTTGATACCGGTCGTGTGAAACGATCGCTCGGGACGCTGGTGGCAAATCCGCGAGCATGCAAAGTAGATCGCTTGACTCCAGATCGACCCGCCGGTCGCGGCTTGATCCCACACCGCCGCCGCCAGGATGAGCGGCCAGACGAGCGACGCGGCGACCAGCAGCTTTACCAACCCGCCAGCCCCTTCAGGATGCGCGCCCACGCGGGCGCCAGCAGCCATTTGAGCACGATATCGATCACGAGCAGCGCGACACCAATCAGGAGCCAGTGTCGCTCGGCCGCAAGACTGAAGGGAAAGTTCAGTGCCCGCGACAGCAGCACACCCGACAGGACGACGCCGATCATGACGAAGCCAATGATGCGGATGACGGCCCAGGGGTGCCACCCGAGGACGGCGGAGGCGAAGGGCGATTTGCTCTGGGCAGTCATCGCGCCGACGTACTCGCCCATCTGATTCATCAGCGCGGCGCCCATCGGCATCGCCAGCGCGCCGCCCGTGACGAGCGACGTGGCCGCGAAGACACCGGCGTACGCCAGATGCCGGGGAATGAACACCGATGGTGTGCTCTCCGCGCCGACGCCGGTGCGGACCCACTCGATCATCTCGTCCCGATACGAGGAGCGGAGGAATAGATCCGTGCCTTCTTCAGATCGCGACCACCCCGTGCTGGCCATCCCGGTCGAGACGACCGCCATCGTCGCCGCCCAGACGAGCATCACGGCGATCGCGCGGCCGGTGCGGCGCCGCCGGAGCTCGGCGACCATCACCCCCCAGGCCCCGGCGGCATTCAGAAACGGCATCAGCCACGGAATGCCGATGAGCCACGCGAGCCCGTACGACGCGACGGTCACGAGGATGACCAGAATCATGGGAACTCTGTAGGCCGGCCCTTTAGGGCCGGCACCGGCGACCCTGAAGGGTCGCCCTACAACAGCGGCACCGGCAGCTCTCCAAAACTGTTCTCGTAGCGTTCACGAAATTCCAGCGGCGTGTACGCGTGACTTTGTCCACCGAGATGCTCGAGCACGTAGGTCGCGGCGACGCTGCCGAGCTGCGCGCACACGGCGTCCTCGGCCCCGTGCGCCAGCCCTTTCATGAGACCGGCCCGGTACGCGTCGCCGACGCCGGTCGGATCGACGATTCGGCGCGGCGCCACCGCGGGCACGTCCACCCGGGAATTGGGACGGATGACCGACGATCCGTGCTCACCCCGAGTGACGACGAGGATCTCGACCCGTTCGAGCAGGTCCGTTTCACTCAATCCGGTCTTCTGCCGCAGAATCTCGAGCTCGTAATCGTTGCCGATGATGAGATGCGCGCCGGCCAGACCCTCGGCCAGCTCGTCGCCCGACATCCGCGCCACCTGCTGTCCGAAGTCGAAGATGAACCGGAATCCGAGCGTGCGGCATTCGTCGGCGTACTGAATCATCGCACCCGGATCGTTCGGCGAGATGATCACCAGGTCCGGGCGGCCGACGGTGCGGAACGACAGCTCGGCGGCATGCGCCATCGCGCCAGTGTAGAACGACGCAATCTGGTTGTTGGCCGCGTCGGTGCTGCAGAAAAACGACGCGGTGAACTTTCCAGGGATGTCTTTCACGAGCGACGTGTCCACGCCGGACGAGTCGAGCCATTGCCGGTATTCGCCAAAGTCCTGCCCCGCGGTGCCCATCAGCACCGGCCGTTCGCCCAGGAGGGCCAGGTTGTACGCGATGTTGGGCGCGCAGCCGCCGCGCCGCTTGTCCATGGTGTCCACGAGAAAGCTGAGGCTCACCCGCGAGAAATGCTCCGGCAGGAAGTGCTCGGTGAACTTGCCTGGAAACGACATCAGGTAGTCGTAAGCAATCGAGCCGGTGACGATGATGCGCATTAAAAGGTGACCTCGACAGTCGATCCCGGCCGCTAGGAAATGTACTTGGCGATGAGCGGCCGCAGCCGCTCGCGCGTCGCCGCCGGTATGGCTTCCGGCCTCGTGATGATCGCCGTGGCGAGGGCGCGGCCGCACTCGCACGTCCGTTCAATCGGCAGCCGCTCGACCGCATTGGCGATGATCTGCTGCGCCGTCTGCGCGTTCTGCAGCAGATTGGCCACGATCATCTCGACCGTGACGGAATCATGATCCGGATGCCAGCAGTCGTAATCGGTGACCAGCGCGATCGTCGCGTAACACATCTCCGCTTCGCGCGCGAGCTTCGCCTCCTGCAGGTTTGTCATGCCGATGATGTCGAACCCCGAGGCGCGGTAAAAATTCGACTCGGCGACTGTCGAAAACTGCGGCCCCTCCATGCAGACGTACGTCCCGCCTCGATGCACCGTCGCCCCGGCCCGCTGGCCCGCGTCGGCGGCGATGCCGCCGAGCAGCGTGCAGACGGGATGGGCAAAGCCCACGTGCGCGACGAGTCCGTCGCCGAAGAACGTGCTGATTCGCCCGCGCGTGCGGTCGAAGAACTGCGTCGGGATCACGATATCGAGCGGCTTGTAGTCCTCGCGCAGGCTGCCGACGGCGCTCGCCGACAGGATCCACTCCACGCCGAGCAGCTTGAATCCAAAGACGTTGGCGCGAAAGTTCAGCTCGGTCGGCAGCAGCCGATGACCGCGCCCGTGGCGCGCCAGGAAGACGACGCGGCGGCCTCTCAACGTGGCCAGCACGTACGGCGCCGACGGATCGCCGAACGGGGTCGTGACCGTGCGCTCTTCGCGATCGGTCAGCTCGGCCATGTCGTACAGACCCGAGCCGCCGACGATGCCGATGCGTGGTGTGTGTGGCATGAGAGGTGGACGGCCCGACGTCTAGGTCGGGCCGAAGTATCTATACGGCAACCGGCTCAACCACCTTCCGGCCGCCGCCACGTTCGCGGATGATCCCCGCGGCGATGGCCGGATCGTGCTCGAAGAAGATAACGTACTCGCCGTCGACGGCCTCGCGCAGAAACCGCTTCTTGTACATCAGCGTGTCGACGGGATAGAGGTCGTACCCCATGATCCAGGGCTCGTCGACGTGCGCCGTCGTCGGCATCAGATCCGCGACGAACGCGGCGGTCCGGCCGCCCGACGTGATCTTGATCAGTTGATGATGCATGGTGTGGCCGCCGGTGCGGTGGACGCTGATCCCCGGCAGCACCTCGCCGTCGGCGTCCATGAAATCGACGACGCCGGCGCCCTCGAGCGGGACGAACGCGTCGGGGACGTAGCTCGCCCGGTTTCGCTCGTGCGGATGCGTCGCATCGTCCCATTCCTGCCGCCGGATGACGTAGCGCGCGCGCGGAAACGCCGGCCGCCAGCCGCCGTCGGCCGACTGCGTCAGGCCACCTGCATGATCGAAGTGCAGATGCGATGCGATGACGACGTCGATGTCCGACGGCGCCAGACCGATTGACGCCAGCGAGTCCTCGAGCGACGGCTGCCGGTCAATCGCGTAGATCTCGCGTTCCTTCCTGCTGAGCTTGTCTCCGACTCCCGCGTCGATCAACACGATCTGCGACGCCGATCGGACGAGCAGCGGCCGCATCGCCAGCTGGATCCGGTTGCGTTCGTCGGCCGCCGCGCGGAGCGACCAGAGCGGTTTCGGCACGACGCCGAACATCGCGCCGCCGTCGAGCTTGAACCCTCCGTCCGACAACGAATGAAGTTCCAGGTCGCCCAACTGGATCATTTGTCAACCGGTTCGATCACTTCTGCTTCAACTCCACCAGCAGCCCGCCGACGCTCGCCGGCTTGATGAACGCGATGCGCGATCCGTGGGCGCCCGGACGCGGCTGTTCGTCGATGAACTGCACGCCGCGCTCCTTGAGCGTCGCCATGGAGGCGTCGAGGTCGGGCACGAGCAGACAGAGATGATGCAACCCGGGCCCGCGTTTCTGCAGGAACTTCGCGACGGGAGACTCCGCCGTGCGCGGCTCGACGAGCTCGATGGTCGTGCCGGCAGTGCCGACGAACCGCACACGATGCTGTCCGACGTCTTCCGGCGAGTCGGTGGCGAGGCTGAAGAGGCGATCGAAGAGACGCACCAGCTCGGTCGCGTCCGCGACGGCCACGCCGACG